>NZ_JBBELS010000002.1:0-474587 GCF_037574965.1 Pseudomonas sp. KBN12P06040
GGTGATCTACCAGGTTGTACGTCATCTCACCGGCTCGAAGAAGGACTGATATGGCCTACCGATTCAGCAAGCTCCCAACCGGATGGACGCGGACCACTGGTTGCGATCTGGGGGCATTCAAGGCCGGCGGACAAGCGGGAACAAGCATTGCTGCGCTGAAGTGCTTACTCGCGGTTTCGCTGCAGGCCGATTTCCACACCCGCACGGCTGCTGTGTCCTATAACGATTTTGAGCTGCTCACCGGCCTTTCGCGGCCCATGATCTCGAAGGGACTTCGAATGCTTGCGGACATGCAGATCCTTACGATCGCTGGCGATCACGCGCACCGCTATACGGTGAATGAGGTGGGCGACAATTACTGGGCGAAGCTTCCCTTCGACCTCCTCCGTCTTCGCCTTAAAGAGTTGGGGAATCGTGGTGCAATACGCTTGGCCGCTTTGAAGATCTATGTGATTTTGATTGCGCGCCGGAGCAACAAATTTGACTGGACTGCTCTGACCTACGAGCAAATCGTGGAGCACACGGGAGTTCGACGGGCGGACGTTCGAGCCGGCTTGTCGGAACTCTATTCGCTCGGGCTGCTGCACGCCGATATGGTCCATCCCGAGGACGGAAAGCCTGCGTTCAGGGCCTACTTCATCCGAGGCCTGACGGTCGCCGATCCTCGTCTAGGCAAAGTTCCTGATGCGGTATAGCGGCTATGAGCACAGCCTCAATACTTCACTTTGTAGGTAGGCGAATCCTTGGCCGCAGCCCCTGCGATCGTATAGGCGGGTCGTGCTGATGTTGGCATGACCCAGTCAGGCCTGAACTTTGGCGATATCTGCATCGTGTTTCAGGGCGTTGATTGCCGCCGTGGTGCGCAGTCCGTGCACCCCCAAGCCCTCGTCTGGATCCCCGCGACGTTGGCCCAGTGGGCCACCAGCAGGTAGATCCCGTTCGCACTGATCCCGGTACCGGACAGGTCACGGCCGCGTAGCGAGCGAAATAATGGACCCGGCCCAGGCCCCCGCTCGGCGTCGGATTCGAGATAAGCGTAACCCGTGTACCGGGTTGCCGCCGGCTCCCGCGTTAGATTCCAGCAGGTGATCAAACAGGCTGGCCAGCGCCGCCAGTTTGCGGCGGATGGTGGCCCCGGCTATCCGGCCCGGGGAACACAAAGTTGCCACGCACGGATTCGCTGCGCAGGGTCACCAGTTGCACGCCGATCGCCTGCGCATCGAGGTAGGCCATCTGACGGCACTGGAAGACGTCGCGAAGGGGGGGCGAACAAGTCCAGGTGCGCAGGTCGCGGTCGGTGATGTGATCAGGATCATCATGACCCGTGGAGCAGGTATGGGTCTGATCGAAGAGGGTTTCGACGCGAAATGTCATGGGGCTCTCCAGGGCGAATAGATTGATATGGCCGAGCTCAAGGCCAACACGATTATCGAGCAAGCCGGTTGAGGCTTCTGATCGCTCACGGCCTGCAGGTCAGGGGGAGGCTTGGCCAAAGAGTCAATCATCGTGATCCTCGACGGCGCATTGGCACACCTCATCGTCTACGAAGGTTACCCAGTTGGAGCAGTCATCACCGATGCCGGAGAGGTCCGCGCTCCATTCCACTGGTCCAAAAGGCAGACCGCAGTCCAGGCAAATCGTGAGGTCGTTCATACAAAGAGCTCCGTGTAAGTGGAGCTCTAGATAATGCTGTCACGACGTGAGCAAGGTGAGCCAAGCGTTCTAGGGGCGCGGGGCCTAAGGGAAACAGCTCATTAGCGGGGTGATGATCTCGTTATGAATCCGACCAATCGCCCAAGCTGCCGCAGGCCAAACTGCCTGAATGGCCAGAAAGGCCACGAAGCAAAAGAAGGCTCGCAGCAAAAACTCGTGCGTCATCTTTATGCAGCTGATTTTCTGGTTCGTACCAGTGAAGTTGTAAATCACGGCACTCAGCAGCTGCTTCACAAGCTTCTCTTCAGGCTTATCGGAGCTGAAGCTTTCAGCGATATCGCCTGCACCTAACTGTGCCGCAGGCGTGGTCTTGATGGTCTGCAAGGCCCACAACCCGGCACGCATCAGATAGAGCAGTGCGCAGATGAAGATCCCAAGCAGGGTGCCTCTCAGGGTTCTGCTGATCTGATCATTCCAGAGTCCAGGAAGGATTGTGGCTAGGATAGGGATCAGCGCGGTAATTGCTGCGAGATAAAGGCCGGCTTTGGAGTCTGCCCCTCGGCGGCGCTCATGCTCAGCGTCAAAGAGCCTACGTGCCTCCTCCAGCGCAACATCACTTTTATCTGCCCAAGATCCTTGATCGACCTTTTCTTGCTCACTTCGAAGCCACTTCTGCTGTCGGGATTCATCCTCTGGTGATGAAGGCGTCAAGCGGGGCCACAGCCATGCTGGGATTAGCTTTGGCATCGGGCGATGTCCTCAAGCTCATCAACGATCGCGGCGGCAATTGGGTACCCGGTGAGGTTCTCGATCCAGGCCCATTGTCCATTCGGGTTGATCTCCAAGAACCACAGTTTGCCCTGTTGGTCGCACACTAGGTCGATCGCCCCATAACGTAGGTTCAGGTGCTTCATGAGCACAGTGCATTGCTCCTCAACTTCGCTAGGAAGCTCAATGCGCTCATGCTTAAGATCTGACCGGCTACCCTGGCGCCAATCCACCGTGGTTTCTTCGTACTCCTGCGACCTGATCGCGGTTGCGAAAAGTTGGCTTCCTACGACTGTCACTCGGACGTCGTACTGCTTTTTGATCTCGGTCTGGGCAATGAAGGGGGCCAGCGAAATGGCGTCTTCGTCGCTGTCGCGAAGATCCTCCAGTCGAGTGGTAAAAATCACCCGCTCCTGCTCGCCGTTGATCAGCGCTTGCCTAAGTGGCTTTCCGATAGCAGGCCCTGCCTGGACTACCTCACGTACCGAGGCGATATCGTTCGTGATCACTGCTTGCGGTACGTTGAAGCCAATCTCGCTCGCGAGCATCAACTGCCTTGGCTTGTCTTCAGCCGCGAAAATATCCATCGGCGCGTTGAGCCAAAGACCTTCCAGGCGTGCATACAAGCTCTTCAGGAAGGCGCCCCATTCTGCTTCCGCGTACTCCCGTTCGCCGTTATCGGTGATGCTGACGTTGCCAGTAGGGGGGGCTGGACGTCGGAAATATGCCGCTTTGACATCGGATCCCTGAAGCACTGGCCCCTCGAAGGACAGTGACCAGGCGTTTCTGGGAAATGCAGTCATTGTGCAGCGGGCCGTCGATAGCTCTTCGGTGTTCAGACGGAAGAAGGAAGTCTGCCGGCGCTTCAGCTCGGCCACGACGTAATCGACCGTGATGTCGCGGCGATTTGTGACTAATAACAGCATTCGTTTTCCCTAACTTGATCCGTCCTGGTCAGCAATGAAACCCAAAGGACTGGAAGCCGTCATCGTCTGCTTCCTGTTGAACCTTGGTCTTGGTGACCAGCTCCAGCAGTTGGCTTGCTGAGTAATTGTCATCAACCTCTTGAACCGATTCAGTTTTGGTCACTAGCTGTAAGAGGTTGCTGTACCCCGTGGGCCGGGTGTCATCGTCACTCTCGATTTGCTGATGGGTCTTGGTCATCAGTTCAAGCGCAAGGTAGGAATCGTCATCTTCCTCTTCGTGCGCTCGCGTCTTGGTGTAGTGGTCAACCCATCCCGGACAGTGGGTTGAGTTTTTCTTCGGCCACCGCTGGTGGTAACCCGTCGTTGAATTGATGCGGCCTGATCCAGTTGTAGCGGTGCATCAAGTAATGACTGATGTCCCGTTGGGCCTCCTGCGCCGTCAGGTAACCCGTTGACGGGACCCACTCCGACTTCAGACTGCGGAACAGGCGCTCCATCGGCGAGTTATCCCAGCAATTCCCTCGGCGACTCATGCTCTGCTGCATCCGATAGCGCCAGAGCCGTTGCCGAAACAGGCGGCTGGCGTACTGGCTGCCCTGGTCTGAATGGAACAGCACCTGCTGTGGCTTGCCGCGCTGTTCGTAGGCCATGTCCAGGGCCTTGATCACCAGTTCGGCATCCGGCTTGGCCGAGAACGCCCAGCCGATCACCCGCCGGGTATGCAGATCCAGCACCGCGGCCAGGTAGTGCCAACGGCCTTGCGCCCAGACGTAGGTGATGTCGCCACACCACACCTGATTTGGATGCTCGGTCGCGAATTCGCGGTTCAGCCGATTCGGGATATCCGGCCGCTCAACCGTGGCCTGTTTGTAGGCGTGCGAGCCCGGTTGCTTGCTAACCAGGCCTAGCTCACGCATCAACCGACGCACTCGGAAACGGCCGATGGTCACGCCCTCTTCGCGCAGCATGCCCAGAATGCTGCGGCTGCCGGCCGAGCCCCGACTCTGGCTGAACAACTGGTTGACTTGGCTGCGTAGCGCCACGCGGCGAGCATCGACACGCCGCCGTCGAAGACGGTGGACGTAGTAGCAAGACCGCGCCACATCGAAAGCTGAACAGACCACTTCCACCGACTCCTGCTCACTCAACTGGTCTATCAGCGCGTACGATCGAGTTCGTCCGACATCAAGAGAGCGGTAGCCTTTTTTAATATCGCTTTCTCCCGCTCCAACCGGTTGATCCGGGCTTCCAGCTCCTGGATCTTTTGCTGCTCAGGCGTCAACGCCTTGCTCTTCGGGGTCACACCCTGGCGCTCCGCCTCGAGCTGCTTCACCCAACGGCGCAAGGCCGAATCCACCACCCCCAGCGAACGGCAGGCGTCGATATGGCTGTAGCCTTGGTCCAACACCAGGGCCGCGGCCTCTCGTTTGAACTCGGCGGAAAACGTACGTCGTTGCTTGCTCATCAGACACCTCTCTCACGGCGAGGATTTTCGCCTAAATCGGTGTCCGGGATCAGTAGGCCACTACATGGTCAGCAACTGCGAGAGCGCCTGCTCATTGATAATGGGCTGTGTGCCTTGCTCTGTGTCGACCACCCACATTTTCTGTTGCTCGCAGTAATATCCCGGAAGCCGATCTTCACCTGTGCGAGGTATCCCAGCCTTGGCTAAGAAAGGCGATATGTTTCTCTCGCTGCGGGAGGGGCGAGTGTCCGTATTGATCGTATCGTGCATGCACCATATCCATTGAGATCGGTTTCTGTAGGCTGGCCTGATGCTACTTTGATGTTAATTACCGGACAATGCCCACAAGGAATGCGTTTGGATTACAAGTCGTTCATTAGGAGCAGGGTGGAGCCCGGGGGACTGGGCACAATGCACTGCCGGCAGTGGGTTTCGCTACTCTTGACGTCCGCTTTTGGCTGATTCTGTTGAAAAAGTAGGGTCAGCGGCAGCCAGACGGTTGGGTGTGCCTGTAGTTGAAGTGGCTGCAAGCTACTTCAAGTTGCCTTTCGGCGTTTGCCGGCTGGCATCAGCCTTGATGATGCTGGCGTCGACGGCGAAACCTTCCCCCTTTACCAGGCCGGCCGCCATGCAGCGCCGCAGCACCTCATTGAACAACCAGCGGAACAGATCGCTGTCACGGAAACGGCCGTGGCGATTCTTCGAAAAGGTCGAGTGATTGGGTACTTCGTCTTCCAGACCCAGCCGGCAGAACCAGCGATAGGCCAGGTTTAGATGTACCTCTTCGCACAATCTCCGCTCGGAACGGATGCCATAGCAGTAGCCGACGACCAGCATGCGCACCATCAATTCCGGATCAATCGAGGGGCGCCCGATGGGGCTATAGAAATCCGCCAGGTAGAGGCGCGCAGATCACTGAGATCCAGACACTGGTCGATGCTGCGCAGGAGGTGTTGGGTTGGGACGTGATCTTCCAGATTGAACGAGTAGAACAGGCGCTGCTGCCCTCTCGGTAACTGTCCCATCATGCTGTTCGCCCCCACACTCGCTGACAGAGCAATTCTGCCGACGGCATGGGGAAGCAGCTACTTTTTCAACAGAATCGGCTAGAAGCAGCCTGTCACGAACAGCAGCTTATGCTACCGAGTCCGGCAGCCACCGATCCCTGTACGGGCCAACCGTCACCCCTCGAGCCATAGCAATGAGGAAGTACTAAGTCAGAAATGTGGACGAACTACCTGACCAGCAGGTACATAGGGTGGTTTTCGGATTGTCGTAAAAATGCAGACGGTCAAGGGGTGTGAAAACTTGGCTCGTGGCTAGCGACTAAGGATAGCGATTGAATCAGTGGCAGGTTGACCTATCAAAAACGCAGAGCGAAGAGATAGAGCACGAGGTGGTGCGCCAGAGCTTTACTGCAGAATTTAGTAAGCTGTATCGCGGAGAGCTTCATGTGCACATGAACGGAGCGATCCCGGTATCGACCATTCAAGACATTCTTGCGGACGAATTAACAGAGCTGCCGTCTGGCTTTCTAATTGAGCGGGATCTGTTGCGGTACACGCCGTGTCAGTCACTGGCGTCATACCTGACCCCTTGGCAAGTGTTGCGGCTCTTTCCTAAAAAACGCGAAAACCTGGATCGTCTTTCCCTTGCAGTCGTCACGAGTCTCGCGGAGAACAATGTGCGCTTTGTGGAGCTCCGAAGCAGCGTTTTGTACCTTGCTACTCTGCAAAATTGCTCACCCACACAAGCCCTGGAACGCCTCATAGAATCGTCCAGAGCCGCGTCGGACCTCTTCGGCATGCGTCTCGGCTTGATCCTCACGGTGACGCGCGGCGATTACAGCTCGGTTGGTTTGTCTGCACTTCTGCAAGCGTATCAAAACCTCGGTGAACCGGATGAAGTGGTGGGGCTTGATCTGGCAGGTGACGAGGAAATTGCGCATCCAGCTGAATTACCGTCACTGTTTCGGAAGGCGAAAGATCGGTTCGGACTCGGGATCACCATACATGCAGGCGAAACCGGTCGCGTGGACAACGTTCGAGCAGCCGTGGAATTGTTTGGCGCAGATCGTATTGGCCATGGAACAGCAGCCAGCAAGGATCCTCATTTGCTAGACCTCTTGGCAAAGCAGGATATCTGCGTCGAAGTATGCCCAATTAGCAACCGGCTCACCGGAGCTGTTCCTGTCGACGAGGCCCATCCTCTGCTGGAGTTTCGGCGTCACCAAGTCCCCTTTGTAATTTGCTCGGACAACCCGGCGATTCATCAGCGAGGCCTAGCGGATGATCATACGACGGCGATGATTGAGGGACTCTCCGCTAGTGATATTTACGAGCAGTTCGACGTCGCCAAACGGTATTCATTCATAGAGGGTCTAGATTGAAAATTCGATTCATGTCCGGAAATCAGCACAAGGTCACTGAGGTGCAGCGAATTCTTGCCCCTGTTGGGGTAGAAGTCGTATCGGTGTCGCGCAAAATTGAAGAGCTGCAGACCGAGGATGTTGACCGCTTGGTGCGGGACAAGTTGACCAAGGCATTCGAGGCTATAGGTCGTCCTCTTTTCGTCGAGCACACAGGACTCTACTTGAGCGGTCTCAATGGGCTTCCAGCAGGTTTAACCCAGATTTTCTGGGATAAGCTGGAGGAAGATCGATTCGTTAAGCTTGTAGCTGGTCTCAAAGATGCCGCAGTAATCGCAAAGACGGTGCTCGGGTATTGTGATGGGCGCGAGATTCGTCTTTTCGAAGGCTCCATCGAAGGAACTGTGCCACTCGTACCGGCCGGTCCAACGGACTTTCAATGGGACTGTGTTTTCGTCCCGAACGGGCACACCCAAACTTTCGCTGAGATGGGATCGGCTAAGGACGCTATCTCAATGCGCCGCAAAGCACTCGACCAGTTCGCCGAATATCTCAAAACTTGTGGGGGCATAAGATGAACGCTGAGTTACTACGTGCATATCAAACCGGCAAGTTGATGCTTTTTGTAGGTGCTGGGGTGTCTGCCAATCTTAGCCTGCCTACTTGGGGTGAACTAATCGCGCGCATTGCTCAGGACTTGGGCTATGACCCAAAGATCTTCTCCACTTATGGAACGCCGCTAGCGCTTGCGGAGTACTACAAGAGGAAAAAAGGTAGTTTGGGGCCGCTTCGGAGTTGGATGGACCGCGAATGGCACAAGTCCAGTACAGATATCGCTGCATCCGAGATTCATCGTTTGATTGCTCTTGGACGATTCTCGCGGATCTACACTACCAACTACGATCGATGGCTGGAAATGGCCCACGACAAGTACGAGGTGCCATACGACAAGATTGCAAGCGTTGCCGACCTCGTATCTGCTACTGAGGGTCGGCGTCAGATTGTGAAATTTCATGGAGATTTCGATGACGAGGCATCAATCGTACTTGATGAAACCAGTTACTTTCAGCGATTGAATTATGACTCTCCGCTGGACATCAAGCTCAGCAACGACGTCTTGGGAAATTCCGTTCTCTTCATCGGATACAGCATTTCGGATATCAACATTCGACTCCTGTTTTATCGCTTGACTGAAATGTGGGGGCGCTCGGTTCTGCCATCTGCCAGACCGAAGTCCTACGTCTTCATGAATCGACCAAACCCTGTGGCACGGGAAGTATTGGGTCAATGGGGAATTGAGATGATCGTCTCGGAGGAGGATGACCCCAAGAAGGCGCTCACGGACTTTCTTCAGGAATTGGTGAGCTAGGAAATTTGGTCGCGACCTGAGGGGTTAATATTTATCCCTCATGGCGAGAGTGGGCATACGAGCGGCAGCTTTTGGCCGACTCCGTGGAAAAGGAGACCGTAATGGCCCGGGCTAGCGAATGGGAGCTTTGCCCCTTGCAGGTTTGCGGGCATGCTGTGAGCGAGACGTGGCAGGAGGAATGAGCCATGAACCAGGGAGCACTCCGGCCAGAGGTGCTGTCGGCCGCCGAGCTTATCGACTGTCTGTGTCCCGCGAACGGGGCGCCCTATTCGGTTGAGCACTATGCCGAGATCTTTGGCCTCAGCCCTGCCGTGTTTGCCGGTCAGGTCGCGGCCTATCGTCGCAGCCAACCAAATGCGGCCAGCGCATCCGATGCCGAAGCGACACAACGTTTTATCGCGGATGTCCTGCGGGTGATCTTGGCCGTAGCCGAGAGCGGAGTCGCCGTCGAGCGGGCGATCACTTGGTTTCGCCTCGAGCCTTTACCGACCTTCGAACAGCAGACCGCGGAGCAACTGGTCAGTCAGGGCCAGGTTGAACGAGTGCTGCAGTTTCTGGCCTCCTGGCAGGCGGGAAGTCAGGGATGAGTCGTGATGGCCAACGGCAGGTCGATCATCAATCGGCCTACCACTCCTGCTATCGCACGGTCCTAGACACCGTGGATGCGCGTTACGACGTTCGCGGTTCTGTGCTGGCAGAAATGGTGAAGGCCTGTCTGGCGCACCGCGCCATACTGCCCGCAGCGCAACGGGCGTATTTCACGCAGCACGCACCAGAGGAAGCGGTGGCCTATTTGGAAAAGTTCACTGCCACGCTGTTGTTTGGTCCCCAGGGACGCTTTTCGCCGCAAGAGTACCGCTACTCATGAGCGGCCGATTCCGTAAGTCATAGAGCAGGCCGGCTCAGCTTGGACTCACGCGGCTTGGCCGGGACCACTGCTCGATTGCCTGCGATGTAATCACGTGACGAGGACATGACCATGGGTGACCTCAACAGCTGGCGAGTGGTCTGCCAAGACCCCGGAGACGGTAGTGGTGACGCCATCATCGAGCTGCCTTCCGAGTTGCTGGATAGGCTGGGATGGATCGTGGGGGATGAGTTGATCCTTGAGCGTGTCGAGGGTGTGCTGTCCTTGAAACTTAAGCACCCGCCTGGTGAGCCAGCCGAGTAGACCTGCCCATCGTAATTTTTTTGATGTATCTGGTTGTATGAGCTGTGGGGCCTGTTGATCGGAAACCGTCCCACCCGCGGACACCTCACGTCGATGCCGTGACATGGTTTGCCTGCACACATCAGGTCTGGAGGGCAAGGTCGCTATTACGGCGCGCTCATGAAATTCCGGTCGACCTCATCCTCCCTTTCAGTGCCGCTCCAGATCCGACTCAGCCGATAACAGTACTTGGATCACGAGCAGGTCATACAGGCCGCGTGCCGGATGTAGCAAATAGTGGACATCGTTCTCTACCTTAAACAAGGTTACGCTCGCATGGGGAGTCAATGCCCCGTGCGCAGCAGATCCATGGCTGGATCTGCAACCGGTGGGCACAGAGTTGACGAGCTGGCGAATCAGCCTGCTAGACAACCATGAACATTCGCCTCGATCTTGGCTGTGGGTCGATGAACATGCGCTCAAAGGTGGCTCCCTTCGATGCCCTGAAGTTCATGAGTTCCAGCGAGAACACCTTGGCCAATGTCGCCGAATATCTCAAACACTATACCTTGTGGCGTTGCTGTTCTCGGACCCAGTCGATTCTCGACCGTTCGAGCTGTTGGTGGAATGAAGATGTGATGGTCGGTTCTACCGGAATCTGGTGAGCGGCGGGTAGCATTGCCCTAGAGCGGCACCGATACGCCCAGCTTCCTCTCGGGAGAAACGTATGCCAAGAAAAAAGCGCCTTACCGAACGCGAGATTCGGAATCTTGAAGACGAGATTCCAGCAGTCGCCGCAGATGCGACTCGCGCGGCCTATCTGCGAGCGCTCGCAGCCGGGCATACCGTCATGAAGGTGCAGGGCAGCTACCTCGTTGAAACCAAAGCCGACGGATCCGCGATTGTCGTGGGCAACGCCAAGCCCCGCCGCAAGGTGAGCGTTGGCCATGCTATCCAGGTTCGGCGGGTAAGTGCCAGCGCCTAGCCTCCGCGTCTTAAGGTATCTCGGTGGCAGTGCTTGGTGTTATCCAAAAGCAAGCGAGGGGCCCCGCAGAATAGTGCTGTCGGCGCCCCATGTTTTCCCCTTTCAGCACATGCTCAACTGTCCTGTCATCCATCGAACCGGGCTGGTCTTGTGTTTGCTGGAGAGCGATGTACTGCTCTTCAGGGCTTCAAGCTGCCCATCGATGATGTGCGCTATCACAGGTAGCGCGGCGAGTGTCTGGAGATTCGATTGGCGTGAATTGGTCATTGTTGCCCCGGCGTTATCGGCGGCGACCACTCTACGCCCTCTTCGAGGATCGGATGGCTTTCGCTCACGACGATTAACGGCTTGTTCCGATTCTCCAGCGCGAACATGGCGATGGAGCCGTCGGCATCCGCCGCCGGCACTACCCCGTGCGGGGCAAGCTTGCCTACCCAGACGTATTGCCGCGTCTCCAAACATGCAAGGTAGTACGAAATACCCATGCTTCCTCCGAATTAGAATTAAGTCTTTTGCTGCGCTAAAACCTTGCCCAATGCCATGGTGAAGTCGTTCTTGAACACTCGACGACTGTTCATAGCATCGACTAAGAACCCCGGCGACCCACCTTCCAACCGTTCTCCGCCAAGCATCCCTCAGGTACAGCGTGGGCCAGCGCATCGCGCTCCAAGTCTAAGAGATCGACAGCAGTACCTCCGTGTCCGGCCTTGACGACGCGGTGTGTCGTTGGTCAATGACGATGTGATGTTGGACTGGTCATTTTGTCGCTATGCCAAGTATCGCTTATCGACTTGCTCGCGTAGCGGCAGGTGATGGTGAGGTTTACTGTTCCTGGTATCGGCTCATGATGTGGTTGTGGGGCATGTGCTGTTGACCGGGGCTGGTAGGGTCTGCTTGATCCAGATGGTGTGACCATCTCCTACTCCACGTAGAGGAGCATGAGGATTGTTTCGCAACACTACTTCGCAGCCAGAATACGATCCTGCGAAGCACTGATCCGACGTGACTGGGCCAAAGTACTTCGATAACAGCGCGACTGACCTGTCTTTTCTCAGGCGCGAGTATGCGAGCGGGAAGCTAGCATTGGCTTCTAAATCCCTGATCAGCAGTTTCGCTTACAAAATGGAGCGCAAGCACGACCGGTACAGTGAGCCTTTTGAAGATATCCGCGCTTGGCCCCCAGATCGCCAGGCCCAGGTCAGTACGAAAGCCGAGCACCTTCACGCCAGACTTCGCTGGATTGAGGTCACGTTTGGCATCTTCGGTCAAGCGCCACACGCCGCGCTCTCCGTTGACGCGCTCGATAATACCCATCTGTTTCAGAGATTGCTGAGTCCACCGGATAGCGCGGCGAACCAGGCTGTGTTTCTGCCCACTCTCCCCAACAGGCGCAAGCTCGTTCAAGGCTTCCGTAGAAACGCCAAGGTGGTTGGTGACGATCTCGTAGAGCGCGGTGTTCGTCAAGGGCTTGTCGGGGTTGGCCTTGTAGATGCCCGCAATCTGGTCGACGGCGAACAGTTCGCCCTGGCCCGGGGCGCTGACTTTGTGTTTGAGTCGGGTGGTGCGCATCGTTTCATTCTCACTCGCGGCCGCAGATTTCTCGCGGCGGTTCGATGGAGCTGGCCAACTGGCCAATTGATCACCCGGAGATGATCAGGGCGCTCCGGCTGTGCCAGAACCCGTGCGAATGTGATTCAGGTTCGATGATGTCCTTGAATGGCCTTCATTCGTTCGTAGGTGCGCAGGGCACTGTTCCCCTTACTCCAGTCGATCCCCACCTCATCGTCCATCAGCTGATGGAGTTCCTCCCAGTGCGAAACGAGAGCAGCCCATTCGCGTCCGTGGATGGCCATCTCCGAGATTCGCGCCTTCCACTCGGGTACCAGTTCCAGCAGGCGCAGGCATCGACCCAGGTCAGAAGGATCGGACGGTGTGCAGAAGCCATCCTCGGGCTGGACTCCCATCATGCTCGACCAAATCGCAATCGCTGAAAGCCCCGTATCTTCTCCTACGATCCACTGAGAAACGCGCTTGAGATAGTCGTTGTTCATTGCAGCTCCAAGACAAAAAGAACAGAGCTGCAGATTACTTGGTGGGGAGGTCTGTCTCTGCTGAAAGGGGGGTGATGAAATTCAAGTCGGGGGATGCAAAGCCGATCTTGTGAAGACATCCATACGAGAAGCGGTCAGGGCAAAATAGGGGCGAATTCCGTTTATAAGCGGAAGACGACTATAGTCGGAATCCCGAAAAATCCAGCTTTTCGAGTGTCGAGCTGGGACAGCCTTATCCATTTTCGTAATCACAACGTGGCTTTTGGCCGCGCACTTAGAAACCTGCGAAAAACTGCCAAACTCACTCAAGAGCACCTTGGGTTCGAAGCTGGTCTAGATCGCACCTACATTTCGGTCCTCGAGCGCGGGGAGCGCTCGCCCACGCTCGACACTATGGTTTCCCTTAGCGAAGTGTTCGGCTTGAGCATTTCAGAGCTTGCCAGTCACATCCAGAGCCAGTTGGACGAAATGCGTGACAATCAAGATTCTTCTGGAGCCCTCGATCAGTAAGGTTTTGTTGCGAGGAGATGCCCCCACAGAAAAAGCCACTGCCTTGCGACTACTGACCTGCTTCGAAGTTCTGTAAGCGCCTCCAGGCCTGATGATATTTCGACACACGACGCAGATCCGGCTCCCCGAGGCTAGCCAGCCTCAGCACGTTTAGATTGTCTTCGATATCAGCCAGCTTGATCTTACGCGCCAGCGGGTGCGGGCAGATTCGCTCGATGAATACCTCGTAGCTCTCCCCACGGCGCCGGCTCAGGAGGACCACGGCCTCGACTACATTCTCCGGGAAGCCTTCGTTGAGTAGATCCTCCGCGGTGGTGTCACTGTCTTCAATCACATCGTGGAGAAGTGAAACCGCTTGCTCGAACGGGTCAGTGAATCTGGCCATCAAACGCAGTGGGTGCAATATATAAGGCATGCCAGCTTTATCGACCTTGCCCATATATGCGCTCAGCGCACGCTGGAGCGCCATCTCAATCAAAACCATCTTAGTCCTCTCCCTTCCTACCTAGGGCAAGCCTGAGGGCTAGGCCGCCCGCCAGACGTCTGTAGATGATGATTCTACTGGCTGACATCAACTTCATTCATGCTCGCCAGGGCCCGCTGGATCACGGAATGCTTGAGGAGCAAAGTCAACGCGGAGGTGTTCTGCAGGGCTGCGGACATACCCATGAAACTGTCAGCTAACATCTTTCATTCCTAAGGTCTCTCGTCTGGTGGCCATCATTCACGCGGTCAACCTGTGCCACTAGGGAGATTCACTTAGTCAGGAGCTTCTTATTGAGCGCATCGCGTGTGTAGGCAAAGGCACCATTTAGGGTTTGAAAGCATCCAGCGGAGCGGTTCCGACTGAGAATGCTCATGCCCTAGCTTCGGCTTGGAGTCGGTCAGCAGGGTACTGCCGCATGAAATCCATACTTCGCTCCGCCGGCGCGCGCAGCCAATCCTGGATCAGCCCGTTTGGCAGGATGACGACCATGCGTTTTTCTGAACCTGGCTTATGAAAATTTTGCATTAGTGCGTGGTCGTCCGCATTGACCGTCAGCATCGTGTAGGAGTGCAGCTCGCCATCAGGCGTCTTCCACCGTTCCCATAACCCGGCGATCGACATGATTCCGCCATCCGTTCTACTGATGCGTGTAGGGACCGATTTCCCTGTTCGCCAATCAGGTTCATAAATCGCCGCGGCCGGGATGATGCAATGCTTCGCCTCTCGCCAAGCAATTCGATAGGTAGGCTTGGTCGCCACAGTCTCGGTGCGAGCGTTGTAGGTGTTACGCCCTAACGATCGTGCTTTGGCCCAAAAAGGTAAGAGTCCAAATTGGCCGACTACCGCCTCCAATTCAGGCACTTCCTCTTCAGCAGATTCATCGTTACGCAGGCGAATAAATGGGCCTTCGTAGCAGGGCCAGAGATCGATCTTGAATTGCCCCTCTGGGGCCACACCATAACCAGCGATCAACCGCTCAGTTTCCGGCGCCTCATAGTGACTGCACATGCTTGAGTTCCTTCGGGTCGGACTGAAAGCATAGCTTTTGACCCGCCGGAATAGGCACCTATTCGAAAACTGTAAAGGGTAAAGGCTCAGTCAAGAGATCGAGCAAACCCTTCAGATTGGAGATTGTTTATGTACGAAGACCACCAACTCATATGCCGAAAATGTAGCGAACCTTTCACCATCCGTGAATTCTGTCCCAATGCGCTGGGTGACCTGGACCGCTGGCCGCTTGAATGTCCGCACTGCGGGGAAACCACCGTGGAGAAATCGGCCGGCTACCTCGAGGTGATCCAAGACCAATAAGCGAAAGGCGGGCCTCATGCCCGCCTACTACTCACGCTCAGTCTCTAGATTGGACGACGGAGCCTCAAAGGAATCCTGCAGGAGGCGCCGGTATGCAGCAGGAAAGTTGTTAGAAAATTCGGCAAGTGCTGCCAGGCAGTAGTAGGCCTCGTCATACTCGCCCCTGGCCATTTGCTCACGGGTTGCTTCGACCTCTACCCACTCGGAACCATCCAAGCATCGCACATCGAGGAAGCCATCTGGGAACTCGCTGTGTTTCACGGAAGCCATGAAGTGAAGCAGGACCGTATCACCACAGGTAGCGCATGAACTGGAAACGCAGTTCATGCCCTCAATGGTGCTGTTGGGCGTCTCTCGGTACCCACACCAGTAGGAGTTATCATTCTGAACCCTGATGTAGGGCATGACCATCGCCGCAGGCAACTCTCCAGCAACCGGAATCCGGTGAGCGTTCCACCAGTCGGAAAGCAACTGTAGAGCAGGGTGCGATTCCAATTGCCCAAGGCAATCCTCGGAACTCCCAGGTGTCGCGGAAGGTACCTCGGGGCGCTTGTATGGGACCTTTGCTGCCAGAGAGATCGCATCCAGAAACACCCTTGCTGGCATCTCCAGAGCACCATTTGCTTTGTGCTCATCATTCAGCAACGAGAAGTCCGTCAGTTGAACCACTTCATGAAGCTGCTGTTTCTGGTAAAGGTGAATGCTGGTTGCCTGTTCGTAGGGGATTGGGGGAATCCGCATCTCCTCCCGAAAAGTCACGCCGAGCATGCCATCACGTAAGTTGCCGACATTCAGAGTCGGTCTTCCTTTTCTGTGCTGCTCCAGCACCTGGGAGGACTTCAAAAATGCCGTGGCATAGCGGTACATGTTCGGGATCGAGGCACGGCCATTTGGCCAGTTGGACACCGCCATGGTGTACGTCCGAAATGGGCCTTGCTCCAGCTCCAGTTGGATGAAATGGCGAACCACCCAATCACTTCCGTCACTGAGCAGTGACAAGAAGGTCCAGCGGAACTCGACTTCGAAGCGCTCAGGGAGATTGGCCGCCGGTACGCACCAACCATTGCGATTACGCACCGAGCCACCGACCAAATAGGAGGAATTGGGGTACGGCTGCCGGATCACCACGCCTTCGGCCGGGAGCAAACCGTCGACGTCGGAGATGACTTCCAATACCACTTGGTCCCGAGACATAGCCTCAGATGAGGAGTCATCCAAAAGCAGCCTTGGAAGTAGATGGAGCAGCTTTTGGTCGCTATCGGTCATACCGATCTCCGCACCATCAGCACTCAGTTGAACCGTTGATCCATCAGGACGAGTAGCGTGGACAATTTCCATTGAGGCCTCCCAGGTGATTCGTAGCCTGGGAGGATATCTACCAGTAAGGTGTGTTTCGAATGAAGAGGATGGTCTGCCTCCCATCACAGCTTTAGGTCAGTGGGCAGATCGAGCTACCTGAGTAGTCTCCTCGACCGATAAAGCATCGCCTGTTTTAGGATCGACCCGAAATGTCGAGCAGAGCAGCAACCGCTGACTTTCAATAGACTCAGGGGAGGTGTCGCCGAGATCCTCCGCGACGCAGTATGCTTCGGCAAAGTAGGGCTCACCGTTACCACGCTTCCAGGCCACATCCAGACGGCGTAAGGTCCCGCACATGGGCGTAGCTTGGCGTTCTCGTCTAATCGTCAAAGTAGGTTCCTCAAAAGCGAAGGGGTCATTGTGATTCGACTCTCACTCTAACCCAACACTCCTTTCAGGAAGCTTGAAACCTGGGTTGTGGATGTACCGGATTTCTGCGAGCGGGAAATCCTTGCAGGCCCACTCAAATAGAGCGATCACCCACCCTAATCTGACATAGGGCGATCGATCTTCAGCGCTTTGCTCAGAGGCAAGTTGCAGGCCGCCCTGGCTCCGCAGTCGTTTCAACAGATTTTCCAGGGGGACCACGGCGTGCTTACCAAGCTCCGGCGCCCCATCTCCTCCAACAAGGAGCAAAAAACAGTTCTCATCAACGGCAGCTTGGAGGAGCCCCTTCGACACCCCGTGACTGAAAACACATCGGCCCTTTTCCCAGAGTTCGACTGTCGCGACCGGTCCTTTCATTCCGTTTCCTGTGAGTTCAGTTAGAGCAAGGACGACAGAATACACTCGCGCCAGGTTCACCACCTCACCAAGGACTGAGAGTCCTCCTCTGCATTCCCCCTCCTTGTGCCGCACTCTCAGTAACAGCCAGCACGAACTACCGCCAGAACAGCCCCGCATCGAAATCCACCCGTACGCGCAAAGTACGACCTTCACCCCACATCAAACCGTCAGAAATCACGTACGGCAACGTTTTAGCTTCATAGCCAAGGATTACAGTTTTTATCTGATGTCATTTTTAAACAATTTCTCCCGCGCCTGACCTATACTATTACCGTAATTACTTGTTACGTAATGCGGGTAACAAAAGTTCGCCGGTAAAATGGCGCCAGATCATAGTTTTCGGGTACTGTCAATAGATACGGAGGGCAGCCATGAGCCGCGTTGGGATCACGAAAGAGGAGGTTCGCCAGGCGATTGCGCAACTCCGGAACCAGGGTTCCCCGGTTACAGTGCGTTCCATACAGGCCATCACAGGCGGCTCCTACTCGACGGTGCAGAAGTTCTGGAAGGATCTCCGCGACGAGGAAATCGAGATGCTGGGCGATGGCGGACGTATCCAGACCGAGCTGCAGGCCCTGGTACTCGCGCTTCACGACAAGATGAAAGAGAACTCCGAGCGGATCGTTCGTGAGGGCGAGCAGCGCTGCGAGGCGCAAATCAAGGAAATGGAGGAGGTCCTTGATGGCGAGCGAGTGGTGCACCAAGCCACCGTCGATCAGCTTGCGAAGACTGAGGGCACCCTTGCCGATCGCGAACGGCTGCTGGGCGAACTGACTGAGCGCTTGAACTCGGCCAACATTGAGTTGGGCCGCATGGCCCAGGAGCTGGCTGACACGCAACGTAACCTGGAGGTGGAGAAGCGCTCGACCAGCAAGCTAACCCACGACCTACAAGCAGAGCGGGATGCTCATGAGCACTATCTCGCAGCCCTGAACGAGCAACGCCGGCAGGAGCAGGCGACTTTCGATAACGCGCTGACCGCTCTGCGCGAGGACAACCGCACCCTCTCGGCGGACAACATACAACTGAGAGGGGAAATCCTGAGCCTGAATAAGCAACTGTCTGGCATGACCTCCCAGTTGACCGACCTGCAAGCGCAGAACAGGAAGTTGACGCTTGAGGCTGACAGCGCGAAGGACAAGCTGCAGGTCACAGAGCAGTCACTCATGAACTTGAGAATCGAACTCGCCACAGTAAAAACTCAGCATTCGGAGGCCGAAAGGCAGCTTGAAAGCGCCATCAAGGAGAGACGAGAGACCGAGGAGAGACTGGTGGAAGCAAAAGCCTCTGCTCGAACTCAGAACAGCGAGGTGAGACGCCTTTCCGCCCAGCTGGAGGGCATGAAGACAGAGCTTTCCTCCCGCGCCAAATCCGCGGAAGAACGTGGTGCGGAAGGAAACACCTGAGGACCTGGCAGATAGCCATCAGTAGGACTGACTGGCATCATTCGGCTTGGGCGTTATGGTCAACGGGGGCTCATAAACCGCCGTGGGCCGCCGATAACGCAGACAGGCGATCAACAAGTAAAGGATGATCTTGATGCAACTTCGTGCAGCAGCCTCCGGTCTGCTTCTGGCCCTCCTGGCCGGCCAAACTTTGGCAGCAAGCTTTGACTGCTCCAAGGCCAGCAGCTTCCCCGAAAAAGAAATCTGCCGTGATGGCTACCTGTCCGGGTTGGACGACTGGTTAGCCAAATCCTATAAGACCGCCCTGGAGGTAAATCCTGCCCAGTATGAGGCGGTCCGTCAGTCGCAGCGTGAATGGCTCGATACAAGGGATGCATGTACTGACCAAAAGTGCCTCGACAAAACCATCGGCGCCCGCATCCAGGCGCTTGATCAATATGTGACGGCAGAGAGGGGTAAATCGGCATCGGCTTTGGCTCAGGCCCAGCTCATCAAGCACCAGGAAGAGGAGGCCATCAGGCAGCGGCAAACTGAGGAGCGCCTGGCGATTGAAGAAGCAGCTCGACAGACGCAGATCGAGAATCAGCGCCAGCAGGCGATCATCGAACTCCAGCAGCGCGCTCAGGCCGCCCAAGCGATCGAATCTCAACGGGTTATCGAGCACCAGCAGGCACTAGCCCAAATCCCGCAGTACCAACCACCCCAACAGGTTGCGCAAGCTTCGAGTGCACCCTCGTTCTCGCCGTCATACCGCGCGCCGGAGAAATCTCTTTGGCAGCAGTTCAAATCCAGCCCGGCCTGGAAGTACATGCTGCTGGCGGGTGCACTTCTGACAGCTTGGGCGATGTGGAGGCACCATCAGGGGCAAGCAACCATCTACAACGACTACACGGATGCCGCAATTACGAACCTCTTGCCGGCAGCAGGCGTGGTACTGGCCTTCTTGATGAACTGGCTCGAGCTCCCCCGGCAACTCGCAATGGTCGCAGGCCTAACGGGTTTCATGCTTGCATTGATGTTCGCGGTGTATGCGTCAGTGCGAACCAATCAGGGGTGGCTGAGCATCAGCCTGTCACTCATCGCCAAAATGACTCTGGTGTCAGTGTTCTATGCGGTGCTCGGCGCACTGGTGGCATCACTATTCGTAAGCACCAAGTACAAAGGGGAGTCCCAGGCGAGAGCGAATGCAAGGAATCGGAGGGAGAAGAAAGAAACGATGGCCATGATCGCCGCGCTCACTACTGCCTACACCTTCCTTTCGGCTTGGCTGTGCCGGCGGCAAGAGTTCATCCCAGTTTCTGAATGCCTAGCTTTTGACTCGACCGCAAGCGTTGCTTAAGTCATCCCCCATGAGGCGCGGTCACCGCGCCTCATGCTGATTCGGCCTCGGCGGCATCAATGTCTTCCGCATCCTCTAAGTCATCCCCTACAGCCGTAAGGATTTCCAGCTCAGAACGGATGCGCACCTTAGCTCCGATCTTCAGCCCTCGGACTATTTCGTCCCCGTCATCGTTCCTGGAGATGTCCCAACCAGGTTCAATCCAGGCCTTCGACTGCCAGTCTTCGAATCGCTTTTTGAGATCCGACTTCACCCGCCGCTTGACCTTCTGATACTCGGATTTTGAACCACTGAACTCGTGGTACTTCTCAAGCCCGATAGGCCATACGCCATCCCTATGGGATGCGATGAAGGGCAAAAGCTTGGTCCCAAATCGATCCAATTGATCCATGATCTCAAAGGGCACCAGGGTGGTATTCACACCATCGAAGAAAATTGCAGCGATCGGGTCAAGATTAAGCAGAAGTCGCCCTGTCTTGTGGTTCTTTGCCTGGTTGGTCAAGAACCGCATGCTGATATCGACCACCGTATCATCTGACTCAATTGCCGCCGCGATCTCCTTGATCTGGTCGCCGTACCGATTCTTGATGTACTCGAGAAAGAAGTCCCTATCAGGCAGCCCGAGCGGCGGCCGCGTGAGCAGGTTGTAGAGCCTCTTCAGAGCAGGCTTGCTTGATATCCGCAGTTCGCCGCCGGCGAGGTCATCAAGAATCCTTCGGGCCTTTTTGAAGTTCGCACCGGAGTCGTCGAGCTTGAGCCAACGACAGACATCAGCCTGTTTGACTTTGACGGACTGGGTCAGTGACCTGCCGCGGGCCAGCACCATGATTCGGGCAAGGACGAGTTCGTGATCTGTAGACAGCGCCGGACCGCGGTACCAGATTGAGCCCGATCCCAAGGAGAAGATCTCTGTCCATTCCTGGAAGAAGAGGCCTTTGGGAATCTTGCCCGCTGAGAAGAGGGCTGAACGGACGATGGGGTTGCTTTGCTCAAAGAAACGCTCATTCGTGAAAGGGAGAACGCCCTGACCTGATTCCAGATCGAACTTTGTTTGCAGCTTGAATCGCCTGTCATCTACAGCTACCTGCCGTACTTCTTCAGGTGTCAGCTTCAACTCGGTCATGGCCTATCTCTCTTACTTTTCGCGTTTCGTCCGTCTCGACAAACCTGATGCAAAGGATATATTCCCTCATCTTGATTTTTTAGTCCAAATCAAGACCGTTTTCGCATAAGCCGTTCTGAGATCCGCTTTGGCGGTTCGGATCGCCGGAATCCTGTGAGCGCTCAGAGCATTCCGGCTCGAAGAAGATCAACCCACCTGTGCGGCATCTCTCATACCGTACACAGAATTCCGGTCGCTAAAACCGAGCATGGCTTTGCTGTATCCCATGAAAAACAGGGCGCTCACAAGAATCCGGTTACCGTGGCAATAGGTTCGGAGCTTGAGCGCTCACCAGATTCCGGCCTGGAGAATGAGCGCTCTTTGACGCACCGCTCAGGAAATTCCGGTTCATTCTGCGGAGTGCCAACCACCGACCATGCCTCCAGGGCAGGAAATTCGGGCCGCTCACCAAATTCCGGCCGGAATATCGGACCTGGTCTTCCACTGAAAGCCCTGCCCCGTAAATCCGCGGAACGCGCTGACGTGGTCTTCCTCGGCTGGATCGATGCCCCACGAGGAGAAGACCAGGCGGGCAGTCCGTACACAGAATTCCGGTCACCCTCTGCCTCTCTAGCCGGCGCGCTGCCGGGCGCTCACCAGAATCCGGTGTTGAACGGTGTAGCGTCCAGCGGGACGCTGCGCTCATGAAATCCCGGTGTTCAGACCTCTAACTCTCAATCGCACTCCAGCTCTTGCCCCTATGCTTTACACAGTTGCAAAGCCCCGGGGGAGTAGGTGTACACCGGATTCCGGTTCACCCTCGAGCAGTCATTGAGCCTTGCGCTCACGATATTCCGGCCTATCCACCGCGAAGTTTGGCATGCGCTGGGAACCGCTCACGAGAATCCGGTCTTGCCGAAGGGTAACCACCGTCAAGCCAGTTGCCGCTCAAAGGAATCCGGTACCAGAAAAGCAAGCCCTGGAGACACACGTCATCTCAAGGCCGCCCCTCTGCGCGTTTCCCTGCTCACGGAATTCCGGCAAATCCAGCATACGGGCCTGGTCGTGATCGTAATCGCTTCTTCCTGGTCACCGAAGGCCATGATGGGGCTGGGCTATTGCGCCAGCCGCGCGCCCCATGACTCTGGCGTCGACGCTGGAGAATGTGGCATCAAGTAGCAGTTGCGGCGAAGGGATGTGGGCAAGGCCCATCCGCTGTTGCTAGCCCCCGTACCACTCAAGACGCTGCCAAGCTTGGCCGGCTCGAGCAGCCCCGAGACCGATCCAATCTTGTGCGAGTGCCTAGTTGTGACCGCTCACCAAAATCCGGTCGATCTGCGCATCGCCAAGTCCGACTGGCAGAGCCTGCGTCTGACTTGGCGTACACGAAATTCCGGTTGGTCTCGATGAGCATTTTGCCGCAGGCCGGCTAGATTCCCGGGCGCACGCAAGATTCCGGTCCCCGTTCCACCATCATTGCCTCCCTTGGCGCTCAGGAGATTCCGGTTCGAGGTGCCAAGAGCCGCGGGTAGGGGTGCTTGAGGGAAGCGCTCAGAGAAATCCGGTCTCGCATTAGCCGCATTCCAGACCTGAACGCTCTCCCGCTCAACAAATTCCGGTTCAGAAGGGGCTTTACCCGTACGCTCACAGCATTCCGGTCGTTAGCCAGGCGGGACTCAAGCTGTCAGCAAAAGGTAACCGTATGCAGTTGTAAGCCACTGTATTTAAAGCCGATTTACTGATGCTCCGGTAAAGTAAAGCTGTTCAATGCACAGGTTGCACACAGCTTAAGCACAGGTTATCCAGTAATTTGAAGCTAGTTATCAACAGGAGACCGGATTCCGGTGTACACCACCGGAATCCCCTGAGCGCGACCGGAATCTTGCGTGCATCAACCGGAGTCCTCTGAGCGCTGACCGGAGCCTCGTGTACGGCTACCGGATCAGGCTGTACGGGTCCCGGAATCCGGTGTACAGCGTCAAAGCAGCCTACGGTAGACAGGGCTTGGGGTGCAGCCATCTGTCCACACCCTATAACCCCAATCGGTAACCCCAAGAAAGATAACCCTGTTCTCTAACCCGGAAGGTAAGCCGATCGCAGGCTAATCCCTGTTGTTGCTTGCGCTAACCCGCCCGCTGGATCAGCGCTTGACCGTCAGGCCTTCAACTTCAGCCGCACGCTGATCGTCCAGCGAGTTGTAGTAGATGTCCTGAGTCGTGCTCATCGACTTGTGCCGGAGATCGGCCTGAAGGTTTTTTGCATCACGATGAGGAGCATCAAAGGTCGCCCCTGTGTGACGAAGCCAATGCAGGGTGGCAACCCGTAGGTCGTCAACTTCACAATCCGATCGTCCCTCCTCATGCATTCGCTTCAGAGCCCGATCAAAGACCTCCTGGACAATGTTCCGCACCTGGCGATCACTCAATCCTGGGGCACCATTCAACTTTGTGAGGAGAGGGGCCTGCTCTCCCTTCAGTGGCAGGGGCGTGAGATTACGGCTCTGACGGTACCGCTTCAGGTACTTGAGGTAGTCAGGCTTCACTGCAATACGCGCTTCTACGTTCCCTTTACCAACCACCTCGTACCACCAAGTTTCATCCTCCTTGACGAACGAACCCATCGTTGGAGTCCAGAGCTGATTACCTACCAGGTCCGAGACTCGTAGGTACATAGAGAACAGAGAAGAGACAATGAACAACGTGCGCTCATGAGATTCCGGTGCTTCGTTAGCCATGAGCTCCGCGGTCTCGATCACGAAGTCCCACTGCAGCTGGGTAAGGGATTTCCCGCCACTTCGTTTGGCTGTGGTCCTAATCCAACGACTTTTGCCCTTGATCGCCTTGAAGGGGTTTCCTTGAGCCAGGTCCTCCTGGGTCAAAAATTCGAAGAACGAACTACAGATGGAAAAGACCTGCCGGATACTGCCCTGAGCCATTTTGTAACCAGACACCCCCAACTCCTCGCCGGCTTCCTTGGCTCTCTTTCGATCGCTTTTCGAAATTTTGATGCCGAAGGGGCGCCAGCCAGGGTTCGGTTCGTAGACGCCTCCCCTTGGAAGGAACCTCTGGCGCACAGCATCTCCAATCCAGCTCGCAGGCGGAGCCACGTTGAAATCCATGAATCTCTCAGCGTCAGACCGGCGCAAGTCCAGAATCGATTTCCCTGCGATGATCCAGGACCACAACAGGATGCGCTCTACCTGCGTGCGATAGGCCTTAAACGTGGTTGCTTGGCCGCTATAGGACTTCAAAAACGCCCGAGCATGGGCGAGGTCGTTTGCTGCCGGAATATGGGGAGCGAAAACCTTTAGGAACTCCTCAATCGCCGGCCGCTCTGCAACGTACTCAGCAGCCGACGACGAGAGAAAGGTTTCGTAGGTATCAAACAGTGGGGAAGGGCGGACGCCTCTGTTCGGTGTTTTTGCTGGAGCTGGCAAGCGGACCTCGGAGCAATAGAAAACGAATACCCCAAGGTTAACCGCGTTGCCTCGTAGCACAAGCCAAGATTACCCTTGAAGCGCCCAGCTCATGCGGCGCTCAGGAAATTCCGGTCCCGGTTTTCAGCGTTTACCGGTACAGAAGCCAGTGATTGATTTCACTGCCGAAGACCAGGGAGATCACCCCACCCACGATCAGACCAGGGCCAAACGGCAGATAGCGGTCCTTTCGGACGAGTCTGATCGCCATACCGACAGCAGCAGTGGTCAAGCTGGCGATCAGCAAAGTCGCGGGCAGCACTTGCCATCCTCCCCAGGCACCAAATAGTGCAAACAGCTTGTAATCACCCTGGCCCAGGCCCTCGACACCGCGGACGATGTAGAAGAGCTTTCCTATCGTCCAGAATGTCATATATCCCACCACCGCCCCTGCAACCGCGTCGTGCAGGGACGCGAGGACTCCGAAATAGTTGGCGGCAAGACCGATCCAAAGGGCGGGAAGTGTAATCGCGTCAGGGAGCAGCATGACCTTCAGGTCGATCAGGCAAAGGGCTATGAGCATCCACAGCAGCACTATTGCGGCACAAGCAGCAGGAGTTACACCGTAGTGCCAGGCCAGCGACGCGGAGAGGAGGGCGGTCGCCAACTCAACGGCAGGATAAGTGATGCTGATCTTGGTGCCACAGCCCGAGCATTTGCCGCGTAACGCGATGTAGCTCACCACTGGGAGGTTTTCCCAGGGGCGGATCTTGTGCCCGCAATTGGGACAAGCAGAGGAGGGCGACGATAGGGTGAGCCGGTCAACTGGTTCGCTTGAAGGCAGGCCGAGGCATTCCTGAGCCTCAACTGTCCAGGCGCGTTCCAGCATGATCGGCAGCCGGTAGGCCACGACATTGAGGAAACTCCCAACCATGAGGCTCACAAGCGCCACGATGCCAATGAAGAGTGCTTGGTCTGCTTGGAGTATTTCGATCACGCTATGACAGACTCCCAGCCCTTGGGGATGAAACCAGGGACGTAGCGGCGGAGGGACTCCCTCATGTTGTCGAGAGTTGCCGGCTTGACGATGTAGCCGGCCGCACCAGCTTCGACTGCCAGACGCTTGTCTTCCTCAGCGGCCTTGCTCGAGAGAACGATGATCGGCGTGATGCTGAGTTCGCCATGGCCCGAGCGGAGTTCACGAATATGGGAAAGGCCGTTGTGCCATTCGCCCAGGTACAAATCCATGAAAATGACGTCGGGATTGAACGACGGCACCACCTGCAGGAGCTCCTGCAAGGTACCCACCACTTTGACTTCATCGAACAGCTGATCGGCGCATTTCCGGGATACGTAGGCGTCGGTTCGAGAGTCGTCGACAATCAGGGCCTTGGACATAGTGATCTTCCGTTTGTTGTGAATGCTGGAAACCCATATCGAGCACGATCCAGCGTGGCAAGCTCAGCCTATCGACGTCCATGGCCAGGTCAAACCAAAACAGGGGGCCGGATTGCGGTGGCCAGGGTAGGGAGCGATGAGCACCTGCAGTCAAGCCAGGATGACGCTTTCCAGATGCTGGCGGGTTAGCTGCAAGCAACAGCGGGGTGCGATGCTCGGTTTAAGTAGTGGGGTTAAAATGAATGGGGTTAATTAACGTGGGATTACCAACTGGGGTTATAGGGTGTGGATAGATGGCTACAACAAGCAGCGGGCTTGTGTTTACAGTGCCTCTTGACGCGCACAGCTTTCCGGTGTTTGTACACATTATTCCGGTTACCGCTCATGAATTACCGGTAACCGTACATGCCAATCCGGCCAACGCACATATAACTCCGGTAGGCGCTCAATAAATTCCGGTCCCGCACATCGAATTCCGGTAGCCTGTTGATAACAAGGCTATTTCTGTTTGCAACCTGTATATAAGCTGTTCGTAACTCCGCATTTCCGCTTAACTTATAAAGCGGAAATACGAACGGAATAGTCCTTCGCCAATATATAAGGGTAGGGTAAAGACCGATCTTTCCCTGTGTCTTGCTGTATTTACGTCAAACCCAGAATTGGCGTTGTTTGTACGATTTATGGATCTTGTAATTGTCTGGCGATGAATGCCCGTTGTCTCGGATCGAAGACATGTATTAACACCTTTTCCTGGAAACCATTGCCATTACTGATGTACACCGGCTGCCGGAATACCACCAACGGCCTATTTGGCGAGCCAGCAACAAAGCGCTGAGCCTTTCCAAAGAGCATTTTGGGACGCTGCTGCGCTTGGCCTGGCGAGAAAGAGTTCGTGGGTGATCCTTTGAAACGCCGGCCATTCCCTACGATATCTTTCTTCACATGCTTTCCGCGGAAGGCCTTTTTGCCGTGAACGATGAAGGGCACGGCCTCGTTAGCGTAGTTGTGCACCCTGATCTGGCGTTTGCCGGCATGGTTGTGAAGTTTATTGGCTCGCTTCTGTACATGCGAGTGGCCGCCGCGATTGAAGTCCCGCGCCAATAGTTGTCCATCGGTGACCTGGGTGTTGGGAAACGGCTGGGAGGCGCACAGAGGACTGATGATGCAACTGGTCAGTAAGGGAATCAGTGTGAGCGAACGCATGGTGGGACCTCCGTTGAGATTCCCCGGAATGCCCCCAAATGAAGTATAGTTCAGCCTGGTGTTAGGCCCATTCTGAGTCTTCGCACTCATGCATGAGTGAAGATGCAGATTTCACAATTTTGATGCTTAAAAGTTGTAAAAACAGGCATGCCTAGCATTTCCGATTATAACAATAATCGGAAATGCTAGGCATGTCTTTGCGCTCTGCTCCAGCAAATTGGGCGGACACGCACTGTCTCTTGGGGAAACTCCATTTATTTGAGCGGCGTTCCGCCACCCCCTAAATGTAGCCCTGCTTCTTAGCACCGTAAGACCGATGTCTTCTAAGCGTTCGGCCTGAGTATCACTTAGCACCGCACAAGTCGACAGAGTTCCGCGAGAGCGAGTTGTTTTGTGTAGCCGGCGCCTACCAGGCTGTGTGGTACATTGCCGCGCGGTCGGTGGTGCGCGTTCTCCTGGTGTACGTACCAAAGTTGGCCGGACCACCACCAGCACAGGCTGGGTTCAGCACAGGTATTAACATCTTCAACACAGTCCATCTTATTTCCTCACCTTTGCGAGGCATAGGCTCTTAGTGTCCTTATCTCTGATGCTGTAGCAGGACGAAGCATTACCTCTAACCTCGGCCAAACATAACTTCTCAGTTTCTTTGTTCTTGATGCTGTAACACTTCGAAGTGTTACCACTGGTTACCGCCAGGCAATAGCTTTCCGAGTCTTTATCCTTGATTCGGTAGCAATCGTTTGATCCCGCTAAAACCAATCCAGGGCTCATGCACATCAATAAAGCCAGAAGCTTCATACTGCTTGTTCTCTTGTGAGCGGATGGAAAATCATACACCTATCACCCTTGAATTTACTGGCCTGCTAGTTTCGAGTGTTGTTCGCTGACGCTCTTGGCTTGCTGGAAAGCTCTCGCTCCATAACCACCAAAGCACACTCCTTAACGCCTTGCGGGCAGTTGAGGGATATGACCTCCACCGCCTTCAGGCTCCATCCATCACCGGAGTGTTTGGTCAAGGTGGCTGCAAGGTCGTGGAACCGCTCTGAGAAGACCTGGTATTCCAACCCACCATTGCCTTGAGCCCCGCCAACCAGCAACGGGACGATAGCGCTGGCCTGCACCAGTATTCGAATGCCTGCCTTCATCCTGAATCACCTCTAAGACAATGCAATTGGGGAGCCCACTATTGGCTAGTTTTCGGGGATGGAGTCGTTACACTCTTCTCAAAATCTAGTTCAAGTACGTCCCGGGTGATCTACGCGCTGGGTGCTGTGTGCTTAAGGTGCCCAAGGTATGCCACGAACACGTTTGTTCCTCCCTCTCTCCCGTCCTCAGGCAAATGCTTTGGAAGATCGCGACTGCGCCCCCGTAGTGCTGCTTTCGCAGTGGTCTATTCCGTCCTTGGCGGCAGTGATCGCGATCCAGTCACTACCGACGCTGGCTCAGACAATAGATCCCAGTGCTCGACTGGAGCGCGCATTAGCGGGCCTTATTGATGCCGGCTTTGACCTGGAATCCGCTGGCCAGGGAGCTTCTTTCTCCTCGCTGGTGATCAGCCGCTTCAACCCTCAGTTGTTCAGCGCCGGGCTAAATCAGCTGCGGCCACTGTCAATCCGTCTTCTCGAACCCGAAGATCTGGATGCAGAGGATTACCTCACTGAAGACCGAAAATGGGACTTCGAATTCACCCCACGCCATGCAGAGGCCTTGAACCCATTTACCGAGGGTTTTGTTGACGCAGCTGGAAACTCCTTCAACCTCGCCCCCCAACAGGCCCGGGCATTCCGTGTCTTTAAGTCAGAACTGGATGAGGACTTTCACCTCCAGGCTCTCGCCGGAACGGGAAAGACGTTCATGATCGAACGTCTCATCGACTGCCTCACCTCTTACCGCCCTCTCGTCCTGGCCATGACCAAGGTGCAACTTGATGCCCTGCAGCAGAGGATCGGTACAGGGCGGGTAACGGGTATGACTTTTTCGGAGCTTGCAGTCCGCTCGCTTCAACTGGATGTCGGGCGGCATGGTTCCAGATCTTTCCGCTTATCGATGAGACGAGCGCGTGTAGAGATGAGCCAGATTGCCAACCACCTAGAATTCAAGCCCGTTGGTAACCTCACTCCCAGTCAAGTCGCCTCAGTGGCCAACAGGACTGTCTTCCGGTACTGCACAAGCCGTGACGCCGAGATTGGAGTTCATCATCTTCCATCATTGGGCGGGTCGTACTCGGTGCCCCAGAAAGAGCTTCTGGTCCAATGCGCAAATCGACTCTGGCAAGAGACCATTTTCCCGTCGTCTTCATCACTGGAGCTACCTGTCCGTGGCTACCACCGGATCAAAGAGGTTTCGCTCAGCAGTACAGCGGCCGTCGAGCCAGGCTTCACTCACGTGATCGTCGATGAGGCCCATGACCTCCCTGCCCCAATGGCTCAATTCCTGGATCGGTGCTCTATCCCGGTGATCACCTTGGGGGATTCCTGCCAGCGCCTGGACGGGGCCGCTGTGGAGCGTGCGCCACACGTTCGCCGGCGTGAAATATTCCACTCTCTCCGTTCTGGCCGAGAGATGGAAGCTGCGGTGAACACCCTGATCGAGCAGAACCCTGTGGTCGACGTGCACCCGCTCGAGGGGAACCGCGATCAGGACACAAGGGGCGTGTTCTATAGCCGTCCCTTCATTCCCGAGCAACCCACTACTATCTTGGTGTGGTCTGAATGGGGAATGTTTGAGTGGTTCCAGCGCTTGGCCAACGCGAAGGCACAGTTCAGCCTTCTGCCAGGGTGCGAGGGAGGTTTTAGGTGGTTTGTCCTCGACTGCATAGGGCTCTACCGCGAAGGAATCAGACCGACACACGGCGCCCTGTTCAAGTACACCTCCTGGGACGCGCTGCGAAGGGATGTCTCGAAGCGGGAGAGCGCCTTTGATCGTATCGACCGGATGCTTGAAAAGGGATATTCCACAATGGACTTCGAGCGCAGCCTCATGAAGTTGGAACAGTCTGGCAAGACGCCATACAAACTGGGAACGGTCGTTGCGGCCAAGAACTCGGAGGTCAATTCTGTGATGCTGACCCCTGAGCTACTGGATAGCACCGGTTCCGATCGTCTGGATGCTGCCCGGGCTTTTGCTGCGGTCTACACAGGAGGTACCCGCGCCCGCCATCAGCTTTTTGTACCTGGGCATTTACAGGAATGGGCTTCCGATACTGCGGCCAGGGCGAAGTGCACCTAGCCCAGGAGATGGCATCCCCTCCTCCGCTTGCTGGCGGCCTGTCCGCGGGCATAGCCGGCGGCAGCGAGTACCGCTTGTGGTTAGTTTGCTCAACCGGGGGAAGGCTTGGATCTTGGGGGCGTCGAGCCTTAATCGCCGCGGCAGCTTGAAAGATGCGCATATTGTGCGAGAATTGTGCATAGTAAGTGCATTCTTAAAGGAGGCCCCCTATGGCCAGCAAAGCCGTATTAGAGCTTCGCCCCACCAACTTCGCGGGCTTGATGGACGCTCTCAAAGAGGTGAACCGTGTGATGTTCTCTCCTGAGCGCTTCCTCAAGGTTTTTTCGATGGACCAGCAGACCTTGGCGCTCCGGGCCCATGTCCATCGCAACACCGTGCGCAACGCGCCTGAATCGGAAAAGGTCCAAGCCTACATTCGTGATTCAGTGAAGGTTCTGCGTGCAGTGACCGACATGGGCACGGACGTGACGAATGCCATCTTCTGGTTTAAGAACGAGCCTCTTTCCACGTTCAACTACAAGACCGCGGAGGAAGTGGTCAGCGAAGGAAAAACCGAGCAGCTGATCGCTTTCCTTCAATCCTGGGAAGCTGGTGCGCAAGGATGAAAATCATCGGAGTGCAGGACCTCCCCTGCTACCGAATGCACACTCCCAAGTGGTCCGTTGCGCCTACATCTGGAGCTGGAGCTGCAACCCAGGGTGGCCGGGTTAACCGAAAGGGGCTAGAGGCTCTATACCTCTCGCTTGAGTCGGCAACGGCCATTGCTGAGTTTCAGCAAGGAAGCGCATTCCTTCCACCAGGTCTGCTGGTCAGCTATTCCCTCAGTCTGGACCGAGTGATCGACTTCACCGGCGGCTATGACGATACCTGGGCCCCGATCTGGCAAGACTTTTTCTGCGACTGGAGAAAGATTCGCTTCAACGACGGCGTTGAACCGCCGAGCTGGATTGTCGGGGATCTGGCTATCGAGGCTGACTGTGCTGGGATTCTGTTCGAGTCCGTTGCGAACCCTGGAGGTCGGAACCTGGTGCTTTTCACCGATCAGTTGCCGGTGCATGGGAATATTGTGGTAAACGATCCTCGCGGGGATCTCCCTACCGACCAGTCATCTTGGACGCGCCCGTAGTGCAAGCCCGGTGCCAGGCTCACGCCTGGCTACCGGGGTAGCTCCTTACACGTACTGTTTGCTTCCTTTCCGCTCGAGCGGACGCCCTTTGAACACGTGCGGGCCGTCCATCGTCAGTTCGACCTTGTCTCCCTTGCGGATCAGCCAGGGCGTGGCTTCAGAACCGGTTTTGGAGGTCACTCCGCTGGGGCTTATCCGAATTTCATCGCCGTCGATTTCGATCGTCCCCAGGACGTAGGTGTAAATCAGACTGCTGAAGAACCCGCTTTTAAATTCGAAGGCACACTCTACTACCTGGTCCCCATACTCCATCCGCATTCTCGGCTTGAGGGAGGCAACCGACACGGCGCCATTGTCGACCGCGGAATAGACACTGCAGACCAGCGCAACTTTGCCACCCATGCGATGGGAGATGGCCGGGTTGATCTCGACGGTTTCGATCCCAGGAGCGGAGGCGCTGGCACTCACCACGTCACCGGTATGGAACACAAAGGGATCAGCATCGAAGGAGCCTCGCTTGTCAGGCGCCTGGATTATGGACATTCGACCGTCTGGGCGAAGGATGCCGATGCGAAGGTCTAGGTCGTCATTGTCCCGACCGTCGCCGTTGTCCACCCAGGTGGCGCTGACCTTGATCGCCTTCGGCGCGGCCGCACCTTTCTCCAGTGAGACTTTGTGTGAGGTTCCTGGCTTGTCCAAGGTGACAACTGACTTGGTGATGTTCACCGGCTTTGCAGGGGGCGCGGCCGGGGTTGGAGCAGCTGCCGGCGCTTCGTCGACCTCTACACCGTACATGCCACAGAGCCCGGCCAAGCCAGAGGCGAAACCCTGCCAGACTGATCGCGCCTTTGCCTGGCCATTTCGAATGTAGAGTTCGAGCACGATGATCCCCGTCTCCCGGTCGAAGGCCCCGGGGGCAAGATCCAGTACCTGTTCGCCGGCGATGACTCGAGCAGTGAGGTTGGGCACTTCGGCGAAGCCTCCACCGCTGCCGTCCTGGGTCAAGGTGATGGCGATCTTCGAAATTGTGGGTGGAAGACGGCTCAAGTCAAAGCTGATGCTGTGGCTGACCGTTCCGGCCTGGTTGATGGGAGGAGAGAAAGCGGCTGCGCCGGAGGCATGCTCTGGTGCATTGAAGAAGACCATTCCGCTGTCATCGATCACTTTGCCTGTGTCAGTGACGAGGAAGGCCGTCAGGTTCACGTCGAGATTTGCGCCGGCGGAATGCGCTACCAGGACCTGGCCTTTGGGCTGGTTGATCGTTGTGTTCTCGCCGGGTTTCAGGGATTGACTCAATTTGCGTCGCCTATTCCTTGGTTGATGTGCAGGCGATCTCGCCTGGATTGCATTACTTGAGATCAGCACTCACCCGCTCAGGGCCAAATCTCATTGGTGAAGTGTAACGGGCCCAGCCAAAGGTAGGAGTCCATAAGCCACTGACTGCCGTAGCGATTTGGCTTCCTTCGTGTGCGTCGGTACACATCGATACACCTCAGTACACCTCGCAACAGTACACATCGTGGTCAGAGTATCCGCTGCCGTAGCCGTTATAGTTCATGCCTGTGGCTACCATGTTTGCAGGACAAATCTTTGTCGCAAACGGTGCACCAGTGATCCATCGGCAGTTCCTCATGCCATTGATGCCGCCAGGCTTTGTCCAGCGGTAATTGTCACAAGAAAGAGTGGCACCAGTCGAATTCCGCGCCTGCTGGCCGAGGATTCCACACGCGGTATTTTTGCCAACGATGTTGGCGATGACCGCCCCCTGTTTCAGCACCACATTCCCATCGAATTGCGAGGCCCCACCAAACCAGGTTTCACCATACACAGCGGCGGTGCCGTAGGTTACCTGGCTACCGATAGTCGCTGTTCCGTTGATAGTTGCATAGTTGGTTACAGCGGAGTTTGAATTGACCTGCCCTGAAATCGAAGCAGATTGGGCAGTTAAAGTATTCGTGCTCACATTCCCACTGATTGATGCCGATACCGCCGAGATATTATTAACCTCGCTTATATTATTTCCGCCAAGCAAGAGATTAGTCTGCATCCTATTCAGGTCAGCATTAGCTGTTACAATCCGCGATAGTTTGGAATCAAGTGCTGGCTCTGAGCCCGGCACTCCAATTGTGGTTCTTATTCGGTTCGCAGCTGTGTCTACGATGCTTGTCCCGGGGAGCATGTTAGAAAGCACACCGTCCCAGTCTTGGGCAACCTCCTGGTCAACGCTAAATGTAAAAGCGGTGCATGAGGTGGACACCGCCTTATTGAATTTGTTGACCGAAAGGTTACCCGGAATGAGAGGGGGAACGTTGTCTTGTAGTGCTTGGATAGCCTGCAAACACGTAGCGCCACCAGGCCAGGAGCCGTTTCGCGCTCGATATGTTCTGGCCGCATCGATCACAGTCTGAGTTTCAGAGGCTGCGAGTTTTACTCTATTGTCGTTTATCTCCTCCAAGTATCTTGGAACAGACATAACAGCCAACATAGACATTATTGCAATTACAACCGAGAGTTCAAGCAATGTGAATCCAGCTTCACGGGTACGCATCGAGGAATATCCCAAAACGTGTTTTTGATTTCGGTGGGCTAAGGCCGTGCAGAGCGCGCTAGCTCATATTCAGTTTCCGAAATTCGATGTAGGGATACACGCCAAATGATGGCTCTGAAATTCCATTAAAACTAACACGATACGTGATTTATAATTCAACGCAGACTGCGGAACAGCTAGCATTTATCCTAACGCTCAGCTTTTCCTGTGATCACAGTTTGATTACATTGCAATAAAATCAAGCCATGTTGGCTTGGTATCGAGCATTGAAAAAGAAGCTCTGGGGGGGTATGACCAATTCAGCCCATCCGAGGCTTCTGGCACAGTCCAACGGTTGTTACGGTGGATGCTCAAATCCTGAAGGAGGATCAGCCTGATGTCTGTCGCACTTTCTATTCCAACCCCCCGTAAGCAGCGAATCATCGAGATAGCCTCGGAGATCGTGGATACGAAGGTTGAGCGCGGAGAACTCGACCCCAATGATGAGGGTGCAATGGACGCCGCATGCAGGGAGGCCGTCCTAGATGCAAAGACGCTCTACGATGCTGCCGTTGAATACGTCAGCTGAGGCCTCCTCGGAGACAGAGCATGTCGTTCGAGCAGCCCCTTCGCCTGTCTATAAAGGAGACCTCTTTCCCATGAGAGAACCAATCATTACCCCTGAAGACAACGCCCAATACAGGCTGCTCATGGCCGACTGTGTTCAGCTGATGCGTACGTCCAGAGGCGAGCCGGTGCCCACGTGCCACTTCACGGCGATGGAGTTCCATGAGTGCGACTCTGACCCCAGCGGCCGCACTGATGGGTATCAGTGTCGGCATTGCGGCCACACTGAGTCGAGCGCCGAAGCCTGGGCGAAAGTCGAGGCGCGCAACCAAGGGCAGACTGCCTAGGGGCCAGGCCCTATTTAGGCCTTGCCCCTCCGTCCCGCTACCATCCCACTTCGCGGTTTCCACACCAGAATTGGGTCCTGGGGCTGAGGGGTTCCCTCAGGCCCCCCCTACTCTGGCTACCTTCCACAGTTGCACCACGTCCGCAGCTCTATGACGAAGCAGCATCGCTGCGTCAGCGCACGCGGACTCCAGATTCATTGGGCCAGAAGTGATTGAGAAGGCTGCAACGATTCCAATGTTGCGCAGACGCTGATACCCAGCTCCCAACGTGCCGGCGATCGCTACAGTCGGTACCCCTGCTGCAGCTGCGATAGCAGCTACCCCAGCAGGGGTTTTCCCATATAGCGTTTGCTCGTCCAGCTTACCTTCGCCGGTGATCACCAAGTCGGCTCCTTGAACTGCCAGGCTCAGCCCAGACAGATCTGCGATCAGCTGAACGCCGGGCCTGAATTCTGCCTGGAGAAATGCCTTTGCAGCGAAGCCTATACCTCCAGCAGCGCCAGCCCCGGGGAAATCACGAACGTCTTCCTGGAGCTGCTCTGCCACGATGTCGGCATACGCGGCCAATGATTCATCCAGAGCCAGGACCTGATCAGGTGATGCACCTTTCTGTGGGCCGAAAACGTGGGAGGCCCCTTTTGGCCCGGTGAGTGGGTTGTCGACATCACAGGCAACATCAATCCGGACTTTATGTAGCCTTTCATCCAAACTACTGAGGTCGATCCGCCGAAGGGCATTGAGCGCCAGTCCACCCTCCTCGAGCTCATCGCCGGCAGAGTCCAGAAACTTGGCTCCAAGCGCTCGCAACATTCCGGTACCGCCATCATTGGTCGCGCTCCCACCGAATCCCATGATGATTCGTTGCGCGCCGGCGTTTAGAGCCTGCAGAACCAGTTGACCAGTTCCGAAGGTGGATGCGCGCGTCACGTCGCGGGCGGCGGGCGCTACCAGGTGGATGCCACTGGCAGCCGCCATTTCGATCACCGCCGTGCGGGATTCGCTCAACCACCCCCAGGTTGCCTGGACCTCTGCCCCAAGTGGTCCACGGACGCGGCTGAACCGGCGTTCCCCCCTGGTGGCAGCCAGGACCGCGTCGACGGTACCCTCCCCTCCGTCTGCCATTGGCACGCATACGATTTCAGCGTCAGGAGCCGAATCTCGTACTCCCAGGGCAATGGCTTCCGCCACGAGCTCTGCTGACAGGCTTTCTTTGAACGAATCCGGTGCGATCACAACTTTCATGCAGTACCCCTCGGGCCAAGCTGTTGTTTGAGGGGATTGTTCCTGCTTCAGGTGCGCGGCGGGTAGGTGGGAATCACAGACTTTATGACGGTCTTTTGTGCAATTTTACAAGGCCCACGAATCCCTACTCCGCAGCCAGGATCATAGCCAGATAGAGTTCAGTGATGCCCTTGGGGGACGCGAGGTCGAAACCGGTGATATCGGCGATTCTCTCCAGTCTGTAACGAAGGCTGTTCCGATGGATATTCAGTGCCTCTGCACAGGCTTGGCCATCACTTCCGTGCTCCACCCAGCACTTCAATGTCTTACGTAGCTGGCCATTACCATCCTCTTGCTGCAGGGCGAGGTAAGGCTCAGCCAGTTGCTGAAATCCATTCTCGGAACGATACCGCCACACTGCGACCGGAATTCTGTGAGCGGCCAGATCAAGCCACTGGTTATCTGGGATCTTAGCTTGGGCGTAGGCCATCAAGTCAGATAGCTGCTCAACCTCAGAGCGCAGAGATCCGGTTTCGATGTTTGGGGTGCCGATCGCCACTCTGCTGAATGAAATGCCGGCGCGAGTTACCCGCTCACGAAAATCCGGTAGAACGGTGCGAGGTGGGCACCAGACCAGGCCTGATGCATGCAACGGAACGCACCAGGCGTCGGCTACCTGGTGCTGAATCCATCTGGTGACCTGCTCAATGTCGGATGGGTTGGCCAGCTCGAGGAGGATTGCCGTCCGACGAAGATCAGGTTTCAGACCCAATCGCTGGGCCTCAACGATGGCTCGGTGAGCAGACTGGCCGGAAAGGAGGATGGCAGACAGTACATCTTCAGTCCGCTTCTGGAGCCAAATCTGGTGCTGCTGGTCGTTCCGCTGGGCCACCAACATTTCAGCGGTCATTCGTACCATCTCAGCGAACGTGCGGACCTCCTCGGGATCGCCAGATACGCCGATGACGCCGATCAGCTGGCCATCCAGGCACAGTGGAAGGTTCACCCCTTCCTGAACGCCTCTGAGAGCGCCAGCAGCAGCGCTGTCGATTTCCACAGCCCTATTATTGGCGAGGACCAGTTGAGCCCCTTCGTGGCGGGTATAGAGGCGCTCAGCCTCCCCTGTCCCAATGATCAAGCCCTGGCTGTCCATCACATTCACGTTGCGCGGAAGGATGGCCATCGCTCGGTCGGCGATTTCCTGGGCGAGGGAGTGGTCAAGATCGAACATTGCCGGAGGCCTGTGTTTTATTTCAGGCCAGTGTACCGAGGCCGGCGGTTGCCACCAGCTTTTCGGAAAATCATTGCTCGGGGCCCAGAAACCCTGAGGAAGTCGCAATAGTTCCACCGCGGCTGATGGGAGCGCACATGAAATTCCGGTCCACTCTCTTGAACCGTCTGCCCCCTCGGCCGCTCCTCTGCCCTGTTTCCCAGGATGCTTAATAAAACCGCGTCGGCCGGAGATCACCAACAGTCATCCAATGCGTTGGGGCGTAGCCTTGGGATATCGCCATTTGCCGGGCCTCGCGCGGGGTCACAGCGTTATCGAGGTCGACATGCTCGATCCCTGCTTCCACCTTGATCCTGAGGTAGAAGGCTTTACCGGGATGCCTTTTCGCTAAGTCCTTGTCCATCATGATGACCTGTTCCGGGAAGTCATCCGGAGGTGTAGCGTCTATTGCGTGCATACGGTGGCCTGATTAGAGGTGGTTGGTCAGCGCGCCAGCACCCAATGCAAACGCGGAAAGCGCTAAAGCTGCCCAGAGGAGCTTCATGAGGGCCGGGGCCAAGCTGATTGTCAGAGTTCTTTGCATCTGGGTGGCAGATTCGGCCCGGGCCTCCAACGTATCCCCGGCGGAGGGCTGGGCAGGGTTCAGGGCTGTAACCCGATCTTCGATCTGGCCATGCATACTCTGGATATCTTCAATCTGCCTACGCAAGCCTTGAGTTTCTTCTGCCTGCTTCTCCAGTAACTCGCGAATTAACGCTGCGTGTTGTTCTTCCTGCGAACTCACCGTTCCTTCCAGTTGCTCAATCTTGGATTCGAGAGATGCGACCTCTTCAGCATGCGCGGTTTGAAGTTGGGAGGCATGCAGGTGGGCGCCTTCAACAATGCGCTGTGCGGCCTCGACGGCTTTTTCCGACTGGTTTTTCTCTCGTTGCCACCTCGCCGCCAACTCCACGAAACTGGGGAAGGAGAGGAAACTGACTTTCTGTTGGTTCCACCAAGGGCGGAGGTCTTGGGCACGCCGCACCCCAATCACCTTCTGTCCAGCAGCTGGTGAGACGTAGAACCCAACCCGAGTCAGGAATGTCTCGATCCGCGCGTCGTTAGCCCGGGCATCCTCTGGCTTGACCTTGGTCTGAGCCGCGATAGGAAGATGTACCGCCTGGACCTGGTAGTTGCCACGCATCTCCGACTGCTGGATTAGTCGGATGAGTTGCGCCATGAGGTACGAGCCAATGCCGAGCCCCGGCTGTCTGATCTCAATGCCATCGGTGGGGCCAAATACGATCTGGCAGTCTTTGTGGTCGATGACACACCACACGGTGTTCTGATCGAGGTGGTACTGGCAGTCCGGATCTGAATCATCCCCTACGAATCGAAACGAAACGCGGAAGAACTCTGCCCCTCTGTGCAATGATCCTTGCTGCTTGGAGGTTACAAGCTGGATCAATGCTAAGCGCTCTGTCCCATCGCTCAGGCGAACAAGACAGGCGCGGTCCTGTCCGGTTTGAGGGGAGGCATGAAGCTGCTTGCCTACCGAGATTAGAGTGGTCCTGCTCCGAGTTTCCGTCGTCATGGCATCGATCATTTGATGAATAACAGGGACACAGCATAACAGCACCTTGACATATCCCCGCTTCAGGCAAGCTGCAGGGAATGACAGGGCTGTGCTTTGCCAGTGGCAGTTCGGTGATGATGCCGGCGGGGCGATTGTGCCGTAAGCACGTCGAGAGAAGAGAGCGCAGCCCGGTACCCCGGGCTGCTTGCAGGAGGATCAGTTGGCTTCGAATTCGTAGGACCGGCCCACGAAAAGAGAGGCGTAGAGGGGCTTTCCTTCGCTGAACTTGTAGTGCTCTTCGAACTTACCTTCTTCGACTAGCTTGCGTGCGATCGCGCATTCGCTGTCGCTGTGTTCTCTCGCCTTGGCCCCGAAGTCACTTTGCCAAGTCGATAGGCCAGCTGCTTGGCAGAACGCATCGAACTGCGATTTGCCGGCGTTTGCCTGGTAGGAATCAAAGGCGTCCTTGATCGAAGAGAAGCCCCTAAAGGTCACCGAGTAGTCTTCGACCTTGGTTTGGAGCGCAAACTTGCTGACTGCGTCCAACAGGACGGACTGACCGGTGAAAGAGCTGTAGGCCCCAATGATGAAGCTGCTCAGGGTATTCCTGAGCAAAGTCTGCACCTCATCGAGCTCAGGAAGGGAAGCAAACTCCGCCTCGCGAACGATCTGCCCTACCTCGCTGCCGTCATTGCGGTGGGTCACCACGAACCTCATGGAGCCCGCCCCATCGTCGCTACGCTGGATGTAGAAGTCGAGGTCGACCTTGGTGCCAAAGTCTCCGGTTGCACCAACGATGAAGGCACCTGTGACCGGGCTACGCACTGCCATGTTGGTGCCCCAGGAATAAGGCAACTTGACTTCGCTGCTGGCAGTCTCTGCAGGTGCCCATTCGTTGTCGGCAGCCAGGTCGCTCACCAGAACGACTTCGGCCCCTCTGCGGGAGATGAAGGGGTTTGCCATTTCCATTCCCAGCAATTGGACGTGAATCTCACCGTCCTTGCTGTCGCCGGAGTGGTTGATCTTCAGCGCATCCGCCTTTAAGTAGACGCCCGCGGCGTTGCGGCCGGTAGTGGACAGCATCTGGTACTTGGTCCACCCCATCAGGCCTTCTTCGCTCGACCTGCCAATCGCCGTTTCAAAAAGGCCGCGCAAGCCCTGAAGGAACTGCTCAGCACCGTTGGTTTGAACCGCTGCGAGGCGGATTTCTGGATTTTTAACGGTCAAGTCGCCGGAGAAGACGGAGTATGAAATCTCGCCTTCGGAAAGGACGTCCTGCAGGTAGAAGCGCTCTTTGAAGCTGTCGTAGTAGCTAAGTGCCGACTTTTTCCCTGAACTGGAGAGCATGGCAGTAACACCACCGATAGCCACCACTGCAGCTGCGATGGAAGCCATGAGAAGGTGCTTCTTCTTGATCGATTTCGTCATGGTGATCCCTTATTGGAGCTGGGCAGAAGCGTTTTTCCAGGTGTTTACGTACTGCTGTGACACGTCTGGAGTCCAGTTGAAGTCGATCCCTGAGTCAGGACCAAATTCACGTGCCAGGACTGCGCCGAACGAGACCTTGTCGGCGCAATGGTCCTGCTTACAGGCTTCAGGTGCGGCTGGCAGGTTGCCACGGAACGTGGGAAGAGCCCGTCCGTCAACCAGCGGCATGAAAGGAGTGAGGTTTGCCACTGGCACCACATACCACTCCTTCTCGAAGGTCTGGTTCGATAGCAGCCGCCCTTTGGCTGGGAAGTCGATGTCATAGCTGCCGTCTGTCTTTCCAGCGATGTGGATCATCATCAAGCCCACATTCTTGGAGGAATTCGGGTCCTGCAGCGCCAGCGGTGATCCGAAGCGGACCTGGATGCCTGCCATTTGAGCAAGCGCCTCGACCTCTCTGCCTTCGTAGTCCTTCATGCCCGCCTTCAGCTGCTCATAGCGCTCAAGCACCCGAGAGTGGAGTTCTGCCATCTGCTGCTGCACTCGCCGCTCTTCGCGCAAGCGTTGCTGTTCGCGCTGAAGGGCCCAGTTGGAGCCTTCCTGTACGTCAAAGTAGAACTGGCCGCGGCTCTCCCCGATGCGGTTGCGTATGATTTTCTGCGTGTCATCTCCCCAACCTGTTTCCGGGTAAAGAGCGGCGAGACTTTTCGCCACATAGAAGTTCTGTACAGAGACGGTTGAAGAGGAGGTGGTCCTGATCAGCTTAAATACCTCTTCGCCCGCCCTCTTGTAGTCGACCGGGTCAAGCGCGAACGACTCATCGGGTGTGATCGCAACGTAATAGGGATCGCTATTGAACGGTCCCAGTACCCGGTAGTTGCCTCGCTGGAAGGCCAGATAGACCTTCATTTGCCGGCTAGGAATCTCGCCCAGGATGAATAGCGCTTGATCGGCATCCGGGCTCAGATAGGAGAGCTCTTTGCCCTTAACGACACTCTCCAGGTCCTTGTTGAACATCAAACCGCTGGCGTGGACAAACACTCGGTTCCAGTTGTCTCCACGATAGGTGTTCGGAACCTTCCATGACAGCTTCTCGAATGAGCCCTCAGCAAATCCTGTGGAGGGACATGGCATCGCAGGCGTCGAACCGAAAGCAAGACTGCCATCGCCATCGTTGAGGACAGATTTGCTCATCACCCAATTACAACCCCCTGCGTCGGTGATTTGGGTGAGTTTGCTATGTTCAAGCACCCGTGCCCTGCCAAAGTCAGACGCCGGCGTGACTGTAATAGCCTCAGGTGCGGAGGAGCCTTGAGGGTCGGAATGAATCTGCTCGATTTGGGCTGAGGGGGCCGCGGCGATAGTGGTTTGGGGAGGCAGCTGCTGGACGGTTTGATCCTGCTGCGCAGGCGGCTGATCATGCGTCTGCTCTGTGATTGTCACGGGAGCCACAACGTTTGTTGGTGAAGCCGTCTGGTCGACCAATGCAGATGCTTCGACAGACGAGGTGCTGGGGAGAACCGCTGGCGAAGATATCTGCTTGGCGGAAGCCAGCGTGACAATGCCTAAATTGGCCGCTGTACCAGATCCGCTGGCGTATAGGTTGCCGCTTGCATCGACAGCCCTCCAGGTCACCCTCGCGGCCGGGCAATCATTGGCGAGTACAATTGGTAGTTTGCCGACCAGGCCGGTCAGAAGGGCTTGGTTATCCCAAACTGGCCGTCGAATGGTCAGCTCAATTTCGGGTTTGCACCAGTTTGAGGCTTCGCCTGGGACATCTACCTTGATGTGATCTTTTTTCGAGACGGCCAGCTCGTGAGCGAATGCTTGCGGCACTAGGCCGCAAGCTCCAACCACTGCCAGCGCGAGCGCGCGCTTCTTCATGGTCATCCTCAGATCAGTTCCCAGGTACCGTTGGCCTGTTTGCAGAAGGTGTTTTGCTGCTGCTCCGCCTGCCCACTGGCCGATTTGAGACTCACAGTCACCGGCCGGCAGGCAGTTTCGGCCACGACTTGCTCGGTGGGGAGGGACGGGATGGAATCGAGGTCGAACGCCTGGGTTTCTTTGCTGGCAGAGACATTCATTTCATCGAGGTTCACGGCAGGTGCAGCAGTCTTGGCAACGGCCTGTGCCTTCGGCTCGACGTAGTCCTTGTGAACATAGCCAACCGTAACACCCTTGCGGCCCACCAAGATCCAGTCACCGGTGGAGCCTACGGCGGTAAATTCAGTGTTGGTTGGCAGTCCACCGACTTTGTCTGCCTTCAGGTTCGGAGCTGCTCGGACATTCAGGCTGGACTTGGTCACATACGCTTCGTTGATCAGCTTCATCGAAGGGACTGCCTGGATCTTCGGCGCGCGCTTGACCTCAACTGTCTTGGTCTTGCTGTACTCCTGCCCCTGGGTGATTTGGGCAGTTGCACCGGAGTGATCTGAGGTCCAGGTGACCGGCTGGGTAGCAACGGTAGGCTGACTCAGGACCTCTTGGGTTCGCAGGGCCAGCGCCTGTTGGTCTTTCTCGTCGAGCATGTGTCCGATTCGGTTGCCGAGGTACCCGCCAATGCCTGCCGCGATGATCGTTGCGGCAATTTTGCCGTTCCCTTTGCCCATGGTCGCCCCGATTGCTGCGCCAGCGAGGCCGCCGAGGACGGTACCGGCCTGTTCTTTACTGATGCCCATTTCTGCACAACCGGAGGTTGCTGCAATCGCTACTGCCAGGATCGACGCGACGAACTTCTTACGCACAGTGTTTCTCTCCCTTTCGTTGATACTCACTCTGCTTTCAGCAGAGGTTTGGTGAGGTCGTAGAGCATCGCTTCTGCCGACATTGCCCAGTGGAAAATGCCGGCCATGATGGTTGGCCCCTTCTCGATGCTCCGAAATGCGGTTCGGTACCCAGCTGACTGGATGATGGAGTTCCCATAGATCAGCGGGACGATGATGATCACGACGACTGCCCCAAGCCGAACCAAACGTCTCCGGCCCTGAATAAGGCCGAGCTGTTCCACGGCCGAGAGCACCAGTCCGACGAGATTGAGGGCGCCCATGAAGAGGCCGCTGATCAATGTCCAAGGGACGAACCACATATTCTTCAGGACGTTCAGGCCCTGCTCACCGTGGATGTCGGTGTGAGCCACATCGAACGCCATATTCTTGGCTATCCCTGGCAGGTACTTGTCGAACTGCTGTCGGCTGGCCAGAACATCCATGCCATTGACGTAGAGCGGGCCCATTGCCTCCCTGGCGAAATAATGGACCTCGGCACTGTTCAAGACGGACTGGCGAGATCGCAGGCCAGGGGGGATGGACCGGGCAAAGTCATCGAGGGTCGGCTCGTAACCGAGCTCTTCCTCTGCCTTTGGCCAGGCAATGGGTTTCCACTCGTTGCCTGGAAGCCCGGCCGCGCGGAATGCCTCGAGCTTGGCGTATGTCCTGGCGATATCCTCTATCTGAGGAACGACCTCATCTTGGATGCGCCCATATATCCAATCGCCGTTTCGCCTTGTGTAGCCGGTGAAAACTGCTGCTGCGAACCCGAAGAAGTTTTGGTCGATCTTTTCTACGTATGAGCCCTGTACGCTCATCAACACCCCAAGATTCGCAATGAATGCCTTGCCATCGCCTGTATCGCGATGCTCTTGGTACGGGACGCCAGGGATTTGGAGTGATTCGTAGAGAAGCCCTTTCTTTGTCACGTATGCATAGAGACTGTAAACGCGCAGGCTGGCCGGGAACTTCTCGGCGATCAGGTCGGGGGCTTCACCCTGAATCCACCAGGTTGTTGGAGCCGCGACTATGGTACTGAGCGCAATGCTGAGACCGATGTAACGAGCTCCTCCCCATCGGCGGTGAGCCCAAATGCACATCCGCCAGGCGAACAGGCACACGCTGGCCGATGCCAAAATTTGACTGTAGATCTCGAGGGTTTGGAGCTGCTTGAGGGGTATGTCTGCCCCAGCCATGTTCAGCAACTCAGCGTTGAACAACAGACCACTGATCAAGCAGATGGCATTCAGCACAATGAGGGCGATGAGAAGCATCCAACGGGTCCTTGTCAGAGAACGGAATATGAGGTCACTAAGCCTGCTATCTGAAAGGCAGCAAGGGTGCTCGATGGCATTCTGCCAGTCGGGTCTTGCGCAGGCTATCTATATGACGCCAGAAAAGCATCTCTCAACGCGCGAGCCCGACCTGAATCTAACGGTGGAGCAGTTCAATTCAAGGCGGTGTGCAGGTTGGAATTGCTAAAGTGCCAAAGTCACTAGCGGTAAGAGGTTTCCGATGCTGAAGCACTTGATGATGGCGAATGCGCCAAACTTGAAATCCCTGCTGATTCAGGAGCTCCAAACGGTGCCTGGAGAGAGCGTTCATCTTTCCGAGGTCCGTAAATTCGTCTCTTGTCCTAAGCTTGCGGACTTTTACGTCCGGGGAAACCATGGGCATGGTCTAGTAGCAGTAGGAGACACATTTCTGGAGTCTCGAACGATGCTAGCGGACCGTGCTCACCCCTCATTTGCATTGCCTTTGCAGTGTTATGAGGAGTTTCTGATTGGTAAGGAAGTTGTCCGAGAGGTTGGACGTAAAGATGGTCCACTCACCAGAATCGAGCTTTGGCCCTTTAACCCCGGAGACCTTTCTCCCGATCAGTTCGTTCTGGCCATTGCTTTGAGCTATCTACCGCACGAGTATCGAATGGATGAACGGTTGGCAATCGCTGTAGAGAGTCTTCTGTGCCCTCTGGGCTTCACTCTTGGTGAAGAGCCATGACCATGTCGGCCTTGGCTGTTTGGTTTCGTCCGTTATGGTACCGGGAGTACAGTCAATCGAGGCTGCGCATTCGACCAACTGCCGCTCCCTGGGCGCGTTACCATCCCGTCAGCACCCGGCGCATGTAAGAACTCAAAAGGAAGCACTAAATGCAGATCAGCCAAGGGCAACGTATCCCCTTATCGAACCTCATTCAGGGCCAGTCTCTGTCCCTCGCGATCCAGATCAACTCCCCCCATACAGTCGACCTCGCCTGTTTCGGCCTGGATGCTGCTGGGAAGCTTTCGGACGATCGCTACATGATCTTCTTCAACCAGCCGATCTCCCCTTGCGGCAGCTTGAAGCAAGCTGGAGCAGAGTTCAGTCTGAGCCTGGCTGGACTTCCCTCCTCCATCGATCGCTTGGTGTTTACCGCGGCAATCGACGGGGCCGGAGCTATGCGCGATATCCAGTCCTCATCCTTTTTGGTCAAAGACCCAACTGGTCAAATCGTCGCCACCTGCCCCTTCGCTGGCAACACCTTCGCCGGGGAAAAGGCCATCATGGTGGCGGACGTCTACCGCAAGGATGGCCAATGGCGTTTGGCGTCGAATCTCCAAGGCTTCAACGAAGGGCTCAGCGCCCTGGTGAAGCATTTCGGGGGCGAGGTTGCAGATGATGCAGCTCCCGCAAGTTCCCCAGCGCCAGCCCCCGCTCAAGCCACCATCTCGCTGGAAAAGAAGGTTGCGGCCGCGGCTCCGCAACTGATCAGCTTGGCCAAAAAGGCCCAGGTTAGCCTCGAGAAAGCGAAACTGACCCATGTGAAGGCGCGTGTCGCGCTGGTTCTCGATGCGTCGGGCTCCATGAACTCCCAGTATTCCAAGGGGCGTGTCCAAGAGGTGGTCAACAGGCTGCTGCCCCTGGCCGTCCACTTCGATGATGATGGCTCTATTGACTGCTGGGCCTTCGCAGCAAAGCCGCAAAAGCTCTCCGAAATCACCCTGAGCAACTACCAAGACTTCATCAACACCGACAATTACGGTTGGCGTGACTGGAACGTAGGCAGCCGGATCAACGACGAGCCCAGGGTGATGGAGCAAGTGATCAACTATTACCTCAACGACGGTGACCGGTCGCCCGTTTATGTTCTCTTCATCAGCGACGGTGGGGTACACGAGAACAGGAAGATCACCAAGCTCATGACCGAGGCTGCGAAGCTGCCCCTCTACTGGCAGTTCGTTGGCCTTGGGGGGCACGGCTATGGCATCCTGGAAAAGCTCGATGACATGAAAGGCCGAGTGGTCGACAACTGCGGATTCTTCGCCCTGGATGACCTGCACCAGGTAAGCGAGGAGCATCTCTACGACCAGCTCATGGAGGAATTCCCGAGCTGGATCAAGGAAGCTTCTGCGAAGGGGATCATCGCCTAGCGCGCATCCAGAACCCACAGGTGTCTTTACTGGGACGCCCCTTCAAAACAGAAAACCCGCCTAGATGGCGGGTTTTCTGTTTTAGGAGCGTTCACCTCGGAAACATAGTTCAGCCAAGGATGGCTAAATCCATTGGGGTGATTTCACGGAACCGAGATGCTCTGTCGAGGCTCACCACTGCCCCGAATGCCGTCAATGTCGCACCTGGATCGATCGCTTCCAGCCGGTTGAAGTCCAAGGTTTCCCATTGATCACGTGAGATCAGCGCCGAGATTACGTACTGATCCTCGATGCGTCCCGTTGCAGGATTTGTGCGCTGAATGTACCCGGAAGCAAGGCACTGTTGGATGCCTGGGAGCAAGGCAAATACCTCCCCAACCACACGAAAAACGGTGCCGTAACAGAGGGAGACGAAGTCCTTTCGAGTCTGGGCTTCGGACCTGGTCTTGAAGCTGAGCTTGCCATTGCCTTTGGCTTCAGCGGTTCTGTTCGGCACATCACCTTCTTCGGGCAGGTCGATGTCCAGGGCTATTCCAGTAACGTCGTGGGAGAACTCGTACTCGAGGAGTGTTTCTTTCGGCCAGGCGATGCCGGAAAGCACATAGTCCAGCGCGCGCTCCATTTGAGCGCTATATCCCTTTGCAGCCAGCCGGATGGCCTTCTCGATTTCGGCACGTGCCTTCTCGTGGGCGTCGCGGGTGGAGTTCCACTCAGCCAGATCCTGTTGGTACTGGGCCTCCAGTGCCTGAGTCTCCCTTTCCATCCTGGCACTTCGCAAGAGCATCTTGTCGAGTAGCCCGGGCGCGTCAATGGATGGTCGGCGCGGTTCTTCAAGGTTGAACGCAGGAGGAAGCGCCGGCAGAGAACCTGGCCTGGGAGTCATCATGTGCACCGAAAGGCACTCTTCGAGCCCTTCGTTGATTTTTGCTGCAGCTTTTTCGAGAAGCGCCTGGATCTCCTCACACTTCTCCACCTTCACGCGCTTAACGATCTCGGGCGGAAGCAGGTTGTCTTCCAGATCTGTGATGATCAACGAGCCATCATCGTCGACTTTGACCTTGATGGGCCCGGAATAGGCCGCTTTCTCTCCGGATGGACCAGGTGCGCGCCTCTGGCCAGATCGATCCAGCCGTTCACGATAGGAAAGGCCGGTCCCTGGCAGGCCCGCGTTAATGTAAGTGCCACGTTTGCCCATGGTTAGGCTCAATCCGCGTGGCCCAACAGAGGTACTGATTCCCGAACCACTGATGTTGAGCCGAACACCGGGAACGATCGTTATTCGTTTGCTGAAGCGGAACCCCATATCTTCCTCCGAGATTCACTGGGGACGTCGGCCTGCGTATTTGCTGGCCGATGTCGATAGCCAAGCTATGAGCTTCCGGCGAGATAGTTATCAATGTGTAACTACAGCCGATTCAGGCACAGCCAGCCTCAAGAAGTCGGCGGTGATGTCTTGAGTGTCGATGGCACTCGCCAGCGTCGTATGGTCGTTGACGGCCATGTTCCAGATCATTCCGGCGCCCTTGCTAGCGGTTGCACCGCTTGCAGCAGCGCGGTTTGCCAGCGTCCCATTAGTCGGTGACAAGTCGGGGCATCCAGGGTGCCTCTGGCCAGCTGCTCTACGGCTTCGCTCAGCGCCTGGCGGTACACCTGGACGGCGGCCTCCAAGCTCCCTGCCTCCATCAGTTGGCGGCGTTCATTCCGCGGGTCCTGGCTCTGCTCCTGCAGACTCGGAGAATTGGGCCGGGGCATCCAATGGGTGATAGTCTTGGGAGGCATGCAGTTTGAATCACCTCCGTCCAATTCCCAGGTGCCGCCATCGCGCATGTGGCCCAGGTAGAGGCTGGACAGGTCGTTCTCGTCGCAGACCAGCACCGACTGCGACAGCAAGCCGACGTCGTCTTCCTGCGTGCAATCTGGCAGGTAGTCGCTGCAGGCGATCCAGCGTGCGCCGGTGATCTGCGAATGCAACATGGCTGCGCTCAGACGGTCGCGCTCGGCGGTCAGCCGGGCGACAGTTTCAGTCAGGGCGGCGATCTGCTCGGGGTAGCTGGGGTTCGGTGGGGTCACGAGTGAAGCTCCATTTCGGGGCAAAGGGAAGCCAAGATGGATATCCGGCATGTGTCCAGAGTAACGATGAACAGCGAATGCATTAGTCGATGCCCCATTAAGGTTCAGCTAGCGCTCTGGCTAGCTGCGGTCAATTCAGCGAAGTCTGTACCTGTCCATTTGTACTTAACGACGCTTTCGAGGCTCGGGCAGCACATTGGATCGTCATCGCCGTGGGTCAGGACCTTCAAGCCGAAAATGTTCTGGCCCAAGACCTGGATGTCTGTTGCGCCACCTACGATAAGCTTCTGCTTGAGAGCCCAGCCGTCCGGCTCCTTGTACAGGGCAGCCAGGGTCTGGTACGAGCCGTTTCCACCGCCCTGCCCTTCGATGGTGAACAGGACAATCGCATCCTCTGCGCCGTCGCCATTGAGATCCACTTGAACAACCTTGCGACCTTCTTGGTACTCGCTTCCGCCGTCTTCGGAAACTTCGGCAGCGACAAGACTGTCAATGGCTGCGGACAAGGTCAGTGCATGTCCGCCGGCGGGAAGGCGTTGCGATTGAAGCTGGGATTGCGGTGACACTTCACTTATCGGTCGATCGGAGTGCTGGGCGGAGCCAAGGGTAGCTGGTGCCTCTTGCTGTTGAGGGAGCTGTTTCTCATCGCTGTATTTCGCAGCTGCTTCAGCATTAGGTTTGAGCCCCGCTGCCTTCAGCTTGCTGACAAACACTGCCTTGGCACGATCCTGGAACGGCTTCAGGTCACTCGGCGAAAGCTCCATGACCCCTTTCTCATCGAAAGGCTGGGCGTCACCCAGGAACCATCGGGAGAAGAATCCAGGGCGTCTTGATTCGAGGATCTCGATAACCTGGTCCTTCACTTCTTCCTCGGACTCCTCCCAGAGATCCCACCCTTCGTCTCCGAACATCGCAATGATGCCCTTCTTGTCTTCCGGCCCAGAAAGGGGTACTGACTCAAGCACCTTGATATTGAAGTCGATGGTCTTGCTCACGCAGGTATTCGTGAAGCTACCGAAGCATTCCTCGCGCAATTCCCGCTGCGCCATACCCAGCTTGAAATCAGTGACAGCATCACAGCCCACCAACCCCAGCACGCCTCCTACAGCTAAAACCAACCTGAGTTTCATCTCGCGATTTTCCTTGTCCAGACACACAGCTTGTACGGCGCAGCAACTGGAGAGTTGCTGGTCGTGACATTCGTTCCCTTCCTACAGATGTGAAAAAGCCCCGGCCATGCCGGGGCTTTTTCCAGCCTTTCTGCTTAGCCGATACTCACGCCGTGAGCTTCAGCCAGAGGCTTCAGGCCGCCGGCGAAACCTTGGCCGATCGCCTTGAACTTGAACTCGTCGTTGTGACGGTACAGCTCGCCGAAGATCATGGCGGTCTCGGTGGAGGCGTCTTCGGACAGGTCGTAGCGAGCGATTTCCTTGCCGTCGGCCTTGTTCAGGACGCGGATGTAGGCGTTGCCCACCTGACCGAAGGACTGCTTACGAGCTTCGGCGTCATGGATGGTGACGGCGAAGACCAGCTTCTTCACGTCGGCGCCCAGGCCGGTCAGCTTGACGTTCACTTGCTCGTCGTCGCCATCGCCCTGGCCGGAACGGTTGTCGCCCAGGTGCTCGACGGAGCCATCGGTGGACTTCTTGTTGTTGTAGAAGATGAAGCTGGAGTCGTTCAGGACTTTGCCGTTTTCACCGGTGATGAAGATCGAGGCGTCCAGGTCGAACTCGGTGCCATCGGTAACGCGCGGGTCCCAGCCCAGGCCTACTACGACTTCGCTCAGGCCAGGTGCTTCTTTAGACAGGCTGACGTTGCCGCCCTTCGAGAGAGATACTGCCATGGTGTGATTCCTTGATTCAGTTGGGGTGAGGGATCAGTTGACGGTCAGACCGTAACCATTGGCCAGGGCCTTCAGGCCACCAGCGTAGCCTTGGCCGACGGCGCGGAACTTCCATTCGCTGTTGTGACGGTACAGCTCGGCGAAGATCATCGCGGTTTCGGTCGAAGCGTCTTCGGCCAGATCGTAGCGAACGATCTCGGAGCCGTTGGCCTCGTTGACGATGCGGATGAAGGAGTTGCTGACCTGGCCGAAGTTCTGGCGACGGTTTTCAGCGTCGTGGATGGTCACGGTGAAGGCGATCTTGTCGACGTCGGCCGGAACACGGCTCAGGTCGACCTTGATCGCTTCGTCGTCACCGTCGCCGGCGCCGTCGCGGTTGTCACCGGTGTGCTCAACGGAACCGTCCGGGCTCTTCAGCTGGTTGTAGAAGATGAAGTCGGCATCGCCGCGGACTTTGCCGGTGGCGTTCAGCAGGAAAGCGCTGGCGTCGAGGTCGAACTGGGTGCCATCGGTGGAGCGCGGGTCCCAACCCAGACCGACCAGGATCTTGGTCAGGCCAGGTGCTTCTTTGGACAGGGAGAGGTTGCCACCTTTTTGAAGAGACAGTGCCATGTATACAGCTCCTTGTGGTTGCTACTGATTACTGGTTTTCGGCTTGCGCTTCTTCCTTTTCGGGGAAGATCACGCTTGCCAGGATGCCGACTGCCAGAACTGCTAGGACGATAAGCAGGCTGGTGTTCGGATCGATGCTGATGCCGTGGTGGAACAGGTGGTCGGTGGCGTTCAGGCCGAGCTTGGCGGCGATGAAGAACAGCAGCACGACGACCGCTTTCTCGAGGTGCACCAGGTAACGCTTCAGTGCTTCGAGGACGAAGTAGAGGGTACGCAGGCCCAGGATTGCGAACAACATTGCCGAGTAGACGATCAGGGGCTCACGGCTCACCGCGATTACCGCCGGTACCGAGTCGAAGGCGAACAGTACGTCAGACACCTCGACTACGACCAGGCAGAGGAACAGCGGGGTGGCGAACAGACCGCCCTTCGCCGCCAGGCTCATGCCTTTGTTCTCGGTCTTCTGGACTTCGACTTCGAGCTTTTTACGGCTCACGAAGAAGTTGTGGCCGTACAGCTTCGGCCATACAGGGAAGAGCTTTTTGGCGAATCGGTAGGCGAGATGTTGGGAGTAATCCTCCTCAGCATCATCGTCGTCACCACCTTTGAGCATCATCACCGCCGTCCAAGCCACGATCAGCGCGAAGACGATCTCAACCCAGGGACCAAAGGCCAGCAGGCCGGTACCGATCGCTACGAACACGCCACGGAAAACGATTGCACCGATGATACCCCAGTACAAAACGCGGTGGCGCAGACCATCCGGCACCTTGAACCAGGCGAAGATGGCCATGAAAACGAACAGGTTGTCGACCGACAGCACTTTCTCCAGGGCGTAACCGGTAACGAACAGGCTGGCGACTTCAGCGCCGTGTTGCACGTAGAGGAAACCTGCGAACGCCAGGGAAATCGCCACCCAGAACACGGACCAAATAGAGGCGCGCGCCAGAGTGATCGGCTTGTCATCGCGGTGGGTGACCATGTCCAGCAGCAGGGCGGCAAGCGCCAGGCCGACAAATACCGCCATGGTCAGCGGTGGGAAGCCAATGTGAGTCGTTTCCACGTTTCAGTTCCTTACAGTTCGAAGTCTGCCGGGTTCAGGCCCAGCTCCAGGCAGATCAGGCGGCAGGCCGCTTTCTCTTTGTCGTCGAAGTCACCGTCGGAAGCGCCGATGGCGCAGGCCACACGCACCAGCAGGCGAGCTTCGCCGTCCTTGCCTTTGACCTTGCTGATCGCCTTCAGGGCTTCGGCTTGGCCAATCTGGAAGTCGAACTCGAACTTGCCGCAGGCATCACTGAAGACCTTGATCACGTCGTTCAGGTTGAAGACCTTCAGTTCCGGGGAGTTGTTGATGAAGCCGGTCATCTTCATCTTCTCTTCGGATTTGATCTCACCATCCGCCGCGGAGATCAGCGCGCACGCATTGGCTACTGCCTCCATGAAGGTCCGGTTTTTGAACTTGGCGACTTCGGTCGTCAGTGTTTCGCGAGCTTTCGTCGCGTTGGTTTTCAGCCATTCGAGCATGTGTTCCCCCTGAATGAGCGGGGCCCTGGGGCCCCGCCGGATAAGTTTTACTTGGAGCCCGCTTTCCAGCGCATCCCCCAGCCGTAGGCTCGATCCATCTCTTCGTGCCCGGGATGGAAGTCGACTCGGCGAGAGACCTTAACGGCCCCATTCACGTTTTCAAGAAGAGCAATCGCACACATGCCGTGGCGACCGCCCTCCTCGTTCATGCGTACTTCGATCTCCGGTTGCCCGGGAACGAAGATGGTCACCACCCCGTCGGTTGCTTTCCAATTGGGAGCGCCGTCGTAGATGAAGGCGAACACCAGTATCCGTTTAACCTCGCTCCAGTGTTGCCCGTTGATGTGAAGCCATTCACCACCAGCGACAGAGCCAGTACGGTCATCCCCCATCAGTTGGATGTACGGCTCTTCGCGCAGATCACCGAACCGCTTACCGAGCGCCTGTACAGCACCTTTGTAGCCGTCCTGCATTTCGAACAGGCAACCCAGGTCCAGGTCGATGGCGTTGCGTTTTCCCAGAAGGCCGCCAAGCAGGCCAGTGCCGCCCTGGTTCCAGTTCAGGTTGACCTTTATCTCACCGAAGCCAGCAGACGTTTTTTCCAGGCTGATGCTCGAGCGAGACTTGTCGAGGGTCACCTTGCTGAGGCTGATCGTCGATTTCGGCGCGGCCGGCGGTACCGGCGCAGGAGCGGGTGCCGGCTGCGCCGTGTTCTGGGCCGGATTCCCCGATGGCGCTGCAATATCGACACCGAAATGCTTAGCCAGCGGCTCCAGGCCACCCGCGAAGCCCTGTGCGACACAGCGGAACTTCCACGCTCCCTGGCGCAGGTAGAACTCGCCAAGAATGAGCGCCGTTTCGTTCATCCCGCGTGTTGGGATCTGAGCTTCAATCCCTCCAGTAAGGGCCAGCGCCAGCGTCGAAACGCGATCGAAGGTTGCCTTGTTCTCGTAAATGGTCGCGGTGAGCGCAACTTTCTCCACGGCAGGATCAACACGACTGAGATCGACTGTGAATTCAGCACGACCGGTCGAGCTGGCCGTCAGCTGGACTGCCCCGCTCAGAATGCTGGTTTGTCCGTAGAAGCACATGTCACCATCGCCGCGGACTTTCCCCGTGTTGGTCAGGGCGAACGCAGAGATATCAAGGTCTGCGCCTGGGATCGGCGTATAGCTGATGTCCACGCGCAGTTGGCCGGTGGCAACCGGCGCATTACCGCCAGGTACCAGTGTTGTCATGCGCGTACCGCCTGAATGGCCAGGTTGACAAGGTCGTCCGCAGTGCGGCCGTTGGTGGATTGGCCGATCGCCTTGAAGTCCCAGTCGTTACCCTTGCGGCTGAGGCTGGCCATCACCACACCGGTGTGCTGGCCTTTCTCCGCGAGATTGAAGCGCGCCAGCTCCTGGTTCTTGGAGTTGTTCACGATGCGGCAGTAGGCATTTTCTACTTGGTCGAATTTTTGCCCGCGGAAACTGTTGACTGTGAATACCAGGTGCTGGACGGAGGCCGGCAGGCGCTGCAGATCGACGTTGATGGTTTCATCGTCGCCATCACCTTCACCGGTGAGGTTATCGCCGGAGTGCTTGATGGAGCCGTCTTTCGAGCTGAGCTGACGGAACCAAACCAGGTCCACCGGCTTCATGTTCCCGTCCAGCAGAATGCAGGAGGCGTCGAGGTCGATCGAGTCGTTGCCGCCCCCGATGAGTTTGGAGAGGAATCCACCGGACTTCACCGGGTCCCAACCCAGTCCCAGGCTGACCGAGGTCAGACCGCTGCCGGCAGTTTTCTCCAGCGAGATGCTCTGATTTTTGCTCAGGGTGAGTGCCATGTTTACGCTCCTTGTTGATCTTCAGAGTTCGAGTGGGAGGCACGCGGAGGAACACTCCCCGGACTCCCTGCTTTGCTAAACCGCGGGCGGGAACGCCGCCATACGGGGTGAAAATGACGCCAATGCGCATCTTGCGCAGCAGCCAGTAATTCATGATCGCCGCGGGTATCGCCCCAGGCCCTCAACCGGTATTGGGTCAGCGGACCATAGATGGCTTCCAGTCGGAGCACCTTGTTCTCGCAGCGACAATTGTTTCCGCTGATCCTGCCGGTCAGGCGGCCATCGACCACTTCCAATTCTGTCCCGATGAGCTTGATACCGAGCCGGTCGGCGAATGGACGCAAAACCAGGGCCGGCGAGGCCGAGCAAAGTGTCACTTCTGCTCCGGACGCCATTTCGGCCGCGACGGATCGTAACCCTGATGGGCGCATGAGCTTGGGCCAAACCGACTGGCAGAAATCTTCTGCTTTCTGGCCTACCCATTTGGCTTCCACGCCGGCGAGAAATGTGCTCACCAACTGGGCCTTTAGCTCATCCCGTGACATGCCCCGGGAGAGGTACTTCAGGCTGGGCAGCACCAGCCTGAGGATGCGAAGGGTGAACTCACGAGTGCCGAAGGCAAACCGAAGGAACGGCACGAAACTGTCGTGCCGGGTGAGGGTTCCATCGAAGTCAAACACCGAGAGTACCTCCGCTCCTTTCGGCCCTGCCTCCAGCATTTCGATGCTCATCAGTTTGCCTCGGCCAGGCGGACACTGTGCTCGCCATTTCCCATTTCGGCGGGCTTCACTCCGTGCCACTTGGCGCGCTCGAGGATGTTTACTGCCCACTTGTAATGAGTAGCCGGCTCGCACATTGCGTCGTTGTGCTTGAAGACGGCGGGGGCCACATCGTTGACGATCAGCTTGGCGCAGTTGAGGTCCTCCAGGCTCACGCGGAGCGTGTCCTGAATGATGCTGATCTGGCTTGGATGAATTGCCGTCTTGCCTACCAGTCCATGCGCGATATCGAGCTTCAACTCCTCCCGAAGAAGATGGGGGGTGGCCAGCTGCTCGAATACAGGGGCCGTCAGGGCAAAGCCCTGTGCTCCCATTACGCCGGCGAGCATGGGAATCACGTAGCTCATCGGTGTGTTGTAGAGCGTGGTGGCAGGGTTCCGGCGCAGGCCGAGGCAGCCCATTAGGTCGTTCCCGCCAATCCGGAGAGCGATGATGCGTTGGTTCAGGTTGGCTTTCAGAGCCTGGCCGAGCTCCACCATGGCACCCGGATCGTAAACATCGCTCGTTTCCAGAGTTGGCATGAGATAGAGATCAGGGTTGCTGACCGCGGCCTCCCAGAAAGCAAGAGACTTCAGCGTTAGCTTGGGAACGACGAACCCGTTGACGTGCTTCATCAGCGGCCATTCGTTCAACACTGCTGCCATCTCTGCATCGCGAGGACGGACGAATAGCAACGGCCCCTGTTCCGGGCGGCCGCCACGGGCGTCGATGCCCATGAGGAGCGCCTGCAGATTTGCGAGCGCACTTTCGACGTCGATCGCCGCAACTGCGTCTTCCAGGCATACCACCAGTGAGCGAAGCTCAGGAATCTTCATCCCGAACACCACATCCAGGATGTCATCGCGGGTTGCCGGCATGTACAGAGTCGCCCCGAGAGCGAATGGAGAAATCGCCTTCATCAGTTCGTACTCCGGATGATGGTTACCGCACGGTACGGCCCCAGTGCCTCGCCGGCCTCCTCCACCGTTACCCCAGCGCGCTCAGTGAGATGCAGCAGGAGTTGCACGTCGCCGTCGTTACGATCCCGGACCAGCACGTGATCGGGCACTCGGCGCAGGACTGCTCGGGTTGCCTCGGCAATACCCGGTTTTACGCGGTTCAGGTTGCTGATGCCGAAGCGGGTAGCGAGGGAGGTGACCACGTTTTCAGCTGCGGCCTGGAGCTTCAGGCGCTGCTCGTGCGTCCAGGGCGATGCAGTTTGAACACTGTTCAGCGCTTGGCGCTCAGCCTCGATCTTGTCGATGAACTCACGTGTAACGTCGTGTTCATGCAGGTGGTCGTAAACCACGCAACCATGAAGCCCTCCTTGAGTCGGCCAGATGGATCGAGATACCAAGCCTGAAACGGTTGCGCCCAGGATTCCGGACGGGATTACCCAGTCCTCTGCGGAGGCAGCGAGCCATGCGCGGCCGCAGGGGTCGGCAAGTACAACGAGACGTGGTTCTTCCGGGAAACGCTTGTCGGCTCCCAGCGTCCGCTTGAGCTCGCCAGAAATTGCTCCCTTGCCGGTCCAGCCATCCACGAAGACGATGTTCTCCGCACCGTGCAACTGGATGATCGCTTGGAGGGCCACCGTATCGATCCCGCGATCACGGATAATGCTTACGCCATAATGGTGGGCGTCACGGCCCATCTCGACCAGTGCCCGACGGAGCAGGACGCCAAGTGGAAGACCGGCGCGCACGAAGGAAACCAGGGCGATGCTGGAGCCGGTGTAGGCGGCATTCAACGCCAAAGCCAGAGATTGAACATCTTCAGCCATGCGCGCCCCGTTCTGCACAAGCGCACGGGCGTACAGGGACTTGTGCACGTCGGTAGGCGCGTGTTCTTGGCTGATCATCTCCGAATAGTGCTTCTGATTGCTTTGAATCAGGCGCTCCTTCTCCTCGACATCGGTGACATTCATTTCCACCGACTGCAGAAGGAAATGGACGTCTTCCGGCGCGTAGCTACCGCTGCCGACGGTGTTCAGGGTTGCGAGGAGATTACTCATTGATCATCTCCTCCACGGCCTTGGCCAATTGGCTGCGAGCGGGTGTAGCCCACATGTGGCAAAGGTCCATGAATCCCAGGTCAGTGATGCTGTCGCCGAAGCCGAGGACCGGGCGTTCGCCGTTGATTTTGGCGTCACGGCGCAGCCATTCTTGAACGGCCAGGCGCTTAGCCAGCCCCTTGGGCAGGAAAGCGAGGTTGTTGCCGTTGGCATGGATGTGCATGCCTTCCAGCATGCCTCGAGCCTGAACCTCGTTCAGGACCTTGGAGAGGACAGCGTCATCGGATTCATTGTGTTTGGTCACCACGTAGTGGCGCAGGCCCTCTTCTTCCACAACCCAACCGCGGAGCGAATAACCCATGTCCTTCCCGATCTGCAGGGTTGCTTCGCTCAACGCCGGCAGTCGATCCTGGAAGGTCCAAAGGGACTCGGCCATCTGTCCATGCCAGTCCTGATCCAGTGTGCCATCAGGCCGGAGCATTACACCCCCATGCGAGCAGATAGCCCCCTCGGTGAAGGGGAGCTTAACGCGGCTGTAAGCCTCTACGCTGCGCGCGGTGACAGGCACTACATCGGCCGAAGCCAGCAGCCAGTTGACGAAGGAGTGCTGGACCGGATTCATGTACCCATTGGGTTGGCCGTGTACATCCAGCGTCGCGGTAGTGCGCGGCGTACCTTCGACCATCTTGCGAGCGGTCTGGAACAAGGTGTCGTCGAGGTCGACGAATACCAGGGGACGATTACTGCTCATCGAAAATCACCTCCGCACTCAGGGCCGTAACCAGCTCTGCAGGGACTGCCTGCGCGGGGGTTTCGGTGCAGATCAGAACTCGGTCAAACTGCCCCGGCTTCACGTTGTAGAGGAAGTTCGGGATGCCAAGACCGTAGTTGTCAGAGAACGACAGGGCATGCTGAATGGAGTGGCCCAAGGCGATTGGAGAGCGACTGGTGGAACTGAAGTGAACATCAGCGCCTGCACGCTCCAGCCGCTCGGCCAGCAGGAAGGGACGCCAGACGAACTCACTGGTACCCAACACGATGATCTTTTCGCCGGGTTGGACCTGGATCTCGGGAGCAAGCGTGTCTTCCACATGACGGACGCCCAGGCGGCCCCAGTCTTTATCTGCCGAAAGTGGCCACTCCCCGATGGATACGGCCCCTACGTCTGGCATTTCGGGCAGCGGCGCTGCCTGGTCTTCATGGAACTGATAGGAGCCCTGCATCAGCGACACCGCTGTCGCCTGCTCGCCGATGGCATGGCGCACAGCGCCAGCAGACCAGTCCGTGAGGACGCACGTGACGACACGCTCGATCTTGCTCAGGCCTGCATCTACCAGGGCGCGATGCAAGTTGACGAAGGTCTTCCCGGTGGAAGCCTCATCGTCCACCAGTACCAGCGATCGAGCCTGGAGCATCATTTCCCGGATTTCTGGGTCGACGGGCATGTGGATCAGGTGGGCGCTGGCGTGACTGTGTTCTTCCTCGAAACGAGCGAAGAGCTCGGTGCCGAGGGGATGGCGAGTGCTGATGAGGTACATGCTGTCAGGGCGAGTTGCGCTGAAGGCGCGGTGCACCCCGGCACCGAGGCCTACGGCAGTTTCGGCCATGCCAATGACCAGCACTGGTCCAGGGAGATCAGGCGGGATTTCAGCAGCCAGGCTCTCGAAGCTGGCAGCCATGACCGATGGGCGCACTGGTATATGGCGGCCCAGCACTTTGGAAACGAATAGGAATGCCCGCTTGGGATTCCGGCGCTCTGCAAAACCGAACAGGTTAGCGGGAGGGAGGACGGCGTCGTCGACTTTGACCTCAAGAAGCCCCCGCTTGAGTTGGGCGCGTAGGGACGTTGGTACTACGTTGTTTTCCATGATTGCTTCCTTGATTGGCGCGAGGGGTGACCCTAACGCCTTGTCCCTTGCTTTCAACCCGAATAGGGCTTACGGATTCCGCGCCTCGATTTTCCAAAGCGATTGTTGGGCTTCACGGGCCATCTGGGATGTCGTGAAGGTCATTCCTGTCGGGGCACGATTGGGCTCTACACCACAGGCGTCGAGAAACGCCAGGGCAAGTCCAGCCTTGACTGCGAAGTTCATGTTCTGCGCATCAGGAACAGTGGAGGTCACCATCCCCACAACCGATCCAGAACCATCGAACAGAGGGCTTCCGCTTGATCCCGGCTGAATCGGAGCAGTGAACTGGAGCAGGCTGGCGTCATTGTGTAGGCCAAAGAGTGCAGATACGCCCCCCTGAGTAACGTGTATTCCTCCACCGGCCAGCCCAGCGAGTGGGTACCCGAGGGCAACTACTGTTTCCCCCAGGTCACAGCCAATCCCATCGCGGAAAGCCACTGGTTTGAAGGCAGGTGCGCCTTGCACCCGGAGGAGCGCCAGATCATTCCGCTGGTCAACAACTATGGCCTCGGCACGATGCCGCCCCTCGAACGAAGCGATGTGGATCTCTTGCATGCCCTCGATCACATGCGCACACGTGAGGATATGTGTGGACGTCACAGCAAAGCCGGTACCGGTCGCGCCGGCTGCCGATCGGTTCTGATCTGAGGAACCGGAGCGGCGATGAGGATGGGCATCGTCGATATTCATCCCGATCCGACGTCCAAGCGCTGAGAGGCCGTATGCCGACCCTTCCGCGAGAGCTCGGAATTTCCACTGTTGGTTGCGGCAGTAGAACTCGCCGACGATGATGGCTGATTCGCCATTGTCGGACAGGTCCAAGCTGACTTCGATTTGAGAGTCAACTTGCAGGCGAAGGGACCGGAGTTCGCTGACTGGTCCCATTGCCGAGAAGGTGTAAACCACCAGGAGCAGACGGTCGGCGCCGGTCGGCAGTTGGGCGAGATTCAAGCTGCAGCTGACTTTCTCCTGCGCGCCACTCCACTGCATCCAGGGCTGGGAGACCTGGAACAGTGCTGCCTCCCCCTGGGGGTGGCGTTTATCGTCTAGTGGAAGCAGAGCAACAGCTGCGTATTCCCCGAATGCCGAGGAATTTCCGCACTCCAGCGTCCAGGAGCATTGCGCAGCTCCCAAAGCGGTGTTTGCGCCAGGCGCCAGCACCATCATCCCTGCTTCGCTCCTTCAGTCCCGTACCTTATAAAAAGCGGCAAAATAGTATCAAACTTGAGGCTTGATTACATATCAGGTCGCCACTGGCACCGCAACGGTAATGGCTTTCACCCTGATATTCGGTATCCACTGGCTCACCGGCTCGGGCAGTCCGAGCCTTCTGCTGGCGAAGATACCCGGCAGGTTGATTCCCGTATGCCGGGTGTAACCGATGCCGCCCGAGTACCGCGGATTTATCTCGAGGAGATGCGGGACACCATCAGCATCATCCCGCGTCTGGACGTTGACCAGTCCATCGCACTGGAAGTGAGTAGCGGCTTTCAGAGCGAGTTCGACCGCTACCGAGTCGTTCTCGAAGGTTTGGTGAAGGCCCTGCTTCCGGCGCCCAACGTATGCCACCGGGCGGCCGGACTCGCAAACCATGTCGATCGAGCACTCGCTCCCCGCCATGTACGGCATCACCAGCATGGCGGGACGATCCCCGCCGGCGCGATAGGCTTGCAGGTAAGTTTCGAACTGGACTTCCCGAGAGTCGGGGTTGGCGAAGCAACGGAACGGGTCCGCTTCAGACTTGAATCGCCAGAATCCTTGGCCGTAAATGCCCACAGCTGGCTTCACACAAACGTCTCCGTGAGCGCGAAGGGTTTCGTAGGCGTCGATGAGTTCCTGGGCGTTAGTTGCCGTAATCGCGGGGACACAGGCAAGTCCGGCGAGCTCTGCTTCAGCAGTGAATTTGCTCTTGTCGTCCACCAGCTCGAACGTGCTCATGTTCGAACCACCGGTAACCAGCACCAGCCCTGCAGCTTCGAATCGGCGACGCTGGGCCTCGAAAACACTCCCCACTCGGCCGGCCAGGATAACTTTGATCTTATGGGTCAAGGCAGTCTCGATTACCCAGTCGATTCGTTCTTGGTTGTCCTTCGGCTCAAGGAAGCTCACGTCGGCGAGACCGGTGATTTCAGGCCTTTCTTGGCGATGGGAGGCAAAAATCTTTACCTCCGGTGGTAGGGCCTCACGCGCTCCTAGAAGAATGTCGCGCTGGCTGGATTGTCCCTCAAGAAACCAGATCAAGATGTGTGTCCTCATGTAGGCCGCGCCCGGGCAGAACGAGCGGACAGTTGTGGTTGGTGGAAGGGACGATAACGGGGGCTCGGTGCGTATCAACCGGGCGGGGCATTCTACTGGAGGGTATCGGCAAGAGCTGGCCAAAAGACAAGTCACTTTGCCACTAGATATCGCAAACGCTGGCTACACTCTGGGCAAGTCCACCGTAAAGGTCGCTCTGAAATGGATGCAGAACGGATGACTCAGGTCGTGGCGGTCCTCGAGAAACAGGAATCTCGGTACCGGTGTTCAGCTATACGATGGAAGATCGGATACAGACTGCTGCTGATCCTTTCAGCAGTCCTCTCCGCATCCGCTGCCATCATTGCAAAGCTGTCATTCATCCCTGAAGGGCTAGGATCTGACTTGTCAGCCATTCTTGCGGGTGGAGCAGCCATAATGACGACGGTCATGGCTGCCCTGGATTTTGAGACCAATTTCCGCCTGAACAGGCGCTCTCGGCATCAGATGCAGATATTGGTAATCGAAGCGATGAAGGAAGGGGCTGATCCTGAAGCCCTCCTCTCTTCCGCCCAGAAAGTCATTGATGAGCGTACCAAGGAGCTGGACAAGCTGGACTAGCTACTCACCTGGCCCACGGTAAATGCCCAGCGGCGCTTGAAATCCTCCAGCTTCCGCAGATTTTCCTCTTCACTCCACTGCGTCGACCAGACGATCTCCTTACCCAATTCTTCGCGCTCCGGCCGAGGGTAGATCATGTGCCCGTCACTCTGCCGCTCATAGCGCCAGCCATCTGGAATGTAGCTGTAGTGATCCCGATAGTCCGCAGGTTTCGTCCTGTTGTGCTCCTTGTTCTCATTCGACTCGTGCACAGGTATCAGGAAAACGGTAGTGACCAGCTGGATATCCAGGGTGCTTTGCTGATCAACGCTGAAGTGATCTGCAAGGTTCAGAGCGCCAAGCTCTTGCGGATTGAGAGAGGTGAGGTACCCGTAGTAGTCGTTGTGACACGGCCCCTTAGTGAGGATCTTGCCTCCGTGAACGTACAGGAGTTGCGTCTCAGACTCTTGGAGCCAGATAACCTCCCGCTGAAATTCAACCCTCTGACGCTCGCCGCCAATGTTGACGTGGTCAACGAAGGTCTCGGTTGTTCTCTTGGCAATTGGTGAACAAGTGCGGATCGGGCTCATAGACACCTCTTCGAAAGGTTTTGCGCCAGCTTACCGGGAGGTCTGGATTGTTCCAGTCGAAGAGGGCGTAAGAGTTTCGGGTGATGGCCCGACTTTGCTCTAGCTATTTGAGCCGGTCGAAGAAATTTCCACCTCTGCGGGTGTAACCGCCGAGGTTAGTGAAACGATGCGCTGCAGAACCGGCCTGCCGTCGGCAAACCTGCTGATTTCCGTCATAGCCGACGGTTAGAACCTCGTCGCCGGCGGCGCTGGACAGGACTACCGTGGCAGCAAGAGGTTCACGCTCAATTTCGTTTCCTTCAATATGCTGGGCCAACGCGCGGAACCAATCCGCCAATTTCTTTCGCTCTGCCTGGTTCTGCTGCACCTTGTTGTTGTGCAGCCTGGGCATGGAAGGGAAAGGAATGATGTCGGTCATGGTGTCTCCTTCTCGCCCACCAGGTGTGCAGGCGCGCGGCCGTATAAATTCGCGGTTTCGGTTCTCTATTGACTAGCAGGTGGCCTGGGTTGGGTAGTGCTCCTCACAGTCCACACCGAAAAGCTCGAAGGCGTGCTCAAGCTCCCCATCGACAAGTGCTGGAATTGTCGCGTCACCGCGGAAGATGGCCGCGGCTAAACGGTGGTTCCCGTCGGTCACCATCCAATTCGGCCCCCAATAACCCAGAGACGGACAGCCGACATCGATCAGGATCGGGTCTTTGGCGGGGTTCTCCACGAGAAACGCGATGCGCGCTGCATGATCATCAGAGTCAGGAGTGCCTACAAGTCGGCGCTCGATCAAGGCTTGTCGAACGTCCTTTTGACGAACAGTTACACCCCATGGAGCATCGGACTTGAACGGATTGCAGTGACGTTTCACTGCGACAACGGGAAGATTCGAAGGCATTTCTTGGCCCATATGAGGGATGAGAGGCAGGCCTCGTTTACCGCTTCCGGCGAGGCCCGCTGGTTCATAGGCCAAGATTCTAACGACTGGTGCCTCAACTGAAAGTCAGATCAGCCCATCCTTTTTCCATTGGGCGAGCAAGCCTCTGGACACCTCGAAATGCATCCCATCTTCTGTAGGGAATGCAGCTCCCCAATACCAGCCGGCCGCGTTGAAGTAGTTGGCCAGGATCAGGAGCCCACGCTGAACCTTGTTGTCTCCCTGCTTCTCCGTATCCCCATCGATGAACATGTCCAGGGCTGTTCCCCACGAGTGGTTCGAGATCCCCGGACCAATTTTTCCCTTGATCCTGGTGTAGCGAGAACAAAGCATGCCGTTGTTCCTGAGCAAGGGATATAGGTCTGGCACCTCCCGCTCCACCCGCTCGAAGATGGACTTCAATGAGTCCAAGGCCGGCAGAAGTCCTGTTGCTCTAAACGGCCCTACCTTCCGTGAAGCAACCCTCTTCTGGAATTCTGGGTCATTCGGGCTCATGCATTTCCCCTTGGGGTCATACTTCCCATCGAGGACGGGATGCCCGAAGTATTTGAGCATGTCCGAGTTTTTCGCGGAGACCAGCCCGATGTTGTAGGTGCCAGGCTTGGGGAGATCGATAAGGTCGGAGTATTTCATAGGCGTTCATCCTCTGTGGTCTGGTTGTGCAAGCCGCTGGTGCGAATAGCCTGAAAACTGCGCGCAGCGGACTGCCGAGACCACCTGACGGAAGCTCGCCAGCTGCTCAAGGGGAACTTACCCCTTTGAGTTGAAACATAGCTTTCGCCTAGCGTTTGTCGACTATGACGTTGCTCAACGCAGGCGACACCCCAACTGCGGATTCTGGGGCGCTGGAGTCGACAGAGGGGACCAGCCAGTAGCAACGAGTCCGTGCCCTGGTGATACCTGTGTGCACCAAACGTTGAATCTCTTGATCCAGTAGCGCGTCGTAGTGGTTCGTTCCGCTTTCGGCCCACCTTCCCGCCAGGTTGAATAGTTGATTGCGAAAGTCGGATCGAGGTCGAGTGGTGAAGTTACCCGCGAGGATGACCGTTTCTGCCACCGCAGGCCGAGCACGTTGGAAAGGTCGGATCTTGATCTTGCCCTTATATCTCGCTCCATCGATCTGGCCCACCAGGTAGGCCACTGCGGCTTCTGCCATCTGGTACGACGCAATTGAGTCCACCAAGACCAACACATCCCCTCCTCCTTCTACGGCCTCCTGCAGTAGCCGGATCAGGACATGAGAGTCGAAGCTATGAATTTCCACAGGTGACTGTTTGGTTGGGGCGATGAGGGCAGTTGACTGCCTTCCGACGTCCACCTGATTCCGCACCACGCTGAACGCTGCATCGATGAGGTGCTGGTGCCCTCTGAAGCCATCCTGGAGGATTACGCGCGTAGGGTTTGAAACCCTGAATTCAGTGTCGAAATGGCGAAGCCCTTGGCTTGAACTCCCCTGGGTTGCGAATGAAGCCTGGACGGGATCGCCGGCGAGAGTGAATGTTGAGGGCAGAAGATCGGAATCTCTGTGCGAGATCGCTCGACGTTTGAACTCCGAAAGGATGCCCCGTAGGAAGTCTGCAGTGGGGGCGCTCGTATCCTGTGCATCGTCAAGCAGGAGATGTCGGAATCGGTTCAACGCGGCCGCAGGAAGCCGCTTCAAGTTCGCCCCGTGCCGCTCAGAGAAAAGGTCCAGGAGTCGATTGATTGTCATTAGGGGCGGGTCGTTCGCGAGCAGGTCGCCTTCAAAACCCAACCAGAAGTGCCCAAGACCTTCGAAGAACAGCGCATCCGGGTCGTTCTGAAGGAAGTTGAGTTTACCTACGGCCTGGGGGACACCCATCCCGAGGTTCTCCACCAGCGTTGCTACTTGGTAGAACGCTTCCACCAGTGGAACATGTGCTGGTTCGCCGCGGAGTCTGTATCCGAAGTCGGGAGCAGTAGTGGGCAAGGCTTTTAGCGTCGCAACCATCTGCTTGGCGTCCTGATAGCTGTCCAGATGGATCACGGGCTTGTCGAGGTAGGCCTGGAGTAGCGTTTTCTTGATCTCACACTCCTTGTATACCTCGAGCTTGATTCCCGGCCCACGGGTCAGATAACGATCCTCGGTGCGATCGAAACCAAGCAGAACAAAAGCATCTAGCCGCGGGACGAAGCCATGAAGACTGAATTCGCAACCGCGTACCACCACCTTGTGACGACCGGGCTTTATCCCGTCCAAGGGCCAAGCACCAGCTTCCTTCCATAACGTCTCGACTTTCTCGCAAAGGTCTTGATCGTGCTGGCTCAACTTCCACCCTATCGCTGCACGCTTAACCACGTCGGGGTGATCAACTTCCAACGGCTCCAAGAGCATGGACTGGCGAAACAACCCCACAACCAGTTCGGCGTATCGGGGATTACTGCGATAGAGCTTGCTATGCGTGGTCCGAAGGAGAGAGGTCTGGGCCGATGACAGCCTGGTGTCGAATGGCCTGATTTCGAAGACATCGGAATTTACCCTCACTTCGAATGGCCGTACGTTCTCCCAACCTACAAGGGAGTTCACAAGTTCCAGGGCTGCAGCTGCTGGAGTAGTGATGCATCCCTGAATATCTGCTTCCGAGCATTCGATGCTCCATCGCCGAAACAGCCAATGGAGTCGTTTAGCGAATTCCTCTTTCAACTCTTTGCAATCCACAACAACCCTGATCGAGGAAAGTGGCTGCATCAGGTACTTGTGCAGATAGAGCGCCCGCATCGCCAAGGTGAACGATTTCCCGGTACCGCCCTGGCCGGACACCAACAGAGCACGAGAACTGGTAGCGATGGCTTTCCACTGCCCGGGTGTCGGCTGCAGATCAGCCGGCAGGAGGGATGCAGCATCTCGCTGCATTGTCTCCAAAAGGCCTGCGGAAACGACCAGCCTGTCGTCATCTATGAGTACCTGGTCAATTCGCGGAGCAGTAATGGAACGCTCTCTTAGGTCGCGAATCTCAAGCGGTCCGGTGGTAGTGCTCACCGCGTGGGATTGGCTTTGGGATTTGGCTTTCTGTTCACTGCCATACGCTTCACCTGCTCGATAGCCCTCAACCCAAGAGGAGTCGTGCCGAGCGTTGAGGAGGTCCATGCCAAGAGCCAGAACCCCACCCAGTGTCTTTTTCCATCCGGGCAATGCGTCGACCGGTGTGAGATCGTCTGTGTTGTGTGAATACTGGGACGGCAAGGGATCATCCTCGAAGCTGTAGTGCTAATCGCCCAAGGGGCGGGTCGAGAAAATGGTGCCGTTCCAACTTGATGGACTCCACTCAAACCGACCTGGTGAAATCCTGAATGTGAGGCCGGAATTACAGAGGACCGACTTGACTAACGCTTCCCATTGAAGGGCTCTATCGTGTGTGTCTGATTGAGCCAACGGAGACGGACATGTTGTCCACCCCCTCGTCCCTGAACAGCCATGCTCGACTCTTTGTGTCGAAGTCGCAGTCTCGAAGCTTCAAGGCTAAGTCCTATATCCTCCAACCCGGCCACCCCGAAGCGGGTTCTCACCTTTTGGTCAAAGGCAGTGCGCAATTGGTGATCGAGAACGATGGTCGCGAGATGATCTTGGGACTACTCAAACCAGGCGACTACTTTGGTGACCTGCCTTTCCCGATTGCGGTTGATGGCCATCTAGTGAGCGTACAGGCCCGCTCACAATGCCAAGTCGCCTTCATGTCCGGTGCCGATTTCCAGCAGATGGTCCTCACTACACCTGAGATGCTGATGGACGTTTGTGGTCAGCTGAATGAGAGGCTGAGCGCGGCAACTCGAAAAGTGGGGGATCTTGCTTTCCTCGATATAACCGGCCGCATCGTCAGCGTGATCCAAGACCTGGTGCATGCGAGCTTTGCAGTAAAGGCCAGCGAGGGGACTGTGATTCCAATCACCCGACAGGATCTCGGTCGGTTGGCGAGCTGCTCTCGTGAAACGGCGGGGCGAGTGCTGAAGCTGCTCGAGGAACAGGGCCTGATCATCTGCTCAGGCCGCAATATCACTGTACTGAAGGCATAAGGCCATACCTGTGGATGAGGGCAGGATTACCTTCGATGCGCTGCTCAGGTGATACGGCCCGATTGGATGGCGGAGAAGAGATCATTGCGATATTGGTCCGTCTCGATCACTTCATCTTGGCCAGTCCGACGCAACTCCCACTGGCCCCGCTCCTGAACCCAATTAAGGGTAAACCGGTGCTGATTGTTGAAGCGAACCTGAATGCTTCCATCAGGTTGCTCGTGGTCACTCCAAGGGGCAAGCATGGGCATGTTTTGGCTCCTGTTCCGGAAAAGGGCAGCTTCCGCTGCCCAAGTCATTTTGATGTTCCTGGCTACCATCCCCTGGATTCGCTTGTGGCACCATGCCCATTCGCGAACTTCAGGGCTCATCAATGGCAGTTCCCAGCCAACCGGTATCCTGCGGCTTCTGCTTCCTGGGCACCACTGAACTCGACTCGGTTTTTAGGCGACACTTTGTCGTAGCTTGGGCAGCCAGGCAGGTGGAAGATGTGGGAATTTGCATTCCCTCGGACAGCGCCGGCACCAGCGCTGACGTTGGAGGCGATAGTTGCAGATCCCTTCTGAGATTGGGCTGCTGCGAATATCTGCTTCGTTGCATCCCCCGCTACTCGGTTCCTAGCAGCATCCGGCCGCACCATCACAACTCCCTGGGGAAGCTTCGCGTTGCCGAGTGTGACGAAGACAGGAGCGTGATCGCTCACGTGCTTTCGGCTTTTCTCATTGCTCCAACCGATCATCCGGGGATAGTCCATGATCCCTGCAGCTGTCAGCTTCAGGTGGAGCTTCCTGGAAACCCAGATATTGTCGTACAAGTTGGCGTAGAGCCCATCGCGTGCGGAAAGCGTCGTTGCCCCCTTTGTGATTAGGGGGGCTGCATGCTGCGATAGCCCGGAGAATGCTGCATCGTTGGGAGGCGTATTGAAATCACCTACCAGCATCACAGGTGTGTCTGGATAGATGCTTTCCAGCCAGGTCCAGTAGCTCTCGAGCTCCCGAATCTCCGGCTCACGGTCTTGTGGGCCTTTCCCGTAGAGCACATGGATGCTGGCGACGGCAAAAATGGCCCCGTCTCTTTTCGACTTGAATCGGGCAGAAAATGGCTCCCGAATGAATCGATCTTTGCGATCCATGTAGACCACCGCGCCGTCTTCATAGGCCACCGCACTGTCTCGCATCAGGAAACCGTACAGCTCTTTGTATGATCGAGAGCCAACCGCATGGCTGGCCAGCGACGACCACTGCTCCCCAGTTCGTCTCTCGAGTTCGGCCTCCAATCTCGAAAGCCCCTCCTCGTTCATGACCTCTTGGACGGCGACCAGGTCTGCCTTTCCTGCTACCTCGGCGAGAGCCGGGAAGCTCTTTTCTCCACCTTGTCCCAACCTCATGGTGTTCCAGGACATGAGGGTCAGATCAGCTGCCGAGGTCAGCGAGCTGGCCAGAACCGCGGCGGCCACAAGCGCGCCTATGAAAAATCCTTTCAACCGTTTACTCCTTCTGTAGGGACGTCAACGTACACGGAGGTCAAGGAGTGCCCCCTGAGTCGCGCCATGGTTTGTTTGCTGATCGAGTTGGGAGTCGTACTCCCCGAGTTTCTTGATGAGCGCCTGTCCGGCCTGGCTCACGACAACGCTTAACCTTTCGCACGGCAGTTCCGTGCGTACTCCGCTCAACCGTGAAAGGAGTGTCTGGGCCGTACGCTTTCCATTTGCGGCATGAAGTAACTCGTGAGCGCGAAGCGCGATGTAGAACCTGTTCCACTCTCGAATTACGCCCGGCGAACGCGGAACATCGTCCCGTAATGCGGGTAGGGAGATCGTGATATTGACGGTGACACGGGGGTTGGAGATCGCGCACCCACCGCTGGCGAGCGGGACGTAGTCATAGCTCGAATCCAAGTTCCAAACCGTAGCCCCAGCGTAGAAAGTGTCACCATTTCTGGTTGGGGCGTTCTCACTGATGGACGCCTGGATTTCCTGGACACTCCTCCCCGTCACCCAGTAGTGCTCGACTTTGAAATTGACCACGGGGTCGCCGGTGGGGTCAGCCAGTACGGTTGCAGGGGCTAGGCCTACCGCCATTACCAATAGCATGGCTGAGGGGCCCCTGCGGAAACTATCAAACTCCGCCATAGGTGAGGGTGACACCCACCTTCTTGGCTTGGTTCTCGATGTCCCGGAGTTCCTGTTTTAGCTTGTGGCGGTTTCCCAGCTTCTGCCCTTGCATGAAGGTCGCCAGGTTGAACGCGAAATTGAGTGCTTCCTTGTGACCGATCTGCCATGCCTGACGGAGGTATTCGAGAGAGGGCTGTAGCCTTTCTGCCTTCAGTTCCCGTTCGGCCAGATACACATTTGCGTCCGGATCGCCAAGCTGTGCAGCTTGAGCAAGCAAGGCCCAGGGGTCGATCCCTTGGATGTTCATCTGCTGGACGAACACGGCAAGGTCCGACATTGCCAGCGGATAACCGGCTTCGGCGGCCGCGCCAAAGCAACGCAAGGCCGTAGCTTGTTCCCCGGAGGACACCGCACCGTGCGCAAGAGCATATGCGCTCAAGGGATGCGCGGTATCGATACGTCGATACAGCTGAAGAGCTTTTTCTCGGCTCTCCTCATGCCCCGTTGCTTCGTATCCTCGTGCCAACGCAATCCCTGCATCCAATGCACCCTGATCGAAGGCGTGCTCAAGAGCAGATATGGCAGATTTACGCTTTTCAGTTTCTTTCGGGAGCGCCTGGCCGAATGAGAGCTTCACCCCTGCCGCCCAGATGAGAAGTTCTTCTCCTCCAGAAGGCATGGCTTTTCGCTTTTCGTTCCAGAGGTGGCCGAGAATTGCCAGACGATTGGATTCGTCATCATGCGCCAGCAGATGACCAGTTGTTGGCTCAACCGCCATATTGCCGAGGAGCCCTATGGGGATGATCCGGTTAAAGGCCACGCCGTTGATTCGCTGGCCGAGTGCCCATGAACTGGCAATGCCGCCCTCAAGGCGAAGTAGCGACAGAGCTGCCTTGACCAGGGCAACCTCGTTGTCAGCGCGCCGCACCTCGGAATCAGTCAGGTGACAGAGAACTGCTCCCCACCCTCCTTCCAGGCCCACGTTTCGGCTTGAAATGCCAAAGCGGTTGATCGCTTTGCTCCCCCTCTTCAGACCCTCCCCGAGCGGGACGAGATGGAGGCCTGAGCTGCTCAAGATAATGTTCTGTCCATGAAGGTCAGTCTCATTGAACACGCAGGCAGCGACGGGCACTGCTTTCTTCTGAAGATGCACTGCGATTTGGAGATAGTTCTGCTCATCGGGAGAATCGACTTCTGCGGCGGGGTGTACCCAGATCGCCAGATCAATCTCCGGTCGATCCGCAGCGAGGATTTCCTCATTGAGCATTACGCCGCAGTGCGGAAGCCGCAGGGCCTGAGCCACGGGATACATACTGGTAATGGCTTGCTCAGCCTGGGTTAGGAAAATTTCGACCTCTCCGGGGCGCCCGAGCATCTCGCCGGCAAGGCTCGCCCAGACCGAATGGTCCAGTCGAATCATGGGATCACGTCCAATGAGAAGAACACGCAAAGGCGTTTTCTCATCCGCAAGACCGGTCTTCAGAATAACTTCCGCCACCAGAGCGGCAGGAGCGACGAGAGAGGCGGTATCTCCGACAGTAAGCTTCACCGTGGAAACCACGTTTTCAGCCTTAGTGCGGGCGGTTATCTCTCGTATCCATGCTTGGGTGAGGTCGCCCAGGTTCTTACTGGACTGCAACGCTTTTTGAAGAACCACCGAGGAGAGCTCCATTCATCGAATGGAGAGCATGGTAACGACTTCGGTGAAGGTTCCAACTGAAAGGACGGTGCGGAGATCCCCCGGGGGACAGCGATGGCTAATCCTTACTCGGCCAGGGCTCCAACGTCGAAGTTGTTCGCCGCGTAAGTCATGTTGCAAGACCAGACCTTCTTGCCCTCGTGATAGAAATAAGCCGTATCGCCTTTGATGACCATTCTGGCCTCTGGCCAGATGATGGAATGCCCGTTCGAAGCTGCGGCCAATAGGCTCGACTCGCGACACCGCGCCAAGTACACCCCGTCTTTCAAGGTCTTGAACGTATTCCTCTTTGCCATTCCTTGTCTCCGTGGCGTGCCGATTGATCAACTATCCCTCGTTATGAAACGGGCCAGCAGCCCCAGGACTCCTGTCTTTCGGCTCGACAGCTACGTTGATCGCAAACACTTCCACATGATGCGGGCCAAAGTGGCGGTGGATGATTGTTTCCCTTTGGACCCCTTTCCAAGGCAGTGTCAGCCGGTTCTCGGTATCACCCCGTTTAGGATATCCCCGCGCCAGCTCGATACAGTCGTAGGAGCGCCCTACCAGCCGCTTTTCCCAGTATGGGGTGACCAGTCTGTATTCCTTGGGCTTGCGGCCAGCCTTGATTTCATCGAAATACTCCCCTTTCAGGTGGAGGATCAGCTTTCGCATGGACGTATTCCTAGCTCTAGTGCCTGCGGGATGATGGTTTTCTTCATTCCCCTCAAAATAACGCTTGGTCCTCAATTTCCCACCTGGTTCCCGCAAGCTTTGATACTACAGAGATAGCCACGATGCCTTCACTTCCCTTTCTCGGCCGTTAAAGTGTCGATATCAAACTAAACGGTGTATGCGAATGAGCTTCCCCCGGACCATCGAAGAAGAATGCAGGGAGCTGATACCAACCCTGGACAAGTCACTCAAGGAACTGGCCTTCTTGCTGGAGAAATCGAAAGCACATATCCGGATCGACGCCCTTTTCCAGGTGCCTCTCAGGAAGTCTCCTACGGTTGACAAGAATGCTGGGATCGAAATCGCCACGCCAGATGGCGAGACGGGCATTTCCCTTGCCATTGAAACCCTGACAACCATTTGGCTGGGTGAGGGGCAAAGTGCCAAGGAAACTCTTCGCTCTCCTGGTGCCATAGGTCTGCCCGCATTGGCTTTGGATCGAATCCGCGAAACCAATAGGCTTCGAATGCATCTGTTCGACCTGATCGAGAAGGCCAAGCCTGCTGAGCGGAAGCGGATCTGGAAAGCGAAAGATCACTACGGCATATCCAGCCTGCAGGCTATGCGGGTAACCCCGATTCTGCATGACCCCCAGCTGATTCGCTTCTACTGGGATACGGGCTCGATAACGAAGCGATGGTTGGTGCGAGACCTGATCAAGGTATGTGAAGACGAGCTTCATGCCACCTTTGGCCACCGGCCATCTCGCGACGAGGTAGTTCAAGGCTCGGTGGAAAGCAGCGTGCTGCTTTCGCTTGAACAGCTTGAGAAATTGCCTCTTGATGAACAGGTAGCGGTTCATCGACTCGGTACTCCCCATATACGGGCAAGGGTGACCGATGGTGACATTGAGCCGTACATCTGCTCTGCGCCGGTGCCGTTCGTTTATGACGTTTCCTGTGCCCGGCCGCTCATAAAGCCTCTAAAGAACTACTGCCCAATGGAAGAAAAAAAGAAGCGCTCGATACGAGCGCTTTTGGAACCAGAGCCTCGCGTACCGGGAATGAGCGTTCACCAGTACGACGTGAAGCACAGGGCTTTTGGGGCGTTTGAATCACGTAGCCGTGGGCGCAACAAGCGAGCAGCGCAAGAATGATAGGGAACACGAATTTGAGCCGTGCAGTAGACACCAAGAGCCGAGAAACCCTCCTGCGGCTTGCCAGCCTCACCAGAGATCTCTCATCCAATGATGATCGCTGCCGAGGGAATGCGTACCGCGACTTGCTGGAGCTTGCCGAGGAGGGAAGCAGCGATGCGATGTTCCAGGTTGCCCGGTGCTTGAATCAGGGGATTGGCGTGGAAGTCGATCAGGTCAAGAGCGATCACTGGCTCAGATTGGCGTGTGTGACCAACCCCCCCTCGAAGGTCGCCCTCTACTCATTTGGCATGCAGAACCTTCTTCGCAAACGACCCGATGCGGACCCCATGCTCGGTCTCAATCTCATCGAGCGTGCTGCCACTGCGGGATACGTGACGGCGATCCTCGAGCTGGTAAAGCTCCTGGAGAACGGTACCGCTGACATCGTTCCTGATCTCCGCAGGGCATACCGCCTGCTAGCAGGCGCGATCACTGACCATTCCGATATGAAGCTGCACGAAGCCTATCTCAGCTTTGTCGAGCGCAACCAACCACTCTCTACGCTTCTGGACTCCTGATTCATGTACCAAATTCAGTGCAAACGCCTTGTCGACCAACTGGCCTTCGGCCTGTCGTTGTCCCAGGCAGAAGCCATAGTTGCCCGGGCCTATGGACGCGAGAGTTACAGCAGCACCTCTGACACCTTCGGTCCAGAAATCCCTGGGCTCCAGGCGATTCGCACTCCCGCGGAGATTCTTCAGCTTGAACGACCTCAACAAATGGTCGAGTTCATGCGCATGGTCTTGAACCTCACCCTGCCTGGCCCTGAGCCCGTTCACCAGCAGATCCCGCCGAAGAACTTGGTGGCAACCATGTACAACTTTGGCAACTTCGACGCCCTGGTGACGTATGTGAAGAACGATCCGATCGATCCAAACGATGACAAGCCCGAAACTCTTCTGAAGTTCAAGAACCGTTACGGCTACATGGCGAACTCTCAGGTGATCATGGGTCGGGGATATCATGGGCATACCTTGGTAGCCCAACCCGATGCCAAGTTGGCCAGCCGCTACATCGATCAAGAGGCGATCCTGAACAAGCTGAATGGGCTGCAGGTGATCATCGTTCGAGATCGGGTGGACGGTGACAGCTACATCAATCACTACAGCCGCAACCACCTGGTGATGCGACACGCTGCATCTGAAGACCTGAGTTCGCTGATACTCGGCTCTCGTGCAAAGGATGCCTGTCTCACTGTCTCGATCGTTCCTGCAGAACGGTATTCGCTTGAAGCGATCATTGCGCCTCATGTCGCAGCGTTGACGAAGAACTCACCGGCCGGCCGCTCTATTATCCTGGACGGCTTGAATATCGATGAGGATTCAGCGAGCTTCCAGGCAGGCCTGCGTTTAGCAAGCAGCCAGGGCATCAACGTTGTGCTCATGGCCCCGGTCCTCAAGGCATCGCAGTGGGACCATTTCGAAACCCGACTGATCTTCGGGTTCGATCTGCAAATGGCTCAGACTGCGAATGCTGAGATGAACCGGGCTATCGTCCAGGCGGCGCCTTACGTAGGGCTCAAAGGGGACAGAATGCAGTTCCTCTACTACTCGGCTGCATCCGGGGCGCGCTATGGGGCTATCCCGCTGATTCCCGAAGAGGAGAAGCGGGCCCCGCTTCTCAAGCGAATCTTCGGCAGTCCAGCCCGAGCTTAGCCCCTAACGCCCTCCCTGAGGGCGTTTTCAGTTTCGCATGCGAAACTCGGCTCATGGAACTTTTTCAGGCCACGACGGTCGTAGGTCATGCCCGGGCATAGTGAATCGCCTACGAAATGGTGTGTTTAGTCGGTTGCGTCCGATGCCATCTGTTGATCTCGAATGCTCAGTCTGAGACAGAACCTCAATTTCTGCTAAATTGATTCTGAAATGAAGGCTATTGGCCTTCTCACAGGCTTCCGCTTCGGTGAAAATGTGGGCGCAGGGGCAATTGTGTCGCTTAACGCCACGCCTTGTCCCTCCTGCCTGGGCAGAGATACTGAATTTTGCTTTTTGGGGAAACGCATTAGGTCCCTATCCTAAGACACCCCCCCCCTCAACATCGTCTGTGGTGCGCGCGTTTCCCCGACTTATAAATGCCCGACTCCATGAGTCGGGCATTTTATTCTTCTAGGCCACTGGTCGGTACCGATCCTGCAGCTGCAGCAGGAATCCTTTTTCGCGACGGTCCGCCTCGGGCTCGCTTAGGGCTACCCCAACTCGGAACTGGTGGGTGATCGGGTCCTTAGAGCAGTTGGCCACGGTGCCTTCGAAATCCATCACCCCGCCATCCTTTTCCGTCAGCCGCAACAGCACCTGATCACCGATCCCGATTTTCTTGTCCGTCAGAACCAGCGCGCCGGCGTAGGAGATGTCGCGCACCCGGCAATCTCCCCACCCCGCAAGGAAACCGAGCACCCCCTTGGTCTTGATCTGTTGCTTTTGCAGTGAGTTCTCTGGAATCGCGTACCGCGTATAACGACGATTGGCTGCCGTCATTCAAACGTCCTCATTTCGTACTTCTTGGGTGCATCAGCGACCGAAAATCCCGAGGGCAATTTGGCTGGTAGCTGTACAGGAACTCCATAGTATCAATGGCTTCCAACGTTTCGAGCCAAAAGCAATGCCCGCGATTTCCTCTTTCCTCTCGTGGCCCAGGGCCTGGTCTTACCGCTCTCACATCATCCCTTGGCAGCTCCATGCCCCACTCTTCCTGGTCATGTTTGCTGTTGTTTCAGTGCTGAACTCGATTCCCAGTGACGGGAGCTGGCGTGATCTGACGCTGAATCAGGTGCTGGAAGATTTCGGAGTTTTCATCTTCTTCATGGCGTTGTGGTCAGGAATCTACTGCCATTTCCGCAGGACTGTCGATTTGACTTGGCTTCTGATCATTTTCGTGGTTGCGATCGGCCAAGAGGAGTTCAACCTTTGGAACAAGCTGTGGCAACAGCTTTGTCTTCTATTTGGGCATGAGATTTCTTCCAGCGAGCGCCAGCGCGGAGACGTGTTCATGATGGCTCTCGTGTTCGGCTCATTGCTGGTCAGGTTTGCATTAGGGGGATTCAAATCCTTCTTTAGAATCCATATCACCTTTTTCATCTGCGTTTTCGTCACTTTCCAGGGTTGGATTCATTTCATCTTCCCCTACTACATCCAGCAACACTTGCTGAACGAACGGTTGACATACCAGAAAGAACTCACCGCTACCTACGAAGGCCGTTTCCGCTTTCAATGCGATCACCTCCCCATCACCTGTTTCGAGTGGGTGGGAGATGCAGTTCCGATCACCTCGATCGCTAAACACGTATCGACTGAGTCCATCACCCAGGTGCTGCAGTCTGTGGGCAATGCAACAACGAGCCTGACAGGCTGGCTCAGTGTGGTTGACCGAGGTGACGTAGAGGTTTTCCGAGGGGTTGATGCCAACCAGAAAGTGCTGGTCACGCTGTACAAGAATCACGAGCTGTACCGCGTTGTCGTCGACGACGAATACCCAACAGAGGCCCACAATGTGATTAGCTCAGCCTTACTCTCTTTCGCCACGCCTTTTGCGCTGGTCTGGTTTTTCGGCGGACTGTGGGTGGTTTTCATGCACCAGGCCCGGGTGTACCGGATAAAGTACGGCAAGCAATTCAGAGCAATGGAGAATCACCAGTGAAGCTGTTGGAGTCCTGGAAAAAGGCTGCGATCGAAGCGGCGCTCGACCGGCACAAGAAAACCCTCACCACTGTGCTCGAACTGGATGATCGAGCTCTACTCGATAGCTATGACCTGGTGTTGGGGATGCTGGCTGGGCCCAAAAGCATCCAGGTCAGGCGAAACCCGCGGGTACTGGATGTGCTGCGCATCCGTGGAAGCCAACGCTCCTTCGAAAAGGCCGTCTATCACGCGCGCAAGGCGCTGACCTACCAACAATAATTTTCACGAAACCCTGAAATAGGGGCAGTCAGTTTCCACTATTAGGGAAACTGACTGCCTCGAGGGGCTCGTTGAATGCTTGTGGAAGCAAAAACCCATGTTGCCTGGGACCTGGCCTCGCCCCGAGCGAAGCGAAGCCAATTTCGCGCCGACAGCTTCTACGTCGTTATCGACGGCTTGCACATCCAGACCGTTCGACAAGCTGCAACTCTGATCAAGAATGCCCTCCTCTCCATTGAGGGCGTACAGGTCAGGGGACCCCTGGCGCTGAAAACTGAGCGCCGGCGCTATGTCTTCCTTCGAGAAATGGTGAGTAAGGGCCAGAAGGGGCTCCGCATTCCTGAAGCGAAGCGACTCAGAAATGTCCTTCTGGTGATGAACCCCACGTCCATCGCTGTAGCGTCTCTGATCGCCTTACCCGTTCCATCAGGGGTGAACCTGCGGATAGAGACGTACCAAGCGCAATACGAACTGAAGGACCCTGCCAAATGCCAAACAGCACAGCCAAGCGACAAGTGACTGTGTCGGTACTCTCCACGCCAGAACCCAGCTGGTTCAAGAGTTCCTCGCTGACCGCGGGTAGCTGGGCTAGCTGGTTAATGATGGCGCACCAATACGGCCGAGTGGTCGACCACCCAGCCGGCATTGAAATCGACGCAAATCACGGTGACTTCTACATCCTCCTCAACGGGACGATGGTTGTTTCGACCGTCCCGCCGGACCCGAACTTGAAACCGCTATTCATTGACACGCTGCGGCGCGGCGACATCATCGTTCCTTCCCGACATACCGACCTGAAATTCACCTATGTGGTCCGAGGCAGCGCTTCGCTCCTGAAAGTATCGAAGGACAAGTTCAACGCCTTCATGAACGACATGAAGAACAGCGAGGTCGTGCTGATGGCGGCCGAGCTGAACCTTCTGACCAAGCACGCAACCGCGGCCTCGACGGTGCAAATGAAGGACCAGGACAAGATCTGGCGTGTAGTTGTGAATCTGGCTTCCCACCCCGATGTCGCGCACCGGCCGGGGGGTGTAGAGGTGAAGGCCACGAGGGAAGAAATCCGCCGCCTCGCGGGCGTGGAACGCCGCTCAGCTTCTCGTGCCTTCCACCTGTTCCAGGAAAAAGGACTGGTTGTCTTCAGCGGCTACAAACGGTTCTTCTTTGCACATGGCAAGGAGGGCCTCAATGCCGACTGAAGCCAATATTGCGGTAAGCAAAATCGCTGCATACGCCGAGTCACCGGACGATTACATCAGGGCTGGCGGTAAAGCCTACAACGCAAAAGCTACCCGCTACGGTAATCGCGCTCATGAGACTATCGGCAAGTCACCGAGCAAGCTCGTTTTCCTCATAGGTGCCGGCCTGTTCATCGCTGCTCTGATCTACTTCGAGGTTTTGCCTCGATGAACCTTATCGTAGTCATTGCTGTACTGTTAGCCGCATTTTTCCTCTACCTCGCCGTCAAGGGAAAATCCAAGGACGATATTTTTCGGGCTTTCGGTCTTGATCCGGCAGCTTACGAGTTGATCAGCTCCGATCTTGGGAAAGGGCATGCAAGGAAGAGAATTCGCTGGCGTGGTGTCGGTGGGGAGCCTGACGCAATCTTCCGCCATAAGCGTAGCGGTAGGATCATCGTCGGCGAGTTCAAGAGTCGGCGATGGGCCAGGCGTGTCCGGCCGAGGGAGTATTTTCAGATCGTGCTCTACATCGGTATCGCCCGGGCCGAATTCACCTCCAACAATGTGCTTGGAATCCTCGCTTTCAACGACAAGATTCTGGAGATCGAGCACCACCCCGAGTTGTTCTCCAACCTGATTCAACTCCGAGCTGAGGTTCTTGCCTCGATGAAAAAGAAGAAGGCGCTTAATTCGCGCCCTCTCCTTTCCAGATGCCGGTTCTCGCTACCATTCAAACTGGAGCGCTTCTGACCTCAGGTCTCAGGCCACCTCAACCAGGCGGTCTACTGCCGGCAGGAAGAGCGCCAGCTTCACTGGCAGGGTGACACCGGCATCCTGGACCGCCTGCTTGTATTCCCGCATTTTGGGCGCATAGCGATTCACTTCCCGGCTGAGGAACTGCTCAACAGGCATTCCTTCCGGGCAGTCCGGTGTTTTCCAGTCAATGATCCAGTACACCCCATCATCAACGAAGGGACGGTCCAGGTATCGATGCACCCACCGCGAGTTTCGGTAGGAGCTGACCTGGACTTCTTGGCCACCACTCTCCCGCTTTTTGAGAATCCACCGACCATGGGTGCTGCTGATAGTCCGCTCCACCAGATGGTGGATTCGCGCAACACCAGCAGGGACTTCAGCGGCGGGATAACCTTCACGACGCAGAAGTGCGGCGATCGCCTGTTTCTTGGTTTGCAACCGCTCGATGCTCCAGGCCTCGATCCCTTCTTTGGAAATCAACTCGACGACTCGGTGATAAACAACCCCGATGGTCTTCGCTCGGTAGTCATTACCCTCCTCTTCCCTCAACTCGTCTGCCAGTTCGTTCTCGGTCGGGATCTGATCGTTACTCGCCGCTGGGATGAAGATGCCGCGCGGTAGTTCGACGGTGAACGATGCGCTCAGTCGCGCCTTCGAGGGAACCTCTACTGACACGTCAGCAGTAATCGGTACCCCCGGTTCGGCCTCGTAGAAGTCCTCCTCAAGCTCAGGCCAGAGGCAGCTCAGCAGCGAACCGGAAGCTACTCGGATCGGCTTGTCCTCGTCGAATTTGTCGACAGCCGCCAGCAGGTAGCAATCGCATTTGGCGCGGGTAGTACCCACGTACGCCAGGCGCGACACCTCATCCAAGATGTCCTTCTTGACTTGTCGACCGATGAACTTGAAAAGCCGGCTCTCTGGAGAGGATTCGTCTTGGTCACCAACATTCGGGGCCAGGGCAAAGGTGCCGGCCAGGTTGCGCCAGTAGAACAGCGGTGTGTCGTCGGTTGCACCGGTTCGATTAAGGCCTGGCAGGATGACGCTATCGTATTCGAGGCCCTTGGCGTTGTGGATTGTCATGACCTGGACAACCCCTGCTTTGGGTGATGCATAGAGGTTATCCAGGGCACGGAAGAACGCTTGCGGGTCCTGCAGGGCCCCGTTGCTCGTGTGCTGAGCGAGCACGCGGAAGACGGTCTCCACATCAGCCATTTCGACGGAATCAACGGTAGCAGGGCCGCCCAGGGCAACCCAGGCGGCTTTAGCGGCCCAAACCAACTCAGTGCCGCGCGCGGAGCGTTCGATACGCTCCATTACCTTGTTCAGGCGTTCAACACGCACTTGGCCATCTGGGCTCAGAGTGGCAATCAGCTGATCATCATTCAGGGCACCACGGATCACCTTGCCGCCCTGAGCAATGATCCGGCAATCGTCCCATGATAGGCCTACGAACGCCGAACGGAGCATTGCCAACCACGAGGTACGATCAGCTGCGTGCCAGAGGGCGCGGATCAACGCGATTACTTCAGACACTGGGGCGGATTCGGCAATTGGATCGATATTCTGGCCAGCTGTAGGAATTCCCGCTTCCTTCAGGGCTGGCAGGATGTGCTTCAGGTGAGACCGCCCACGTACCAGGATAGCAATGGTCTGCTCCGGGTTCTTGGCCAGGGCCTCCTTGATGATATTCACCACCTCCTGAGCTTCACCAATGGGGCCAGTGGTGATGGGCCGAATATGCACGCCCCCGTCCACGGTTCGAAACGGAATCGACGGCACGAAAGGAAAGTCCGACTTGGCGAACACTTTTCCGTAGGCTCGGTTATTCCACTCCACCACACCCGGCGCAGAGCGGAAATTGACAGTGAGGCGGTGAATCTCCAGAGACTTCGGACCGAACACCTTGCTCATCACCATGTTGATGAACAGCTCCACGGTTGCTGCTCGGAACAGGTAGATGGATTGGAAACCATCACCACAGAAAAATACCGATCGCGAGTCATCGTCTTCCCAGTGTGCGACCAGGCGCTGCAGGAGCTCGAACTGAGAGGGCGAAGTATCCTGAAACTCGTCCACCATCAGGTGGTTGATACGGTCCTCGTCCAACAGAGCGTCGCCGACTTCGTCACCGAGGCCCAAGGACTGGATTGCGCGCTGAGCTACTTCCTGGAAGTCGATCGTGGCGGTGCCATCGAAGGTGAGGGTTAGGTTCGCGAGCAGGTAGCGCAGAATCACTGTGAAGTGCTGGCACATCGCGGCGCTGCCCTGAGGGTACTGCAGGTCTGGAAGAGTCTTGAGCGTGACCAAGGCTTCGCTGTAGAGCTCCACCTTTGGATCGTCCTTCAGCCCCTTGAGCAGGGCGTTCATGTCCTTGGTGAGCGGCTCGCCTGCGGGGAAGCCATTCTTCACGTTTACGGACTTGCGAAGAGTGTTTTCGCTTGTAAGAGCAAACCCGGCAAAGCCGCGCAGATAGTCCAGGGAGGTCTGGTTGATGGCCAAAGCGGGACGCTGGGCTGCCCACCCGAAGCCATCGTATACCCCGGAAGCGTGCTGCAGGATGTCCATCGCCTGGGTCAACGGAGAACCGCCCAGTACCGTGATTGCCTCGGCGGCATGCTTGGCAACCATTTCAGCGATCGCCAGCTCCATGCCTGGGAGGTCCAGGGTCATGATCTCGCCGGCCCACTGATCGCGCTTGGAGAGCAGCGCCGAGAACATCGGCACCAGCAGTTCGAAACGGTTGCGGGCGAAGGTGAGCACTGCTTCCAGCGCGTCACGGAGCTCTTCAGGGATATCATCCGAGTTCACGCTGCCAAGGGTGTCAAGAATCGCGCTGCGGTAGATCAACGCAGGGTCCTCGACGGTTTTACCGCCACCCAGTCCACTCATGATCGGTGTTTTGCCGGCCAGGTAGGCGCAGAAGGCATCGAACGTCATGATGCGCAGGCGAGACGGGTTCAAGATCAGGTTCCAACCCAGCAGCCGATCACGTTCGAGAACCAGGCGGCCGAGCTGATACAGCGGCTTCTCGTGAGCTTGGACCGGTTCCACTCCTGTGGCAGCCAGGGCCAGGGCACTGGTCACGCGCTCCAGAATCTCGCCGGCGGCCTTGGTAGTGAACGTAATAGCCAGAATCTCTTCCGGGCGCTCTACTACCGTGAGGCAGGCCAGCATGCGGAAGAGAAGCTGAGTGGTTTTTCCTGATCCTGCGGGGGCGAGGAGTGCCAGCGAGCGACGGGGGTCAATGGAGTCCGCCCGGGCTTGGCCGTCATGAGGATTAGCAGCTGCTATGGCTGCAAAGATCGGCTCAAGGTGAGGGATGGCAGGTAGGGATTGGAAAGCGGTCATCAGTGCGGCTCCGTTCGATTGATGGAACCAGATTAACGGCCGCTTTGTGTGCCACCACCCCTTACGGCTGAAGCCAGAAAGCCACCTCAGGATACTGCGGTAGCGCTCTATACGGAGTCTTTCGCCGTACACAGAAGCCACCATGGGAAAGGCCGTTGATGCCTATGTAGGAGTTGGCCTGTAACAGAATCCTGATGTTTCGACCTGAACCGTCGTACTCGTCGTCCTGGATTATTACCTCTGGCGGGAATTCCAGGAATCGTCCTGCCGCCCAGGCCCAGGCCGTAACCTCAGGGTCAGTAGCCTGGATCACTGCACGGTAGAGAGGGCTGTCCGGCTCCTGCGCCAGAAACTCAGGATCTTTGAGCATTCGGTTGAAGCTTGCGTAGAGGTTCCCAGACATCCAGTGCCGGTAGCGTTTTGGGACCACTGCCAGGTGCCCAGCCTCATGTAGGAGCCCTGATGCAGGGCAGCGCGGATCTACCTGGAGGCCGCCATCCTTGATCCTGACGTGATCAATAAACCCGGCAGCCCCAGGGACGACTTCCACTGAAAGGCCAATGTTGCGAAGAAAGGAAAGAGCCCTTTCCGCAAACTGACAGAGCATTTCTGGTGGTGAGGTTTGTTCCACGATTTGGTTCTCAAAGGAGGTTCCCCTGGCCCTATGGGCCAGGGGACGGGATCAACGGGTGAGGATACCGAGATACTCGTATCCCATGGGAAGCGGTGCGCCATTCTGCAGCCAGGCCTCCCCGTCGGTGAAGCCCTGACTCATTTTGTCCAACGCATTCGTCCACGCCTCGCACTGGCCATCCCAAGCGCCCTCGGTATCCACGCCACTATGCTTGCCGGTCCTTGGTGCCAGCTCACCCGTGAAATTGGATCGGGTATGGAACCCCAGGCTCTTGCTGTTGACCTGTGCCAGCGCGATACCGTCGATTCGCTTTCCGCCATTCTGTTGGAAATCAATCTTGGTCGCGTAGATGGGCAGTTGAGGCTCCGTAAGAGTGTCAGCGTTCAGGCTGGTCATCCTCATCGAAGCTCCAGACTTGTAGTCAATCACCACGTCCCTGAACTCAGATTCATCCTCGGTCAGAAAAATGCGGTCGCGCCGGTCGACCTTGACGGTAATGTTGACCAGTCCAACTGCAATGTCATGTGGCTCCTCGAAGCCGAGGACCTCGAAGTCGTGTGTGCGCTTCGACTCCAGATAGAGCCAGTCATTTATCAGCGATTCCAGCCGCAGTCGCTCAAGCGCGATAACACGCTTTCCGTAGCGCCAGACCAGTTTGTTCAGCAACTGCTCCGATGCTTTCGAAACCGTGTCGCGGATCTTGTCAAACAGTTGGCCGTGACTCATGGCCTTCAACGCTTTCGAGGTCCGAACGTCAGTCCAGAACAGTTCGAGGACCAGGTGCACCATGGTTCCCTGAATGCGTGGGTCGAGACCGATGACAGGCTCCGGGAACATTTCGGCGCGCAGTCGATTTCGAGCGAAGGACAGGAAGGGCGCTTCTGCATAGTCCTTGAAGATTCTCACCCCGCCTTTGATCCAGGCGAGCTCATCCGCGGATACGGGGGCGACCGTTTCAGGGACCACTTGGCTGCGATCGAGGATACCCAACAGTTGGTCGACAAACAGCCCATGAGAATGTACGGAAGGAGCTGCTGCTGGCCAGGAACCGAACAGTTCGCTACAGGAAACCGAGGCGCCTTTGTCGTTATGACCGGGGCAGGAAACTGTTACATCAGCACTCGTGCTCAGCAGTGCTGCGACCACCTTCTCTGCCCGAGCCAAGGCGCCCTCACTGGAGGCGCCTGGAATCCCAGCCGCCACCTGGAGCTCCAGCGGTAGGAAGGGGGAAGGCTCCACTCGGGCGGGCAACACGGTACTCGATGCCCCCAGTACCCACACTGCGTCGAAGTGCAAGCCGATTGCATCCTCATACCCCAGGATCGAAACCGGGGCCACGTGCGAGATACGCGGTTGGAACTGACGGGTATCGATGATTTCCCGCAGCCACATGTACGCCCGAGGATATTCCACACGACCAAGCTGTGTGTCGAGGGTGCGGAACAGGGTCAGTGCCTCGTCCCAGGCCTTCATTGTCTGGAAGTTGGCCGAGTCGAGTTCTTTGCCTCCCGGCCAGCCCATCCCTACCAGCGCCTGGCTGAACTGCTCCGCCCATTCCGACGGATAACGCTTCGCCGCTCCGTTGAGATGGGCAGCAAGATAGCCTGCGAAGCGTTCCCTGAAGTCAGGGACTGCATCACCTTTGTATACGCCGATTGCTCGCAGGAAGTCCTCTCCACCCATGGAAAGGCCCATGTTGTCGCGCAGCCAGATATCCAGCAATGCACGCGCGCGGCCTTCAGAAGTTTCACCGCCGATCCACGGCGAGCGCAGAACACGACTGAAGGCCTCGGAGTCCGCCTCTTGAGGAGTGATGGACAGAAGGTCCATAGCGGCACGGACCAGAGGGCGACTGCCCAAGGTCGCGCCACTGGAGATATCCCATGGAGTCCGCATATCAGCATCAGACTCGCCTGGAATCAGCGTTGCCGGGCTGCAGTGCAGCGAAAGTGCCTCAATCAGCGGGGCTTGGAAATTCCGAATATCGGGTACCAGGATCGCAAGTTGGGGCGCCGCGAGCGGAGTGTCAACGTAAGGTGAGAGGTGATTATTCACCCATTCTGCAACGAGCGTGAACTCATCACCCTGGTTCGTTGCACGGATCAGCTGAGGTGTAGAGCGGTCACCGGCGACGTCCACTTCTTCCACTTCGACACCACGAGCAGCAATTGCCTGGAAGAGCACTTTCTCTGCAGGGTTCATGTCGAGGATACCGACAATGACAATTTTGCTTGGAAGCTCAACCAGACCTTCTTGAACCGCTTTCAGCAGCAAGCCTGGGAGCTGAGCTCGGAAGACTACGCCCTGGGAGGAACACTCCCGACGAAGCATTTCTTGCAGTTGCCAGAAGACTTCCAGCTCGCGCTTGAACCGGAACCGTTCTTGATCCATCGGGATCTGGTATTTGAGGGCTTCGGAGTACGCGCTACCAATACGGCGAGAGGTCGCAGTAGAGGAAATCAGCGTTGCTGGCATCAGGCCGGAGCTATCTGCGAGGCCCTTCACCACTGCCAGTTCCTGTACCGGATACAGTAGTTGCTCTGCCGGCATCAGTTCGAGCCACGCATTTTCGATCCACGACGTGACGGTTTGAATTCGCCCTTTGTTAAACCAGGCTTTTTTGCCGGACATGGACTGCAGCAATGCCGACTGTAGCCTCAGATGGCGGGCAACCCGCTCGGTAGATGTCAGCACCAGGGTGCCTTCGTTCAGGTCGCTCAACTCTTTCAGGAATTTCATCTGTTCTGGTCTCCACAGTAGATGGAGCCAGATTAACGTCCGTCTGCTGTGCCACCACCCGTCGGGCGAACCAGTTTCGCATGCAGATTTTCACACCCGACCACCGGATTTGGGGCAGTCGATTTCCACTATTGGGGAAAGAGCCGAAGCGATTCCCCTTCCATGATGATCAGCCGTCCCCGAAGTATTGCTGTAGGAGCTTGTGCAGGGCCTGGCCTGGAACTCGCTCTGGTTGTCCAACCAGTCATGCACCTTGGCAGCCGCCATCCCTCAGCCATTGCCTATGAGTGTTTGCTCCGTGTGGTCGAAGGGACCCAGTTAGCTGCCCCCGCGCGCTTGATTGCAAGCGCGGAGGCTGATGGCTCGATTGTCGACCTTGATAGGTGGGTGGTCTCTCAAGCGGCTCGGATCGCTGGAGCGTTTCCGAATGTGCACCTCTGGGTGAACGCCTCGCAGATCTCCGTCAGCGATATCCGATTCATTGAGCACGCAATATCGGAGTTTGACCGACACGGAGTCACATCCCGAATGACGTTCGAGATCACTGAATCCGCTGATGGAGATGCCTGCAAAATCGTTAAAGGTTTGGAGCGTCTCAACCTCAAGGCGATGCCTGTGATGCTGGATGACATGAGGGATGGATTCGCGAAGAGGCAACTCTTGATGAACCGCGCTGTGACCGGTTGCAAGCTGTCACGTCGGACCACACGAGACATCGCTGAGAGCCCTGCAGTCCGGGGTGAGGTAGAGAAGCTTGTGCGTGACTGCAGGGCGGCAGGGAAACGTGTGGTGCTCGAGGGGATCGAGGACGCAGCTGAGCTTGAAATTGCCAGGGCTCTGGAGATCGAATTTTGCCAAGGCTTCTACTTTGGCCGCCCGGCACTTCCAGAATACCTTTTCGGTTGAACATCCCGTACTTTAGGAGTTTACCTAACCGGCCGAGCCCGTCCCTCTCGGTCCTGGAAGGCAGACCGGGGATAGCCGATCTGGCTTACTTTCAGCTCTCAACCACGTCTTTGGAAGCGGAGGCTTTGTAAGAACAGGCAATGGTCAAGAGTACAGTCAAGGTGAGTCCCGCGAATTGCCAGTTACCTAAAGACTCATCACCTAGCAGAACAGGAACCATCTGTCCTACGGAAAGCATTCCGAATGCGAATACTCCCAGGTGATATGCAGTTTTTCTCATGTTGTTGCTCCTGTTCAGTTTTGAGCCTTGATCAAATCTTTGCTTTTTGGGTGCTGATCCACTTCAGGCCGGCATCATTGCTGCTTTGACTGCTGCAGCGAAATCCTCCAGCCCCTCGACCAGCGCCCAGCGCTCGACCAATGAGCGCACTGTAGGTTCACCACCCGCAGCTAACTCAAGGCCAGCGGTTTTCGCTGCTCGGAGTTGGGAATCACTGAGCTTTGTACCGCTTGCTGCCTCGAATACCCCCAAAATGCTGTCCGCGTCGCTGTGGAAGGATGATGCAAGATTCAGGACGCGGGGCTCGCCAGCATCCAGCTGGATTAGTTCGCCAGCTTTGAACAATTGCCAATACTCATCTTGGGAGCGCAACGGGGCGTTGGCCATCTGATCGAGCGCGTCAAGCAAGGGCTTGACCTGCTCAGTCTCGATGCCAAGAACTGCATTTTGCAGATCGCGCACATTCGCTCCTTCGGGCAGATCCTGGAGTATTGAAATCAAGGTCTGCCTCAGGCCCCCTTCAACCTTTACACCTGCCGAGCGTTCCAACAGCTGAACTATGAATTCGGTTCCGGAAGAAGCTGTGTTCAATGATTTAGTTACCAGTAAATGCCCCTGCAACAAAGCTAATGCTTGCACAAACAAGTAGCACTGCCATTACGTAAACAAAAGGCCGTATGTTGCGGTGGAGAAATCTTACTGCCAGAAAGTAGCACGCAACCCCAGCTGGTAGTCCAATATACCCTAGGGAGTACAGCCATTCGCTGTGCATTATATGTGCGCGAAGCAATACGCCAAAGCCGCCTAATAGCATGCTGTAGCACAGCAGAGAATATATATTCTGTATCACAAAGCTCAAAAAGCTGATCCTTCCTTTGCTAGGTGCTTCGTTTTGATTGTTCATTTAACTCTAACTCCTTCGTCTTCCCTGCGTTTTTGTTGCCGATTTCCGTCCGACAAAACGACTTCTATTGTGCTTAAGGCAGGGGGCATCGCTTCTTGCGCCAATCGCTCCTGAGATTTCTTCACTTGGATTCTGCGATCGATCATAGATGGGAATTGCGAGGCTACCAGCATGAGAATTGCCACTGGTGTGAAGATTGACAGCACGACCCAACCACCTCCCATAGCGCCGCGTTTCTTTGGTGTACTTGGCTTGGTAGTAGCACTCATAGCTGCCCTTGAAAATTCCGAAGTGATTCAGGATAACGGTCATTGATGTGGTTTGTAGGCCAACAAGCTCGGCGTCCCTGCCTTGTAGTTATGACTCAGAGCTCGTTGATCCTTCCACGACGATCTGTGAATTCGCGTACTTCTTCTCGCGACACCTTATTGGCTGTTACCCACGCCATGGCTGTTTCCGCCATGTTCCGCCGCCCTTGGCGCTTCATCTCGTTCGCCAGCATAGGCAGCTTCTCCGGACCACCCTGCAGGATCTGACGCACAGCTCCAGTTACCTCGATCGACTCATAGATGGGAAGTGGAGCACGCTGCCCGTCCGAGAAGCGGAGCATGTGCTGCCAGAAGATTCCGCGCAGTGTCTGTGGGACAAGTCTTTCATACCGGGGATCAACCAGTGCCAGCATCCGGGTGTACGCATCGGGTGCGCTATCAGCGTGGATCGTCGCGAATACGGAGTGACCTGTCGATGCAGCGAGCAGAGCGGCGTTGGCCGTTTCAGGATCTCGGATCTCGCTGACCATGATGGTTTTTCTGTTCTGCCGGACACAGTCCCGGATGGCCTGCTCAAAGCTTTCTACGTGCTCTCCGACCTCTCGCTGAATGACGCCACCGCCTTCGAAGATGTACTCGATGGGGTCCTCACAGGTACCGAGCAACCCTCTTTCGAGAGGGTCCATATTCTCCAGCGCTGAGAACATGGTTGTGGATTTACCCGAACCCATCACGCCTGCGAATAGCGTCAAGCCAGCACCTTTCATGAGGGACTTAACGACGTTGTAATCGAGCTTCAGGTCCTTTTGGAAATTCAGCTTGCCCTGGAGTAGGCGGCGCATCGCGATTACCCAACCATCCATTGAGTTGGCCAGGTTGCAGCGGTAACGGTAACCATTAAAGGGGATCGTGAAGTCAGCAGATTTGCGCTTATTCCCCTTCCCTTTTTCCGCTAGCATTTTTTCATAGAAATCCTTCCAGATCGGCAGGATCTCCGGGCTGTGGACCTGGCCAAAGTTGTCGACCATCTCCATGGTGCGCTCGCTGAGTGTGATGTTCGTCGCTTCCTTGGCAAACGCTTCGGCGTCGAACTCCTTGGGTTTAAGCAGCATGGAATCTCCTAATACAGCGTGACGGGACCGCTCAACAGCGGCTCGATACCGTTGCGAGCAATAGCGTGCGCAACGAAGCGCTTCGCACCGAAGCATTCATCGTTGGGCTTATTGGGTTTGGCGAACTCCAACAGACATGCGTTCCGGAACTCGCAGTGCCGGCATTCGGGATTGTTGTTCCGCGTGCTCTGTCGCCGCATGTACAAGATCCTCTCCCGAGAGCAGAGGATGTCTCGGAACGTTGTCTCCGGCTCCAGAATGTTGCCGAAGGAGTGCATGTACTCCTTCCACCCATCCCGATAGTTGGGCAGTACAAACTTTCCATCAGGGAGTAGAAACAGGGTCTGCCCTGCCATGTTGCTAAGGTCGCTGCCGGCGGCGCGATTGACTGCAAAATGAGCCTCACCAATGCTTGGCATCTTCAGCCCCTGGACCTTGCCCCTGTACCAGTGGTTGAGCATCTCGATCATGAAGTCGTTGAAGGCAGTCATGGTTGGGGCGAAGCGATCGTATTGGCCAGGCCTGTCGTTCTGCTCGTTCAGCATGAAGGGCAACCAACCAGTCTCCTCGACTCCAAGTTCAGCAAGCAGATCCAGTGTCCGGGATGCGCCTTGTTCCAGCAGAGCAGAGTTGACCACGCTGATCGTGGCCACTTTCAAGCCGCGGCCTACTGCTTCACGTACCTTGGCCTCCCACTTACGCACGTAGTTGCTGGAGCGCATGTCTCCGTCGTAGGAGGTCTGAACATAGCCATTACAATGCTCATGCCAGATTGGCGCCCAAACATCGAGGTCTACACCAAGCATCGAGGTGAGCATCACATGCCGGACTTCATAGCCGGCCGATGCCGGCAGTTCCTCATCCATGATTCTTGAGTAGGCGAGAAAGTATTCAGGGCCCGCCGCGGTGGGCTCACCGCCGTAGTTGTAGGCGATGATCGTCCTGCGGGGCGGCTGCTGCTCCTCGAAGTAGGTGTGAATCTTCCTGCAAACCATCCTGAAGTCGTCGAGCGACATCAGAGTCTTGTCGCTGCGCTGTTCCTTGCTCAGGTAGCAGTGCTTGCAGTTGTAAGGGCAGTACAACGACGGCATCAAGGTGAAAACGAAATACCCGTTCTCAATTGTGTCCGTGAGGCCTTCAAATGGCTCACTTTGCGTTACGGGCAGCACGGATGGCCTCCTCGTTTACTACCAGGCGGTCACCGGCAGATTGCTCAAGCAGTTGTGCAATGCTCGGTGTCGGTTTGTGGCCAGGTTCCATGTTGATCTGCAACTGATGTGGGTTACGTTCGAGCGCCTGGTCCAGCGCTATCTCCTCAGGAGTGCGCTCACCTGAACCCGCTCCCGTTTTCTTTTCCAGGCTCACGAGTGTGTCAACGCTCAGCAAACGCTTCCCATACGAGAACAGCAGCTTTGCGAGAATCGGAAAGATCGAGAGAAAACTGGGCCCTTTGTCAGTGGTCATGGTCAGCCCACCGCAATGATGTTCTGAGGCAGCTGGTTTGCGCCCTGCAATACGGACTTCGGTCGCACTCCCTCTTCCTCTACCAGGAAGCGAACCCTCTTGATGAAGGTCTTGAAGCCCGGGCACTCGTCCTGCTGATTCCACTGCTCGTGAAGAACGCCGCAGTTGGCCTGGCAAAGCATCCTCTCATCGCAAGCCCGGCAGGCAGCGGGAAGTCGCCTAGCATTGGCCACTTCTTTCAGGTAGCTCGGCGAGGTGAGGACGTCATGAATGGTATTGACGAATTCCACGGCCTTGGAACCGTCACCTTGAATCACCTCGCGCGTTTCAAAGATGTTCCCATGGCTGGTGTAATCGTTCGTACCGCCTTTCTCGATGCAGCTGATAGTCCGCCCATCGGAGTCGATATCAAGCGCACCATGGACAATCGGGCAAACCACGTCATCTAAACTCTCGCCGCGGTAGACAGCCTCCAACCAGGACTCACATGGGTTGATCCAGAGGTCGGTTATGTTTTCGCGATGCTTTAGGTACCAGTCAAGCGCCTCGATATAGAACTGAGCGGTCTCACGGTGCTTTGGTTGGATGAGCTTCGCATTGAGGTCGCCGTCACCTGACGGGATGAAGAACCCGAAGTGCATCTTGGTGAACCCAAGGTCGACCAGCTCCTCGATCATCGCAGCTGCTCCGGCTTGAACGACCGGCCGTACAAGTGCCGTGGTGACAGAGAAATCTTTCGGCCCCGAAACCCCCGGCATCTTGGATTCCGCCATCAGGGTAACCACGTTGCGCCGCCAGATTTCTTCCTGCTTACGCTTGTTGAATCTCGTTGACCGTTCGTAGCTGGTGGACACCTTATCGAACAGACGGGCCACCTCAAGGGCTTCTTGAGTCACCAAATTGGTGACAATAGAAAAGTCGACTGCCTGGGGGATGCCTCGCAGCAGAGCCTTGGCTTTCGGGAGCGCGGATTCGAAGAACCGAACCCCTAGCATTGAAGGCTCCCCGCCAATCACATGGATGTCCACGTGGTTGTAGCGCTGGGAGAAGTTGTGATCGGCTTGCATGTGCTCGACGATGCCCTTCACAACATGCAGGAATTCTTCTTCCGTCATGTCGGGGCTCTTGTCCTTTTTGTCCGAAAGGATGTAGCAGTGGGAGCAGCGCAGCTGGCAACGTCGAGTCACGTTTATTTGAAATAGAAAGCTGTTTCGCCCGGTTGCCCCGGACGATGAAATGCCTGGCTGCATTAGGTAATCCTCAGGGCGAGCGCTGTCCGTAGATCGTTGTGGCGGCCCTTCTCGGAAACGTCTGTAACGCTGACTCGAGCCTGCCCAACTCTTGAACAAGTTGATGCTTCTGGATGTAAAAATCGGGATGGGTGTGAGGTAAGGACCACTAGCCCAGTGCTTACGAATTCAAGCTCCCGATGATTGAACTGAATCGAGGGCAACCGAGCGGTGATGACCTTCCAGAATGGGTGAAGACCGGCCTGCTGCCTGATATCGGGTCTCAAAGGAAAGAGTAGATGCTTCCCTGGGGCACCGCGGCAAAACCCACGGTCACTCTGCAGCGCTGTGTCCTTGATAATTGAGACTCTACCCGTCTGCTTGCAGCCCTCACAGAGCGCGCCGATTGCTGATGCAATGCTTGCGACCTCGAAGCCCTTGCCGAAGCGTGATCCGAGTACCTCCGCCATTTCATCAGTCCAGGTGCTGAAGATGGCCAGGTTGTTTGCTGAGTAGTGAGGATTAGGCCACGATTCGATGTCGAGATTATCGGGGCTTATCAGTACCTCAAAACCGCATTCGGCCAGATGTAATGCCAGGGCTAGGCTGACCAGAACATCGTTCCCGACCACCAGGACCTCTGGGTGCAATGAGCCGTAGATGCCATCGAAACAGGCATCAATTACTCGCAGCAATCTCCCGCGCCAACTCAACTCCACAGGCGAAGTGATCAGGGCATCGTGGAATCTGAAACGGCGGAGTGATAGCTGATTTCTGCTCATCGGAGAGCTTCTCCGTAGCGTTTCCGTACAGTGCTCCGCATTACGTTCTCGCGATATCCGAACTGCCCAATGAGGGTGTACCTGGGCTTATCGGTGTTGATTGCGGTGACCTGGTGAACCCACCGCGGATTGGTGTTGATGCACCAAACAAGCGTCCCGTGATTCGGGGAAACCGAGGAGTGAACATGGATGTCCTTGGTGATGAACCCCATGTCGTCGATATCGCCTTCACCGAGTTGAAGCAGGCCCCCGTCCTCGGGGGTCCACAGCTCGTCGCTGAGATAGACCATGCAGATCAAGTGCATGGGGTCGTATGCGTCGTGATGCCATCCCATAGAGTCACCACGTCGTCCACGCTGCAGCATGACATTCACTCTGCTCCAATCCCCCATGTGTGCCCGGAAGTGCTCAAGGTCTGGGCTGCTGCCGAGATTCTCCATGAACGAGAGATACTCTGGCGGCACGTTCAAATTCTTCGAGGGGTCGTCGGACTCCCACTCTGCAATGTCAGGACTTCCAGGTTTGTCAGGAAGGAAAGTGTCCTGCTTGACCAAGCGAAGCAGCGCATCAGCTTGGTCCTTGGGAATCGAGCCTACACAGTGTCCAGTGCGGAACAAGTCATTCAGTACCACGGAAATTCCTCGGCTATGCAGAGGCCAGACTTGCCTTGAATAGGCCGTCTAGCTTGTGGTTGTGATGTCGGGTTTCGATGCGGTGGAGCCAGCCTCTAACCTCCTCCAGTCCGTGTTCCTGAATGCCGGCATCGATGCGTCTGAAAAGCGCCTTCCAACTCGCACAGTGCGCAGAGCGGCCATACATGCCGTTCCCTTGTTGGATCGATTCGAACATGCAGCCGCCCTGGCACTCCTTAACAAATGGACAGGCCTGGCAGTCGGCAGAGAGCCGCCCTGAACGGGCCGCCAGAGCTTCTAACAGTCCCGTATCGATCACACCGTCCAATGCATTGCCCACCCGAGATAACCCCGCGTCCGCCATTTCTTGGCACACGTGTAGGTCGCCATTCGGCTCCAAGCTGAGAGACCGCTGAGTGCAGTCCGCCTGGAATGCGCAGGCATGTGGCATCTGGTGGTTACCACCGGCTAAGGACGCCACGCGCGCGGTGGTGAGGTGGAAAAAGGGCTCCACGATAATCGGGTAGCGCATAAACCAGTCGTCGAAGGTCTCTAGGAGTGCCTTCATCGTCCGTTCTGCCCCTTGAAGGGCTTGGCCAGGCGTTCCTCCCTGAAACAGCGGACGAAGTGTCAGCATGCGGCCTTCTCGTGCGGCGAGCCGAGTCTGTTGCCTAGCAGAGTTCAAGCCTGACTGATCCAGGACGAAGACCGCGCCCGGGGTGCTCCGCTGGTTTCGAAGGTAATGGTCTGCCTCTTTCCAGATCAGCCGGTAGTTGTCCGCCGAGCCTTTCACTGTGCGCGCCTGGCTGAAATCGTCAACCGAGGTGCCAAGGCGGCCTTCGAACAGGTCGTATAGTCGACTAACTTTCTCCGGAGTGCCGATCAGGTTGCTCTGGGCACCATCCTGCATCTCTATTCCGTGTTGGGCGCACGCTTTCCGCAAATACCGAACGCACTCCTTCAACTCTTGGTAAGGAACGGTGAGGATTTCGCCCCCTATGTACTGGGCCGATAGGAACGTCGGCGCAGCCCCGATCTGGGGGAGTGCTCGGTTGAGGATGAAGTCAATTGACTTCATGAAAGCGGCAGGCGACATCCGCGACGAGGCATTCTCCATCCAGCTGCTGCAGTAGCTGCAGTCCGCGTTACATGACTTCGTCATCCGGATGTGCAAGGTGAAGGGCTGATGAATCATGCGGCGAGCTCCATGGCAGCCATTGCCTCCCGGCACATCAGCACCACTTCATCGAGATGCGCGCCCCCCAACAGCGCCCGAACTGGGCTCCCTGCGGCTAGGTCAGCGATGATGTTTTCAACCAGGCGCGCGAGCTTCCATTGCTGCCGGTACCGGATTTCGCTGATCACGCGCACTGGATCGAAAGTCAGGTACTGGTAATTGCCAAACAGGATGTGACGGAAAAGCTCCTCACCACCCTCCTCTGCAGCGTCTGCATACCAATTTTTCGGCGTGTCGATCTGCGCGCCGATCGCATCATAGAAGAACAAGCGTTCGGCCCAAGACTTCCCGAACAGGGCGCCTGGCATCATTTCTACGAGCCGGGGTCGGTCGAACTCATTGAAGAAGCTGTCGTAGGCGCCGGCGAAAGAATCCTCGATCAGGGGGACTTCCCGGCCGCGCTCAATGTTCGCGGTTGCAACCCGGAGCCGAAGCGCCCCTTCCCGCTTCCTGGCTTCCATCACTGCCAGGTACTTGGAGCGGTCGGTTTCAGCGCCAGCATTGGCCTTGGCCTGCAGCCATACCCGCTTTAGGCCAGGACAGTCTCCGTCGGCGATGATGCTGCGCAGGTTATGGTGAAGGTTCTTGTGCCACGCCCATCCACCGGAGCACACGACGGCAAACTCACAAGTGCCACACTCCTCGTAGGGCATGCTGTGGCGCACCAGCATCTCTGGGGCATTGTTGAAGATTGCCTTTTCCGCGAACCGCAGGTCCTGCACTGAGAGTGGTTCAGTTGGCTGTATCGCCTCGTCACCGGTGTAGCTGGAGTTGAAGGTCACCTCGCCGTTCTGTTCTACCTCGAGGTCGTAGCTGTCATTACCCGGGTAGTGGAAATGGGTCGCGGTAACAGACGCCGTCTCCATTTCCACCAACGGGCTGATGGTCACCCCGTCGGGCACCAACTCGCTCAGAGCAAGGATGTAGTCGGACACTTCGCCGTAGGTACAAGTCTTGTGAAAGTAACTCTTGCCGCTGCCTGCCGGGTAGAGCATGTCGCAGGTGATATCGGTGATTCCGCGGCTGACGAACTCTTCGACGATGAACTTAGGCCCGCGCTCAATTACGGCCTTGCTCATGGTGATGCAGAGGGTTTTGCGCTTGATGCCGGTGATGGCCTCTAGCGTTCTGAAGTATCTGGGGAGAAGCTTGTCGTCCTTCAGGAACCGATTGGTGTCAGGTTCCCATGGTACAAACACATCCAACCCGTAGCCATATCGGTGGCCCATCTCGTTGAGAAGGCTGATGTACCCTGGGTCCTTGAAAATCAGGTTGGTACACCAAATAAGGGCGGCCTCGGCGTTGTAGTCGCGCTCCCATCCGGCCATGACCTCCAGGGTCCAGGGCAGATTTCTTTCCCAGTAGGCCAGCGGCATCATAGTCAGCTCGCCGCCGAGCAATTCGATGTTGATCTTGGTGACTTTCCGGTCTGCCTTGAACAGAGCTTCGATGCTATCGAAGGTCTTCCGGTAGAGGCCCTCGTCCATCATGGCCTTATCCCGGAGCAGCTCTGGCTTCACGTAGCAGTGGGTACAGCCGAGGTTGCAGAGGCGAGTTGGTGCAATACAGACGTTGAGCATGTCCAGGGCGTTATGCACGGCACACCTCTCCAGAGGCAGAAATGAACACCAGTGCCGAGTCCTTTTGATCCCCAATGTCGGCGCCGACCACGTGCGGCACTCGAAGACGCCTGGCGTGCTGCATGAGATGAGACAGCGCAGAACCTTCGCGAACGACAAGCGCGCCTGCGCGCGCTATCAGCGGGAGATAGCTCATTTCCGCTCGGTCAATCAGCAGTGCGTCCCCTGGTTGGAACTCATCTTTGCTGGCCAGCCGCAGGCAGATGCCTTTAGCTGGTACTCCCCATACGAAGGCGTTTAGCCCTAGATCTCGGTCTTGACCTGCCAGTAGGTTGGCCAGCGGGAGAGGCCTGCTTTGCATTGCTACTGTTTCTAGCGCTGCCGCCCTGGAGTCAGTATCGGTACCAACTGAAACGTCTAGGGCTGACATGAGGGAGTTGACTGCCCCACGTTGCTCGATCTCGGCGAGCAATGGGCGCAAGCGCTTCAGTTCGTACATGACCTGCACCGCACTTTCATCCTTCAGCCAAGCCATTGGAGAGTCGGTAGCCTGTATAACGCCGCCGAGAAGATCGTCTCCGTCCAGACTCGACTTACCCTGGATAGCGAAGCCATTCAGCGAAAGGCATCCCATGCGCTCAAGCAGATCGGCCCGGGCGTCCGCCTCTGCCTCTTCCAATGCCGCGCCAAGTACAGTCGAGGATAGTGGCCGCGAAAAACCCTTGATGCGCGCCTTGATACGGAGTTCAGCTGCCAGAGTCGCCAACCGGTTGAATCGCCCGTACACGTCCCGAATTCGACCAAGGTCGTGGGTGACCGCTGCAATCAGCTGTTCGGTGTCGGCAGAGAGGTCGGGGAGCCATAAAGTGCGCTGCGCCAGTCGTTCCCGATGCTCTGTTTCGAAAGCTTCAATGATCGCCGCGGAGGGAAATGCAATGGTCGGGGACATCCGGGTGTAGTCAACTGCCGAGGAAATGTCCTGATAGAGCGACAACAATCCGCCAATGAAAGACTTGGCTTGAACCAGCCGGTACCTGCCTACGGTCAGTTGCTCCCCCTTGATTGCGCAAGCGGCGAGTACGGCAGCTTCCAGCTTGCCGGTGTGTGCTACTGGAGCAACGACGAAGCGGCGAGTGTTTTTGGATATACGGTGCTTGAGGCCTATTCTTCCGAGTTGGTCAGTGCTGACCTGCAGGATGGTCAGCTTCCCCGATACCGAGCGGGCCCACTCAATACTCGTGGCGCCCATAACTCGCTGCAGGCGCAGCAGCACCCGGCAGACAGCCCGGTCTCTTGGGTCGAGCCTGTTTACATCCCATATCGGTACTGCAAAACGCGACGTTGCCGCGGTGCCTGCCGTAACCTGGTCAGCATGGCCTCCTTCGCAAATGATCATGTGGTCATCGGCTTCGGTACCGAACATAGCCACCCCGAATGTTTGGCCTTGAATCCGGGGCTGAACGAAACACATACCCTCCTCTCCAGAGCGCTCTATCTCGGCAATGACCTGAGCGGCCGAGGCCCAGACCTGGTGCTCGCCGTCGGCGTATAGGGAGTCGTAGATTCCAATAGTCGTCGCCTCACAGCTCTCCGACCGTGCAGCAGAGCGAACAATAGTTGGCTTCATGCGTGCCCAGCGTGGGAGATGTCTACCCGTCGAATTGACCAGGGCAGGGGTGATGACGACGCCAGGCAGGACGTGGAAGCCATGCTCCGCAGCTTCGGCCAGTAAGCGAATCTTCTCTGGTAGGTCGGTAGGATGTACGCCCAATGGGACAGTGAACCGTCTTTTCCGATAGCGCCGGTGCGCCGTCCAGCAGAGAGCACTTAGAAGACCTGCCGTCAGTTGCACAGCGACAACCCAGTCCGTAGGCACGTCGGCTCGTACCCACTCTTCAAGGGTCCAGCTAGAAACCTGGAAGACGCCGAGTGCTGCAACCGCAACCAGCCCCTTAGCGGCCACCGTTGGAGTTGCGCAGAAGGCGATGGTCAACACTAGGGCCAGTAAGGCGCTGAACAGGAGATAGCCCTTTATGCCATCTCCCAGAAGGGAAACGGCCTTGAAGCCCGCCTCGCCAAGTTCATTGCGGGCCTTGGCCGAGAATTCGCGCCAACCGTCGTACAGGTCGGGATTCGACAGTCGCTCTCGGCTAAATAGCTCCGGCTCAGTGTTGATGCCCAGCCAGCCGGCCCCCTTTTCCGACAGGTATTCGCCGGCCAACAGTGAGTGGTAACTGCTGCGCCGGTCATAGCCCAGTCCGGCGTAAGTGGCAGTAGGGTCCAGCTTGGCCAACTCCTCGGCCATCTGGCCTCTGGCGACCTTTTCCATGTCGATGTGGACTGTCCCGCGGATGCGTTCGCGGGTAGTTGCCCAGTCTGCAGCTGGCTGGAAGTCCAGAAACACGACACGAGGCTTGCGTTCTAAGTAGGAAAACGTCTCCGAGTTGCCGAATAGTCGTTCGTCATTCTTGAAATGCCGGTAGTACGGTGGCTTTACCAGAAGCTCATCCTCAGTCGGAAGGATGAACTGAGGATCGAGGCCTCGGGACCTGAGGAGAGTTAGGATTACCCAGGTATTACCGGTGAAGTAACCTTCCGCCGCAGAGATCAGGATAGGCCGATCGCCGATGGTGGCGACGATGTTATCCAGACCGGCGAGGAAGGTTGGAAGATCCGAAATCATGTCGCCATGAAGCCAGCCGTCATGTTCAAACTGGTCCCGGGTTGTGTCACTTATGATCTGCAAGCCAGGTGTTGCGGCAATCACCTTTGGGAATTGGCTTGGCAGGATGGCCCGAGGGTCTTCCTCATTTGCAAGGTGCTTCCAGCCGTATGGATGCAGAGATTTAGTGCCACCGACCAGAAATCGAACCTCAATACCGAGTCGGGCCTTCAGAGCCTCTGAGATAGCAGCGGCCGAGCTTCCATACTGGTCGATAAGCACCACTGGCACCGACGATTCACGAATCAGCGCCAGCAATTTAGCTGGGCTTTTGCCGAGCTCTTTCGCCGACACTCCATTTCCGAAATCCTGGAAGAACGGTTCAGGCATTGGGTCAATTCGAACCGCGCGGATGGTGCGCTTGGCCAAACTGTCGATGAACTCTGCCGGGTCCATAGCCGTTGGCATCTGCGCCTGCTCATCCAGAGCAACTTCCCGAAACGGAATCTCGGTTATGCGTTCAGCCGGCGAACCTGAGTCGATGAAATTCGCATCCAACTGACTCGCCCGCTGATCATTGAGCACCAGCGCCAGCACGGCCAACCCAGCGGCGAATCCCAACGCCAGGCTTTTCACCTTGCCATGCTTGCCCGAACAGAATCGGAGGTACCCAAAGACGCCAGCGGCGATCAGTAGTGCAATTACCGTTGACGGTCCGCCGAGGAGCATTGCGCCACCGGCGATAACGACGGGGAAGGCTTGCGCGTTGCAGGACAGTCCCAGGGCACATGCGCCCAGAATCCAAGTCAGACGCATGTCATCCTCTCTTTTGTGATCTGCCAGTCCCTGATTGCCGCGTGCGCCTTTCGCGAAAAAGACACGGCCTGCAGGTGGATGCGTGACAGGTACTCGTAAGCATCCGGGGTCAGGAAATGGTCACGGCGCTGGTCCAAAGAGTCGGCAATGTCTGCAGGCACGGCGCAAGTCATCCCCCACATGATCAGGTCCTCGAACTTGAAGGACACTTCAAGCCCGCTGTTCCACCGTGGGAAACCGCCTACAACTTCAATTGGTAGGTCCATCCACCTGGCCAACTGCACGGCATCCAGGATGAAGCCAGACAGGTGGTGATCGGGCCGACGGCGAACAAAGTCCCAGATGAGGGCATCATCGATCCCAAGGGAGTGATAATTGCCGGCCAGCGAATGCGCGATGATGGAAGCTTCCTCGCCGAAGCGACTTAGTCCACCCTCGAAGACGACTTGTTTGCCCAGGCGATCGTAGAACCACAGCCGCTGCCGGACGGTGCAGCCGAAGAGCATTTCGGGTATCACCCGCACCACGACGGCAGATCTCACTGCATCAAAATAGCCTTCGTAGTCGTCGACATAATTGGTTTCGAAGAAGGCTGTGGCCTCGCCGGCAGCCGCCCGTGCGATAGCTCTGATCCTTCTCTCGCGGCGGGCATTGCCGTATCGCGTCACACCCACTTGATCGAAGCTGGTCTGAGCCTGCTTTTCCCATAGCTGGAAGAACCCTGGGCAACTGAACTCCCCTTCCGGAGCAGCCATGTACTTTCCGAGCACTTCAGGTGAGAGCTGCTTGTGAGGGTACCAACCGGAGTTGCAGGCCTGCAGGTAGGCACACCCTCGGCAGAAGTCATGCTCGTAGGACAGTTTTGCATCGAGCTCGCTGTTGTTCCCCCAAACCACCTTCAGCGCGGCATTCCGATCCCAAACATTCAGGTTGATGTATGGGCGCACCGCCTCAGTACCGGTTTGGTTCGGGTTCAGCGATAGCTCCCCGCGGTGATCCCAGTGGTACTCGTAGGCGTCGTTGAGTGTGTTCTGAGAACGGGAAAGTGTGCGGAGAGACTTCCTCATGTCGTCCAGATGGTCGACAGTCAGGCCGTAGGGAGCGCCAAGTTCAGTCAAATCCTCAATGAAACGGGCCACGTCACGGTAGTACGGCTGCGCTCGATCAAAGTAGGACCGGCCTGATCCCCACGGGAAGATCATGTCGCAGGTCACGTCGCTGATCCCGCGCTTCACGAAGGTGTCGATGATGTACTGCGGACCAAGGTCTATGAGGCCCTGCCCCATCACCAACACCAGGTTGAGCATGTTGCACTCGCCCAGCGCTTCGATTCGTTCAAGGTATTTGGGGAAGATGGCCATGTTTTTGCCGAACCGGCCACTCTCTGGTCCCTCGAAGGGGATCGCAATGTCCATTGCGGGATGCCCCTTGAACTGCCTAAGCAAATCCAGGTAGCGGTCATCCTTCCACATGAGATTCGAGCAGAAGGTGAACTCGGTAGGCGTGCCGGCAGCATTCAGGTCGGAAATACGGTCCAGAACCCAAGGTAAGTTCCGCTCCCAGAATTCGAAGGGCATCAGCGTCGCCTCCCCCCCCAGCACGTCTAAATGCAGATAGGTGACGGACTGGTCGAGATGGAATGCCTCGACGATAACCTCCACTTCGCGACGGAAGGTTGCCTCGTCTATGTATTCCTTGCGCCTGAGCAGGTCTGGTTGGATATAACAGTGCTTGCAGGCCAGGTTGCAATTGAGATTGGTCGAGATGGTGGTACTCATCATCTCGATCGACCGATTGCGTGGAAGGGCGTAGGGCAGAATGTTCATGCCCTAATAGTGGAAACCGAGTGCCCCTAATTTGGAAAAAGGGATGCTAAATCGGGTTCCGCATTTTGGTGGATCTCAGCGAGGCCTCGCGCTGGAGTTGCATCGATACGAGTTTGATCTCTGGCTCAGGGTGCTCACCTGCAGGGGGCCCCGCCGGCGAGGGATGGGAGAGCACCCAGCGCAGCAGTTGAGTATTGTGGCCGGCCAGAATGAGGTCCTTGTCCTTCACTTGCAGACCCTGGGCTAATAGAGAGGTTTCCTCCACGATTGCGGCCAACTGGTCATCTGGCGAGGTTCTCACCCACTCCCAGACCATCGCGGGGTCCAGCTGCAGAGCCGGGGTGTCCCCGTATACCAGGTGCTCAATCACCAGGCGTTTCAGATCGTTGGAAAGAATTCCAAAATCGTCACAGCTTAGGTTTATCGTTGCTCCTACAGCCTGGTACGCCCAGATTCGCTCCATGAGCGGTCTGCCGATTTGGGCTCCAGGGTTCAGAGCAACCCGAGCATTCTCCACCTGCTTTAGCCAGGCGTAAAAAGCCAAGCCTTGGCCGGCGATCTCGTCATGGACCTGTTTGGATGTGACGCTATCCGTCGGTGACTTGAGGATGGCACGCATAGCTTCATGGTGAGTGTTCATCCGTGTATCGAACTCCCCGAATCGATCCTTCACTTTCGACCAGAGGCGCTTGTAGCCAGGGCACTCAGCTGAGTCCCATGCTCGTACATCCTCCGGTTCGGCAATTCGATAGTGGTACCAGCCGCCCGCGCAGTAGGAGTGGAACTCACATTGGAAGCAGTAGTCGTGGTAGCGGGAGAGTTTGTTATCCAGCTCCGAGGTGTTGTCCGCAAGAACCTTGAACGCCCAATCCGGATCGTCGATGTAGATCCTGGTGTCACCGAGGGCGGCCTCCCAAGTGGTCTGTGAGGCATTGAAGCTGGTGAGGCCGTCTGGCTCAACCGCCAGGTCATAGCGGAAGTTGCCGATGCACTGATAGCTGGTGCCTCGGAACATGGCGCTCGTCATCTCGTCTGCCGGCGTGAAGGTGATGCCTTTAGGCGCTATCTCGAAGAGCCTGCACAGGTAGTCACTCATCTGGGCGAAGCTGATCATGTTCGGCTGCCAGAACGCCTTGCCTGAGCCGTAAGGGCTGATCATCTTGATGCTGAAGTCGGTGACACCCAGCGGCAGGAACTGTTCCAACAGATAGTCCGGCCCCAATTCGACCGTGGTCTTGGTGAGGATGACGTCGAGGATCTTTTGCCGCACCTTCAGGGCGCTGACAGTCTCGCGCCAGGCGGGCATCAGCTTATCTCGCTTACCGAAGCGGTTGGTTTCCGGCTCCCACGAGGTGTAAACGCACATTTCCGGCCAATCGCCGTACTGGTTGAACAGGTCGATGTAGTCGGCTCGCCTGCGCTGGTCAGAGAAAATGAGGTTGGATAGGACGTTGACCGAGCCCGGTGTCTTGAGTTGTGCGTTGAAGTCCCGGCATTGCTCTAGGGCGAACGGCAAATTTCGACGCCAGAACTCGACTGGCATCTTGGTGATCTCGCCGCCGATGATTTCCCACTCGACCTCCTCCAAACCGCGGTCCAGGGCTACGAGGTCTCGGACACGGTCGAAAATCCCCCTGAAAACCCCTTCCTCCATCTCGACGGGATTGGCCAACTCCGACGGATCGATGTAGCAGTGAGTGCACCGCCGATTGCACCATCGGGTAGCGGTGATGCTGATGTTGGCCTGATTCAACCGGGATTGTTTATGCACAGCGCATCTTCTCCAGTAGCAGGTCCCACATTCCCTTCCCACCCGCGCACTCCCCAGAGCCATCGGTGACTGGCACATGGGCGGGTCCGCCGGAGCAGTAGCTGAAATGAGGGCAGGACCTGCAAGGCAGGAGACGGCGCCGTTCGGCAATAACGCGGGCCAGGCGCCGGGGTGATGAGAGCAATTCGTCAAGAGGTGCGTCTTGGAGGTTTCCAAGGAACGTCCCTTCGAGATCGGAATAGAGGGGGTTTGTCGTTACAGATCCGTCCGGGTTCAGGGTCAGAAATCGATCTTCTGACAGGACGTTGAATTGGTTGTTGGCCTCGCCGGCTACCTGCTCCAGTGCGCCGATGGTAATCCCGGCGTCCCTAAGCTGCCGGCCATGGGTGGCTTCCAGCGTGTGAAGGAAGGTCCAAACGGCTGCATAGCTTGCGGTGAGCGGGAGCTCCGGCGCCGAGGATGCTTGGTAGATTGGCTCTGCCAGGAAGGTCCGGAAGTCAACAGAGATGTCGAACTCCCAGACCTTAGCCTTCGTGGAGAGCATAAGCTCCGCCAACGCGGTCGGGCCGCGCTTTATGGTCTCGGAATTGAGTTCGACGTTGACGGTACACACCACACCCGCATCCCAGAAGCGGTTCAGGCCAGTGAGGAAACGCCGGGTATACAGATCTTCAGAGCCCGATAGGCTGAACTTGTGCCCTAGGGCGAAGGTTGTCTCAACCTGGCCGTTGAAAGCCGAATGAGAGAGATCAATGAGCCAATTGGGGACAGAAAAGCAGTTGGTCACCATGGTCTGGGAAGCGTGTGGGAGTAGGCCTCGGGCCTGGTCCACGTACAACTGCATGCGACTAGGGCCCACGATCGTTGGCTCTCCACCTTCCCAGATCAGGGTCACCGGCCGGTCTGCCCAGAAATCGGATGTCAGGAAGGCTGCAAGCGTGTAGGTGGGGAGTCGCTCACCGGCGGCCCGGTTGGCCTCGGTTAAATAGCAGCGCTTACAGTCAACGTTGCACTGGCGAGTTACGTTGATGAACCCAACTGCTTCAGATTTTGCCATCACTCCCCCCTATCCCCCATCCCATTGAGATGAGGGACCGATCAGCCGACAGCGATAAGGCCGCTGGCGGGTGCAGGTACCGGTTTGGGTGCTGGAGGCGGAGGCGGGCTCACATGGTTTCCAGCCTCAAGAACTGCTCGAATCATGGAAAGAAACTCACCAGTGGCCAGCGCTGCAATCTTCGGCTCAACGTCCATCGCCACGGCTATGCGCGACGCAACGGAACCAGGTTGAACAGTTCCGTGATCGAGGTTGATGCGCTCTTGCACCTGCAGGGTGGACTCGACGCCTGCCCATGCCTGGTCCATCTCATCGATACCGAATGCTGCAGCAAATGCAGCCCCTAAGGCATTGGCGAGTTTGGCCTGGCGGGTATTCACCGGAGGGGTAGCCTGCCCCTCAACCGCGGGCTCATCCGGTGGTAGGTACTTATCCAATACCGTGTGGACTCCGTGCTTCAGCTCGTACAGCATGCCGGCAGCGTTGGACAGGCTAAGCCCCGTGGACTTACTCACCATCCGAATGAGATTGGGCAACGGTGTTCGTAGGTCGAGCTCTTCCTCCAGGATGCGCGCTCGGGAGTCACGGAACTGCGCTTGCTTGAGGTGAATTGCCTTGGCCACCTTTTCGAGGATCTCATTGAAAGCATCCTCAGTCCCAAAGTGCTCCATGATGACGTCGTGAATTACGACTTTCACGTACTCCATAACCACTTCAGGCATGCCTTCGGTGAATAAAGTATTCATCATCTCGTCGGTCGAGATGGATGCCGGAATGTGCCCTGCCGCCACACCGAAAAGGTATTCGAGGTAGCCATCGATTGGCGCGACACGGATGTTCGATTGAGGCGAGGCAAGCCACATCCTCCCGTAGGTACGGAGTACCTCGCAGTAGCGTTCCACTTTCTCGTCGACGACGGTGGTGTGCCCTGGCGGGAGCAGGTTGATGTTGAAGCCCGAGGATTCAGCGTGCATCAGCAATTCGTCGGGCGATACGGTGCAATCGTAAGGGATGTCGATCGACACCGAATTGAGACTGCCGGCAGCCAAGATCAAGCTGAAAGTGAAGTCGTCGCTGGGAAGGTCCGGTGAGTCTGGGTGACTCTGCGCACGCAAGCCCAAGTGACAGGCATCGCGAGGGATGCGCTTGAGAGTCGTGTCGCACTCTACGTTGAAGTACGATACATCCCGCTTGATCTCGTGTTCGGGCGAAGTCTGAAGATGGCTGGACTGTGCAAGGAAGATCCCTTCAAGGTCCGAAACTCTCATTCCAACTTGAACTGTCATGGAACCCCCAATCAGCGCCAGCCACGCGAGCCATGGCACGCGCCGTGGCAGGCACCATGACAAGCGTTATGGCAGTAACCCCAGTCGCCGATCCGGGTGGAGTCCATATCTTTTGCTGTGGCTGTGGCCGCCAGCAGCATGTTGTCGATACCGCCCACCATGTTGCCCACGACGATTTCGCTCAACACCTTCTGGTGTTGTTCAACCATAGGCTTGATCGGGTTCATCTCCAGGATGGCGCGCAGACGGGCGATTTCCTTATCTGCAGCGAGATCTTCAGTCGACTGCTCCACAGTGAACGACTTGTGAGTTTCGGCGTAAGCGCTGGCGGTCAAGGCGCTGACCGCGATTGCGACCATGACTCGATTGCCGGTGAACTGCTTCATCTTCCCCTCCATTTCTGCTTGCCCAAAGGGCCGATTCTTACCCAGCGATTGCTATCAACCCGGGGTTATCTCTGGTTGCGATGTGGTCATTCAGTAGCCTGAACGTCATGTATCCCCCTGCACACTCCTGGCTCTCGTCCATTCGGGGCGTGGCCATACAACCTGAGCTACAAATAGGCTTGAACTGGCAGGTAGAGCAGTCCATTTGACGCTCCTCTCGGGCAGTCTCAAGCTGGGTGTGCTCCACCACAGTCACGCCAACTGCGTTCCTGTTATCCCGCTCCGAGGTCAACGCAGTACAGGCGGAGTAATAGCCGTTCTGGTCGAACGTGTGAAAGCGAGTATCACAAGCGCCGGAGAGACACCCGTAACCTCCTCTCTCACCGCGGCGCAGCCTTTCCACGCTGGCGATAAGCCCATCCAGCGGAGAGATGTTCAGTTCCTGCCGACCTTCCCGCTGCTGAGTCATGAAGCGGCTGTAGGCCATGGCAAAGCGACCAATCCACATGCTGTATTCGCGGTTCGTGACTCCGAGCCAATCCCAGTTGGTTATCGCATATCCAGTTCTGGTCAGCCTCTCAAAGTGGGCCAGGGAAATTCCGCGCTCGAGAAGGAAGTCAATGAGGTCAGTTGGGTTCCTGAACCTGTTGATCAGTGGTTTGGTCACCGTGATGACCATGTACGGTGTCAGCTGAAGGCTTTGGAGTGCCTGAATGTTGGCCCAGAACTTATTTTCGAACTGCTCGTTCGATTCGGGACGTCCAGCCCTTATAAGGCGTATCTCCGGGTCCCAGGACACCCCGACAATGCCATCAAAGAACTCGTGATAGATCTCAGCCCAACGTAGGTCGAAGGTCATCAAGTTCGTCTGAAGCGAGAAACGCACGTCGAACTCGGACAGTTCAGTCTTCAAAAACACAACTGACTTGCGCATGAACTCCTGACCAACCAGCGTTGGCTCCCCCCCGTGGAGTTGGAACAGCAGGACCTGGCCTGGTCGAGCAAAAGAACGGACCTTCGCCGGAATCTGCTCGATATTGTTCCAGTCCATCCGCTTCGGATTGTTGGGGATGAAACAGTGTTGGCAGTGGAGATTGCATGCCTCGATGAGCCGCACATAGATCATGTGATCGAAGTCGGGTGCACCCTTGCTCATGCGATGCGCTCCAGCCCGATGGTGTACGGGTCAAAGGGCAGCGCGCCTGCCGCGGACAGGTAGCCGGTAGCAAATCGGCGTCCCTCTTCGTTGGCAACGAACTCTTTGACTTTCGCTAGGTGTGATCGATAGCCGGCACACTCCCCTGCACCGGTATGAACCTGGTGATCAGTGATTGGGCAGCCGCTCTTGCACCATGAACGGAACTCGCACTTACGGCAGTGATTCTCGATGTGGTCGATGTGCTGAACCTTGATCCAGCCCAATCGCTCAGGGCTGGACTGGAAGGCATCGATGCCATCCTGGACCTTTGGCCAAAGGTCCGTCTCGTACTCCATCCGATCCGGGCAGGTGTTGAGCGCCCCGTCAGGATTAATCACTAGAAAGTCGCGCTGGCAGGTTCCGCCCCAGCGCTCGCCGGGTTGGTTGTGCAATACCCCACCAATGGCCGCTGCCACGGCATTGTTCGTTACGCAGGAACCGGTCCGTCGCAAGTCCTCTATCGACACATCGAACAGGTCGCTCAGAAAATCGCTGTGTTCCTTGTTGCTTGGGCGGTCTCCGTCGGCCCCGTAGGGGTTGTACCGCTCGATGTTGAAATGGGTGAACCCGTGTTCTTTGAACCACCCATAGATCTCCGCTACTCGACCAAGCTCATTGCGCGTCGGCACCATGATTGGGCCCACGTGAAGACTATGGGAGCGGGCCAGGTGGACCTTCTCCAGCCAAAGATCGATGTACTTGTTATTGGAGCCCTGTATGGTGCGGCCGCTGAAGTCGATAGAGGAGCCGACGAAGCCATCACACCGCTCCTGCAAGAATGGGATGTGTGAACTGCGCAGTGGAATGAGCGAGGTCTGGATGGCTTCCTGAATTTCAATACCGGAGAGGCCGCGCCGCACCTTGTCCGAGAGATCCATGAGTACCCCGGCACTCATACTTAGCGGCTCGCCTCCGTGGTACAGGATGGAGACTCGGTCGTGCCCCTCCCGTTCGGCCAGGTTGCGGATCAGATCCAAGCTGTCCTGGAGGGTAGCCTCCGACATACGGGACTTATTGGCCCGCACATCCTCTGGGAGGTAGCAGAAGTCGCAACCTACGTTGCAGAAGTTTGTTGGCTTGAGATAGACCTGAAGCATCAGTTCGCCCACCCGTATGCGGAGAGTCGCGCGCGGGCGCTCTCGGGAGTGATGCCGAGCTTGTAGAGAATACGGTCAGCCTCACCAGTCACAACCGACTGCTTGAGTCGATTGAAAACCATCTTCCAGCTCTGGCAATAGCCGAACTTGCCCCCCATCCCTCTTTCGAAGAGCACGGCATCGCGGGCACAGCCGCCCTCGCATTCGGTGAAATGCGGGCATGTCTTGCAGTCTGGCGGAAGGTTGACTGCTCGCCCCATGATTTCTCGGGAGGCAGGTGATGCGGCCAGCGCGGGAGCGATGTCGGCACCAGAGTAGAACTTGACCTCAACTGGTTTCGCTTCCTGCACCTCACCGGTAAGGATGTTACCGAAGCGAAAGCGCTTGTCGCCGAAATCGCTGAATTCGCTACAGTTGTACACCGAGCCATCAGGATCGATGGTCAGGAACCGACCTCCACAGGACTTCGTCCAGGGGCACAGCATGCTCTTGTAGCCAGCCACCTTCTGCAGCATCAAGTCCAGCGGCGTAATGCGGAATACCGGGACTTCATCAATCCAGCGATCGTAGAGATCTACAAGCATCTGTCCATAAGTCGTTGGGGCAATGAGCATACCCGCCTCCCTGGCACGACCGGCGGGGTAGGCGTAGTTGAACCGGATGTCGAATCCTGCTGAGCCATATGAGAGGGCTCGCTCATACATGTCCATCGCGGCCGTAGCCGCCCCTTCATCGTAAACTCCGATTACGAGCGGTCGAAAGTCGTCGGCGATTACCTGGTCCATTGCTCGCCAGAACAGACGGTCATACGTCTCAGCGGAGCCTTTTACCGTGCGGTATTTCTTGTAAGGGTCGAAACTTGTAGATACCCGGCCCTCAAAGATTTCCGAGAACACTCGCTTCCATCGTTCAGACTTGTACCCCAGAAGGTTGGTTTGGATTGCAAAGTGCACACCACCATGCTGGGCCAATGCGTACTCAGCGCAGGCTTCGAAGAAATCAGGGCCCATGAGCATCGGCTCACCGCCATGCCAGATCCAGTCGATGTTTGGCGTGAACGACGGCTGCAGGCGATCGAACATCCGCTTGAAATCATCAAGCGACCAACTGTCCGCGCCGTCAGGAGGCGCAGAGCAGTAGGTGCAGTCCGCGTTGCAGTTTTTGGTTGGCTTAGCAATAACGACTGAATATGGCATTAGGGGTAATAGCAGTAGACGTCGACAAGCGACTGAAGGTTGTTCCGCTCTACCTCAGAGCCAATGATATTGGTCGAAACGATCCAGTAGCTGCCGTAGTCGAGGAGCCGGTACTCGAAGCCGAAGGCTCCGTGGTTTACCTCTCCCTCCTGCCAGCCACCACGCATTGTTCCTGGGCGCAGAGATGCCCTTGCAGATCCTCCGCCCGGGCACGCAGGCTTTATAACTCCGTCGCTGTGTCGGACAAGGTAGGTTCCCTTCTGCACGAAATTCGGCAGCAGATCGATGAGGTTGGCGTTCCCCCGTTGACGAAGGGTTACGTTTTCAACCGAAAGGTTGGTCCCATTCTCGATGGCCACCTCGCCGCCATAGGGCGTGCTGAGGATCAAGCGCCCAGCATCCGTTCTTACTCGAGCATCCGCACCACCGTTGTTCAGATACATGTTCGAAACTTCATTGATCGAATTTCCCCCAAGCAACAACGGGGTGCGCATCCGATTCATCTCAGGGTCACCGGTGTAGACTCGAGAAAGCTTAGAGTTCAGTGCGGGCTCACTGCCTGGAATCCCGATCGTTGAACGAATGGTGTATGTCGCTGCATTGCTGATTACTGTCCCAGGCAGGTTGTTCGCGACTACACCATCCCAGTCTTGAGCAATGCTTTGGGTGATCGAGAACGTGTTTGCATTGCAAGCTGGGGTAACTGCCTGGTTGTACTTGTTGGTTGCGCTGATGCCGGCAAGTGTTGGTGGTGAGGTGCTCTCAAGCACGCTCTTGGCATTTGCACAGCTGCTTGCTTGGCCTGGCCACGAGCCATTCTGCATGCGGTATGAGCGCGCAGCGTCCAGAAAAGACTGAGTTTCCTGCGCAGTCAGGATTGCACGCTTCTGGTTGAGCTGCTCCATGTACCTGGGTGTGGCATAGACAGCAATCATCGCCATCACGGCCAGCACAATCGCCAATTCAATCAGCGTGAAGCCTCCCATCGAGGCCTGGAAATTAGCGCGTCGTTTCTTCATGGAGGATTCGCTTCTGATAAGACACCCAGGCGGAAGAGGAGCTCTGCGCCGGCCTGGTTGTGATGATAATCCGGGTGTTTGCCCCGACGTTTTCAGTGGTATATCCACCGTAGTTGTCTTCCTTGAAAGGCAGATCTACGGCGACGTAGCAGCGCTGTGAGTCGAATTTGACGAGGATGTTTGAGCCAAGCGGGTTGGTAGCTGGCAAGCGGTAATCGGCAGTCAACAGGTTCTGAAGATCCGCTGTTTTCGACCAGTTGGTAAGAGATCCATAAGTATGGGTGACCTTTAGGTTCGCCCCGACGGTCGAGGACACGGCTTTTGTCCTTGCGATCTCGCAGACAGGAATCAGGTTCCTGGCCTGCTCAATCGAGGAATTGATTTTTCCCTGCTGATACTTCTCCATTGCGCCTGGAAGGAGCGCAACCGTCATGACTGCGACGATTGCCAAGCAGACGGCCAGCTCGATGAGGGTGAAGCCGCGGGAACGAACCATAGCCACAGTCACCGCATGGCCGACGCAAGGTTAATGATGGGCAGGTAAAAGCCGATTGCGAACATCATGATGGTCAGGAGCATCATCGAAAATCCGATGACCGATGACATCTGGGCCACCTTCTCCGAGTGCCGAAGGTAGTAGGCCTTTAGAGCATCAGCCATATTGCTCAGCACGTTGTCGCGCCCAGCTGGTGACTGGTTGTCGAAACCCTGGAGGTTCTGAGTAATCAGTGGTGGCCACTCGGGGTTGTCGAAAACATCGGATAGCTCACGGCCTTCGACGAGGCGCGCGTGAGCTTCTTGATAGAGAGAATGTGCACGGCCCCGAGAGCGTTGCATCATGAACTTGAAACTTTGGGGATTGGTAAAGCCACTGCTGAGCAGTAGCTGATAAGTCTGAACAAACTCCAGGCCCATCCGCACCTTGTTCCGCTCATTGAGGAACGAGAAACCTGGCAGGTTCCTCACCATTTCCCATACCCGAGCCCGAAACACATAGATCCCGGCAGCGATTCCAAGCAGGACGTACAGGTACTCGGTGTAGACCGTGTGCAGAAGCAAGATCAGCTGGCTCAGGGAGTTGAGCTGGAGGTCGAGGCGCTGTACATGGATAAAGTCGTGGATAGTTCCCCCTGCCCATAGCGGAATGCCGATGATGAAGCCCAGACCAAAGCATGCGTTGATCATGGCTTTCTTCATAAGAGCAGAGAACTCTTTCTTCGCTGCCAGACGTTCTGCAATTGCTTTAGATGCCCTGTTCAGAGCATCAGGCAATCGCCCTGTCTTGTCCCCCGCTTCAGCCAGGAGGACTGCGGTTTCGTCGAATCGAAGAAGGGACAGGTACTCTTTGGGGGTTTGACAGGCGTCGATTTGAGCAAATGTGATCTTCAGTGCTTTGTAGTTCACTGATTCCTGAACCGCCTTGCCGAAGGTCTTCCCCGAAGAAATTTTCGAAGCAATGGCAGACAACATGAGGACCTGCTCGACAAGGGGAAACTTCTTGTCGAACAAGGCCGATTTGATACCCCCGAGGTGGTCTACAGCAACGCTATGGATGACCGACTCGGGGATGCCGGACATGGCAATGGCCTGCTCTTTGGTTTCTGCCTCAACACCGACGGAAACCACACCACCCGATTCACCTAGATACTTCAGTTGGTAGTAGGCCATGGCCAATCCCTTAGTTGCAGCGGTACGCCACGGTCACTTTGGTGTTACCGGTTGCGGTTGCGGAGTTCTTCACGATGTTGTTGCTCTGGTTCAGAGCGGATGCCAGGTCGGCAGCGGCGCTGGTGTCGGTGCTGTCGATGGTGTAGCTGATGGTCACCTGGTTGCTGGTGACAGCATCAACGGTCCAGGCTGTGTTCCAGACAGTCAGATCGGGCAGACCGCGTTCCTTCAGCTTGGCTGCAGTGATGGTGGTCGTGCTGCAGGTGTTGGTGCGGCTCACCTGCCGGGCGATTGCACCGGGGAAGTCTTTCTGCAACTGAGTGATCGCAGTGCTCAGCTTGGAGTCTTCACGCGCCTTGAGCATGCCCGGCAGGAAGAAGGCAGTCAGGATTGCGATGACCCCCAGCACAATGGCCAGTTCGATCAGGGTAAAACCCTTCTGGCGATTACCTTTGGTACTACGTTCGATCATGGATCGTTCCTTTTGTGTGAGTTTCAAGCTTGCTGTTGTGCAACCAAGACCACGTGCCGACTTGTCAAGCAGCAGTCAGGCTCGACCACTTAGTTGCAGCGGTATGCCACTGTCACCTTGGTGTTGCCCGTCGCTGTTGCGGAGTTCTTCACGATGTTGTTGCTTTGGTTCAATGCTGTTGCGAGGTCCGCAGCAGCATTGGTGTCAGTGCTGTCGATGGTGTAGCTGATGGTCACCTGGTTGCTGGTGACAGCATCAACGGTCCAGGCTGTGTTCCAGACAGTCAGATCGGGCAGACCGCGTTCCTTCAGCTTGGCTGCAGTGATGGTGGTCGTGCTGCAGGTGTTGGTGCGGCTCACCTGCCGGGCGATTGCACCGGGGAAGTCTTTCTGCAACTGAGTGATCGCAGTGCTCAGCTTGGAGTCTTCACGCGCCTTGAGCATGCCCGGCAGGAAGAAAGCAGTCAGGATCGCGATGACCCCCAGCACGATGGCCAGCTCGATCAGGGTGAAGCCCTTCTGGCGCACACGCTTGGTATTACGTTCGATCATTGATCTATTCCTTTCTCTGTGTTTTTCCTGGGATGGACCTGGCGGTTACAGCTGTGGCACCAACGATGAAGTGCTCGCTTCGCGGATGGGGCGAATACCCGCTTTCTCATGTCGATTCTTCGGTGCGCCAACTCGATCCGAGAGGTAGGGCCGTAGCTCTTTTTCGAGCTGCTCGAACCCGATCACACCTTCGAACACTAGGCGCAAACCATCGTCCCAGAGGTCCTTGAAGGTCCCTTCTGCGATTTGGGAGCGTCTCAGCAAACTGGGGGAGATTCCATTCAAAATGGCCTCCTGAATTTCCGGCGTAAGCTCGAGTACCTCGATGACACCGCGCCGCCCTTTCAATCCGCCAGATTGGTGCGATCCGTTGTTACACACCTGACAGCCTTTGGGGTTTGCTCGATAGAGCTTGAGATCGCCGTTGCTGCCAAACACCGGGTTCGAGCCATACAAGGCGAATCGCTTCTCATCAGACCGGAAGAGGTATTCGACTTTGCAGCTTTTGCAGAGGCTGCGGACCAAACGCTGGGCCATGATGGCTTGCGTGTTGGTTGCGATAATGTCTGTCGGAATATCCATCCTGCCGAGGCGATCCAGCGACTCGTGGGCATTGTTTGTGTGCAAGGTGGTCAAGACCAGGTGACCAGTTTGGCCGGCTTTGAAAGCGTACTCGGCGGTTTCGTTGTCGCGGATCTCGCCAAGTAAGATCACGTCGGGGTCTTGTCGTAGCAACGCTCGGAGAGCGGTAGCAAACGACAAGTGCTTACCGCATTCGGTATGCGACATGCCCTCATGCTGGATCTCCACCGGCTCTTCGATGGTGTGGTAGTTCCGGTTCGGGTCCTGGCCATAGATGTCCAGAAGCATCGCATTGAGAGTTGTGGTCTTACCTGAGCCAGTAGGGCCTGTAACGATGATCAAGCCATTGGGGGCCTCACCCAACCGACGGAGCAGCGCCTTGTTTTCGGCTGACATGCCCAGTCTGTCCAGGTTGGCCAAACTCGTGTCGTTGCCCAATAGACGAACCACGACCTTGGGGGTACTCTCCGAGCCCTTGGTGACAGGAAGCGTGCTAACCCGCAGGTTGATTTTCTTATGGGTCGAGACCGCGAAATCAAACTTCCCATCCTGGGCTGCGTTCAGTTCCAGGGTAAGGCCGCAGTTGTTCTCGATGATCACTCGGCAAATGGCCTCGTGAATTTTGGACGTGTAGAGCTTGCGAGTCAGAAGTTCGCCGTCGATTCGCAACCGGACTTGAACCTGATCACCTTGTGTAGGCTGAAGGTGGATATCCGAGGCATTGAGTTTTGCCGCCTCGCGCACCAGGTCTTCAACTCGCTGTGTCGCGCGGGCCTTTAGCTGCTCGCTGTCATGGACCGCGCTATCGTCATCTTCAGTTTCGATCGCCTTGATCGCTTCCAAGCGGGTCAGGCTCACCACACCAACCTTCGGCTGGTGGATGTTGTTGGTCCTGGCGAACCCTGTGGCACGCTCGTGCATCCGTTTGTGGAACGGATTGGCCATGAAGATGGTGTTACCGTAAATGAACCATGGCTCCCCTTCAGGGCCCTGAGTAATCGAGAGCCCTTCCTCCAGCTCGAAGAACACTTCACGGCCGAGCGCCTTGCCGATCGCATGGGCAACTGCTTCGTCGTCCTTGCAGACGCGGAGGATGTCGGGAACAACCTGCTCGATGACTTCGGATACTGGCTGCGTATCTGCTTGCTGTTGCGTGATTTTCCCCGCCTCAACCAGATTCCGCAGGATCTTTCGTTGAATCCCCTGGATGTTATTGCTCATGGTCAGTCGTCCGCATAGCGTTTGGATTTGGTCCAATCGATTACCAGTTCCCGAGTGCCGTCAGGACCTTTGAAAACTGCCTTGTCGAGCCCAAATCGCTGCAGTGTGTAGTCGTTGACCTTTTCGCCATTGCGTACGATTCGGCGCCCTTGGCTGGTCATTACTACGATCGAGTCAGCCCGAACCTCGAGGAGCGCCAGAAAGTGTTTGGCCTTGTCTTCATCGTCGTCGGGGACGTTTTTCTGAGAGGAGCCAGGCTGGACTGGACCGCCTGGAGCAGCCTGTCCATTTGGTCCGCTCATCCCTAACGTAGGCTGGTCGAGCATGAACGGTGCGGCATTGGGGATGACTGGGTTTTGACCGAACGGGAGGTCAGCTTTATCGGGTTTAGTGCCTGCCTTGCGCACCTCTTTACCCAGAGTTGCGATATCTGTTACACCCAGTGGAGAGCCACTTTCGTCCACAATGAAGCCGGCATCCGACATTTTCTTGTAGGAGTCAGCCATTTCAGCCTGAAGTTTCAGCTGATCGCGCTTGTACTCCATGTCTCCAATCTTCCGACTGCGGTCACGATGAGTGTCTGCATCGTCCGCATCTGCAAGAGCATAGATAGGGAGCACAAATTGAGCTGCCATAAGAGTGCCGATGACAAGATTTTTCATAATCAGGTACCCACGACTACAAAGTTAAGTTTCATCACTCCGTTCGCAATGGAGTAATCGTAGAGATATAGGGGAATTTCCTTTTGAAGCGACCGCACACTTGATATCACTACCTGCGGATCGCCTATTACTTGGCCCGGCCAGCCTTTTAGCGGGCCTGAATAAGTATTCCCCATCTCCGAAGAATTGTTCGCGTCGAAGGTTTCGAACTTGAGCCCATCGAGTTCAAATGATGCAGTAGCCTTTTTCCAAGAGGTCACGAGTTTCGGAAGCTTTTCTAGCTCCGTATACCGCTGAACGTCTTGTCTTGAAGTTTCAATTACTGCATCGATCTGATCGAAGTCTCTTGGGAGAGTGCGGCTCTCCCCCATGGTCATGCTGAATCGAACGGCGCCAACTGCCACGGCTGCAATGACAATCAACATCAGATTCGAAAAGCCAAAGGTTGAAATAGACAGTTTTGAGCGCTTGATAATCATTGGTTGTCGCTCCCGCCAATTTCCGAAGGGTCAATTCGAATGACGTAATTCAGGTGGGGAGTGAATTCCGAAACTATGCCTCGGACTTTCTCAGCCGGATCGAATGGCAAGTATTTGCTCGTTACAAATTGGTGCAGCGTCGTGAACCCGACATGAGTTTCACCATCAGGTGAAGTTTCAAGGTTGTTATCGTAAGCAACCAGCTCACTGATCTTGCCGAGCTCAGCAGAGTTGTCCGGCCACTTATCCAGTCGTTCACGCAGTAGCTCGCCAATCTTGGTGTCTAACTCGTCTCTTTGAATTTGCTTGGTTTTATAGACCGCCATATCAGCGTTATACAGCGTGTACATGCCGTAGTTATATACAAGTGTGGCGATCAGCATCAGGCCGCAGATGCTTGCGACCATATACCAGCGTTTGGTTTGATCGTGCCTTTGCTTTTCGAATAGTTCTTGTCGGGTATATGCCGGACTGGTGGGTAACACCAGATCAAGATTATCAAGACTAATGCGAGAAGCATTTGAGAGGTCGTAGTCCATCCACTCAGGGATGAAATTATCTACAAACTCAGAAGAGCTCAGGATGCTCGAAGGCTTATGGACATCCGTACTAGAGTCCAACCGCAGATAAAGCCCGCGGTCAGGACCCATGGGGAAAATAATAACCTCGTTCCCCAGAGGAACGAGGTTGTTGGCGAACAGGAGCTGCCAGAGTCCATACACGTTAATGCCCGGGTACGACTCTCGCATCGACTTTAGTTCATCTTCGTCGATGTAGATCGCTGGCCGGCCGTCTTCGCGTGGCCCCTCAATGATGGTATACACCTCCGACTCGCGGGAGCTGCTGAGCGCCTGCGAGCCGATGGAGTCACGGCAGATGATGACCTCTTCGCCACCAATCTGGATTGGTACGCCAAGAAGCAACTGATTCATTAGAGAGCACCCTCCACCAATGTGGGGGTGACAACCAGGACCAGCTCACGTCTGTCGAGTTGATTGTTGATGTCCTGGGTAAGAGGGTTCAGCACTGCTTTGGTGACCAGATTCTGCCAAGGCAAATGGCGGAGAGCCTGGTTCATCTTTTTGGTGATGAGACCGCCAAGGTGTACTGCGCGACCAGAACTTGTGATCAGTTGTGTGCTGAACTCCTTGAGATTCACACGAGGAGTTTCGAACTGGAAATCACCGATGGCGATCGTGTCGTTGCCACTCAGGTTCGATATCACCGGCCAGATATCAACCAGGAGCTGGTCGTTATCGAGCACCCGCACAGTCACGCTAAGGGTCACGCCGACTTTCAAACGGCCCAATTTCGGGGTAACGGTTACGTTGCCCGACTCATCTTGGGATTGCTCGACGTCAACAATGTAGGTGAGTTCTTCGCCCGCATAGATTTGGGCCGGGACACCATTCCGGACCGTAATGTTGGGCTGGTCGGTGAGCTCAACTCGACCGAAGGTTTCCAGGAATCGGATCAGAACATCGGCTTTGACATGCTCAGATTCGTAGGTTCCTTGGACATTCCAGAAAGGGTCGGTGGTTTCAGTCTTCGTGTTGAAGAAATGAAGTCCCAGCGGGTTACCGTTTACTGTGCTCTTAACAAGCAGATCCCAGTCGATCCCTTTCTGCTTGTCGTTGTTGAGGATGACGTCGTAGGCCTCAACTTGCACGTTCACAATTTTGGTGGCTTCGCCGATCGCTCGCTTGAGGAAGCGGTCGAGGATTTTCATTTTCGAGGGCTTGCCGCCGGCGGTGATAATGCCAACGGAGCGAATCCCCTCGATGTAGGGCTCAATTTCTTCGCTCGAGGTCAGGAGACCGAAATCTGCTGGCGAGGGCGCATCGAAGTTCAAACCGCTCGTCATGCCATTATTGTTGCTGCTGCCGTTGCTGTTTCCACCGACAGCCGCACTCGATGCACCTGCAGAACCCTGCGTGCGACCACGGCTACCTTTATCAGACTCTTTCTCGGCACCGATAATCGTCCGAGCGCCTTCCATCACTTTCAGCCACTCATCTTCAGAGAGTTGCAGACCGATGGTTGTGCCAGTCGAGACGTTGGAGTCTTGTTGGTTGTTGGAATCGTCGTCGCCTGCTTTAGCACCCCGAGTCTGAGTGGATGCGATGACGTTGTTGACGTTCCGAGTCGACGCAAAAGTGGCAAGGTTCCACTCGCGGGTTTCGAAGTCGCTAACGATTACACGCTTTCCTACGATCTCGATGTTCAGGTCTCGGGTCCCTTCGATGTATTCGATGAAATCTGCAAGGGTCATCCCAGCAGCAGCTACATCGATTGGATCGTTAAGGTTGACTTTGCCCTTCGGAATGATCGCGTACCCAGGCAGCGTGTCTTGCAGCACGCTTCGAAGCGGCTTGCTCTGTGCCGTTAGGAAAATCGGCCGGGCTTTCGCAATATCTTCAGTCCTGATCTCGCGTACGAAAGTGTTACCCCGGGCAGCCTGAAGAGCATCTTTCGCTTCGGGTCGCAGGGGGGCATTTTTCGCTTCTTCGGAAATGTCGAAGCTGCTGGTACATCCCAACAGGCCGGTGGCAACCAGCAGAGCCAGGGCAATGGATTTCATCTTCATGGGTGTGGCTGCCTTAGTTCGGGCGGTCGGTGATCAGGATCATGGGAGACGGATTTCCCTGTTCGTCAGTCAGGTCCCAGAAATACTGGTAGCGAACACGGGCGTCCCGGACGGAAGCCGTGAGCTTGCGCAGGGCGATGTCACGGGCGTCAGTGGAAATGAACTCGTAGCGGCGGGTCTCAAGCTCAGGCTTGTTGTAGAAGGCTGTTTTCACACGCCATCCGACCGGCATGATCCCTTCCACAATCTCCTTCAGAGTTGCCCCTTGGTATTCGGCCTCAACCGGTTCGTTGATCACCACGGTCGGGTCTACCCGCTCCAGGGTCACTCGTTTGCGAGCAGCCGTTTCGATCATCTCCGCGTTGTTCTCGGCCAGCATGAGAAGCTGTTTGCTTTCTGTGCGGATCTGTTCGATGTCCGTGAGCTGTGCGACCTGTACCTGATCAGCCTTCGACTGCGCCGCTCGGTTCAGTTCCAGGGCTTTACGAATCTCGGCCTCTTGCGCCAGCAGATCCTGCTTACGCTTTGCAGCAGCCTCGATCGCCGTCTTCTGCGCAGCGATGAGATTGCGTTCTGCTTCGCTACGTGCGGCAGTCAGGGCCTGGCGGTTTCGTTCCAGGTCTTCGAGAGTTTTCCTGTATTGCCGTTCGGTCTCTGTTTCTTCTACCGAGGCAACGGGGTTATCGATCGACAGGTCGATCATTGCCGCAGGTGCTGAAGGCGTTTGCGTAGACCGCTTGTAGTCGATGGGCTGCATCACCTGCTGCGCCCTGCCGGCTTCATAAGTGCGATCGAACGGTGAGAGAGTTTCGCTCCGCGCGAGGTGAGAATCATCAAAGGCGGAAGCGTAGGCGCCCTGGCTCAGGAGGCTGACGCCCAGGATGAGGATCGATTTTTTCACTGCGGAGTCCCATAGAGGCTTCTGTTACCTCAATAGTGGGAAGGCAGTGCTCCAAATCCGGGGTTTGGTTGGAAAATCTTTTTTAAAACCTGCATCGTGATCTTGTGTTCACCACGTTGAGATAGTCATGTCCGCTTCTACACCAAAGGTCAAAGCCTCATCTGGGGTTGTTGCCCTGATCGTCATGATTGCAGTTGTCATCCTGGGCTATGCGGCCTACTTAGAATCCACGCATAAGGCATTGGACTTCCAGGCTGAAGCCCTGTCGCCCCACTTCTACATGTTCAAGCCTCATGCAGTGGTTCAGCTCATCGCATCTGGTGGTTACGTAGGGACGCTGGTTGCAGTCCTGGTAGAAGTGCTGCACTGCATTTTCGCGGCCGCTATGGTCTACACCATTGCCAGGGTTGCAGCTTCCAGGTATTTCCGACCGCGGAACACTTCGACTGAAGCCACTGCGGTGAGCGACGATCCCTTCGAGTACGAATGCTCTATTCCAGGATCGACCATGATGATCCTGCTCAGGAACAACAAGGACCCTCGAACCGGAGAGGAAATTGGAGGGGTAACAGACCTCAACCCCTACAACCAACGCTTCTTCCGATGCAACCGAAAACAGGTAGCTCTGAGCCGGGAGCCGTCGACGCCCATTGAACACCTCGAACTGGCCGTGCATGAGTTACTAGCTGCTCATCCCACAGTCCCAGCCAGTGTCGGCGCTCACCATGCCGATGCCACGTTACGCGAGCATTCCCTCGCCATCGCCAAGGAGGTCTTGTCCTATCTGAAGCGCCAGAATGTGCAGGAACCTCTCGCTTATCTCGCTGGGCTGTCTCATGACTTGGATAAGTTATTGGCATATGCCGAGAAGGCGCCTGGCCAGTGGGTTAAGAACAAGGACGCAACACACCACAACACTTACAGCGCTTACATCGTGCGTCAGATGCCGGAGTTCGCGAAGCTCCAGCCGGAGGATCAGAACGTACTCACCCTTGCGCTGCGCTACTACCACCATCCTGCAATGCTTCCGGTTTCTTCTGGCCCGCGCGTTGAGAAGTTGGTCCAAGCGCTGAGACACGCTGACGGTTTCGTGATCCGTGCAGAGAAGCAAGATGGTATTCGCGCAGCCAAGGAAAGCTCCCAGACTGAGGAACTGATCAGGGAGGCCATCCTGAAATTTGTCGGCGAAGCCAACATCAACAAGTTCCGGGCGACTGGAGAAGCAGAGGGTTGGACGAAGGACGCCATGGAGTTCGTCATCATTCCGATGTCACGAATCCTTGAGTCGATCGGCTCACATTTGCCGCTGGAGTTGAGCCGTCAGCTTCAGATGGGAGTTGATACCCGTACCTTCACCCACCCTGCTATTCCGGTGATGCTGGAGACCCTCGAGGGTATGGGGCTTTTGCTCCATAGCTACAATCATCATGACAGCCCATCGGGCCTGTTTGATGTGAAGATTGGGGTGATCAACTTCAATGCTTGCGTATTGCTAGACAAGGAAACCCTGCAAGAGCTCCTACCCGGGGTTGTCGACCGTTGGGGTATGGCGAACTACAAAATTCAAGTTCGTCGCCCCACTCGAGATGGTGGCGCAGAAGAGGAATCGGGCGGTGATTGACCGCCCGATTTAGCATGCGAAACTCAAATCACTTGATGCTGCTCATTCGGTCCCGAGAATGCGAAGGGCAGCCTCAGTGCGAATAGTCCTCTCCGCTCTGTCTTCATGGCCGAGGTTGTTCCAGCAGGCATACGCCTCCGGATAATGCGCCTGCCGTTCCGAGAGTCGGCACATAGTGACCTTGTACTCGTCTCCCGAAAGGTATTCTTTTGCGAACTGAGCCAGCGTCTGGTCCCTCCCGGTTTCCCAGAGGAGAGAAATCACAGTGTCGATTGCGATTTTCCTGCTCTCTCCGTTGAGCCCCCAGAACTGGATTTTCAGATCGCCCTTGTCCGTTCTATAGACGTACTTGGAGAGGAGCTGCTCTGCCTCTTGGTACTGCCCTCGTTGAACAGCCTGCTGAGCCCCGAGTATAAGGCTGCGGTCCTGAATGTCCGCCGCGGTGACCGGGAGTATGGTTTTGCCACCAGTGCACCCAGTCAGGGTTAGGCAAAGAAGCAGAGCATATTTCTTCATCCCTACTACTCCTTAAAGTGGGTTACTAGAGTGAAGGCGTCCCCTGCGCTGAAGAGTACGTTCTGCCGGTTCTGCAGTTGCTTCAGAAGCGAAGGCTTGACCCCGAACATCCGACTTACTTCACCGTAAGTCGTCTCGGGGGTCTTGAGAAGGAAGTAGGTTGAGACGTTTTTCAGGAGGTCCGGAGTGACCTGGTCTGGCTGCTGAACCCCAGCCCAAACACCCACACCGTAACCGCGTCCCTCGGTCGCAATTCGGTTCACTGGACTCAGAGGCGAGGACGAAATTTGTTTGACGTGCTTCCCTTCGTCCGCGATCAGGATGTGGCTTGGGTACTCGGGATTGAAGAGACCAGATCTTCGAGTATCCATCACTCCCATTGCAAAGACACGACTTGCCACAATACGCATGATGATCTGCTGGTGTTCAGACGAGATATCGGTCAGGACGTATCGGTTGATTTTGCCCGCCTGTGATTTTGAAGGGTTACCAGTGAATAGACGGGATTTCACCATGCCCTGGATGATGCTGCGCAAGCCAAAAAGGGAATCCTTGGACCAGAACTCCCAGAACGTTCCGTTGCCAGTGGACTTGTTCTGCAGCGCCTGGAAATCCAGATGCTTTTTGGCGTAGCCATGCAGGACTCCTTCCAAGTCATCAAGGATCTCGTTGACCTTGTCCTCGATCTCTAATGGATCTTTGCCATCCGCCTTCATTTTGACGATGGCCTTCTCTGCCTTCGACTTGGCCTGGCCATAGGCTTTCATGATGTCGGATACCGACCCCGAATCCATGCTGGCCGAGATGGAGTTGAACACGAGATCGATCTCATCAAGGACCTGATCTAAGGTCGGGGAAGGTCTGATCCAGGACTCAATGTCGTCCTGGGAAATTCCGGCTTTGCGGTAAACCTCGTTCAGAATCTCTTCGAGGTAGTCCAATTGCCGCTTGCCGGTATTCGGTGCAAAAACCTTCACCAACTGCTTCATACCTTCGACTGTCATCAGTACCCCACCCCCCTCTTTCGTCCTCGGGACTTGGAGTGGGTTGAGGGAGCTGCCGCCCTCGAAGTAGTTGAACGTGATGTCGTTGAAGTCTTCCGGCCGAACCAGGTGGCTGAGACCAGCCTTTTCGAAACTCTCGTAGGAGAAGTCGCCTTTGATGTCCAGGACGTGGAATGTCATGCCACGGCTGTAGACACGCGCAAGTAGATTTTGAATCGTATGGGATTTGCCTGCGCCGCTTGCCCCTTCGAAGAGGACGTTAAAGTTGCTGGACTTTGCCAGCACCCAGTCCACGGTTTGGCCGCGGCTGTCGCTCCCGATCCTGATGGGATCATAGTGAGTGAGTCCGGCAATGGCCTGACTCAGCGCTGTAGGTTGGGATGGTGCAGCTTGATACATTTGATTCCCTCGAGGAATTTCAGGTCCGAGGCGATGCCCTCAGGCAGGGCAGAGTCTTGGGAAAGCCGGTGATATGGAAACTTGCATGAGGAGCACTCGAGCTCTTCTTCCTGAAGCTTCACGGAATTGCCAGTGGTGTCGGCGATAACAGCGATGGCCTCATCTCCACCACACTCGCACTCGACGGCAAGCCCTCCTTTACTGAGCTTTACGGGACGATCGTCGAACGTACCCTTTACCTTTGCGGCAGGCGTAGCGTTCGGTGCCAGAGTGAATAGCCACTCCTGCCAGTCTTCGTCATGCAACTTCCCGATCTCTTCGCCCTTCTGCTTGACGTCTATTGCGTGCAGGATGTGTGCGAGCTCGTGAGGGATTGCTTCGTCCACCATCGTCTGCATGTCCTGCTGCAGATACAGGGGCTGAATCCGGAGTACAGCTATGCCGTGCGCCTCCCCACTGATCATCATCACATCCAGAGCGGATGAAGTTGGGTCAGTCATTGAGGGGTCGAAACGAAGGTCCAGCCAGATCCTTTCAGCTGGGAAGTCGACGTTGGTCAGCAGCCGGTTAATTTCCTTCGCAGCGAAGAGCTCGCGTGGGTATTCGGCGTTGTGCTGTTTGATGCGGGCGAAAATGGGGATTTGGGCATTCATACCCCAATAGTGGGAGTTGAGTGCCCTATTCCGCCTCTAGGTCCGAGTTAGGAGTTTTTGAACATGTCAGCGATGCGGTTCCACTCCGTAAATTCCCCGGCGTTCCCGTCCTTGATTAACCGGTCCATCTGAGCGATAGGAGCAGAGTCCTGGATGAATTCGATGACATCTCTCGAGCCTTTCCAGCGTTGCATCCCAACGGCGTAGATTGCCTTTCTGCAACGCTCCAGCCTCACTGGATCTGGTTCATCCTCAGCCACACCACGATCATCGTCTTGCGTTCGCTGGGGGGCGGCTACGTTGTCCGATTTCGCATGCGAAACTGGGAAGGGAATGCTTGTCAGGTCGGTAGAGCTTGTATGCGCTTTCAGCAGCTCGAGGATCGCCACATCAGTGAATGTTGGATAGATCAGCTTGGCGTAACCAAGGCAGTAAAATTGCAGATGGATCACATCGTCATCCGATAGCCCAACCTGGATGGTCAGCGTACCTACTGCTTCCGAGTCGAACTCTGTTGCAGTAAGCATCCGGGCGAACTGGCCGTCCTGAAGAGTGAAGCCCTGGAGTCGTTTTGGAGATGCGCTCGCACGAACTATTTCGTATTCCAACCGCGGCTGCTGGTCAGAGAGCCAACGGTATAACTCACGTACCGCGCCGAGCCCAAGGTTGAGACTGAGCTTGTCCGGGTCGTCATTTAGTAGGTACCTGCCCTTCGCTTTATGGGAGAACGTGAGACGGAGTGCTGTGTGCACACTAATCGCCTCGCCGGCGGCATTCACGTCGTTTCGGATGTAGATCGCAGCGTTGAGAGCGTTATTGCTAAACACCTGGTGAGCAGCCAGGTACTTCCCCTTGGCCGGCATCTTCGGGTTGGCGGGTGTATACACCCAGCCAGAATCTGACGGCCGCCCTTTAAGATACTGTGTGTGCTCGGCCTTGAAGTCGATCAGCATGAAGCCCCCCTTTTCATGAAACGCCGGCGGTGGAACGCGATGAGGAACAGCGCACCAGCAATCCAGACCGAATGGGCGACTCCGCAAAGCATGTAGAACAGTTCTCGAACCAAATGATGGACCCGGGTGGCGCCCGCGCTATCAATCACGATTCGTGCCTCTCCCTTGTCCAGGTAATAGAGCACAGCTGCGACGCCATCATCCGAGAGGTCGTTGAACACACCGAAACCATGTCCTTGCGGGAATGGCTTGGGGTGAGCCCTGAAAAAGGAATCAACCCCCTTCAATTGCTCCCTAAGTTCGGGTTTGAAGGCCCCATCCTCGAATGCGGTGCCCCGCCAGCAGGTCACTTTTGCTTGCTCACATTTGGGGGCGAAAGACTCTGCAGAGGCTTCAACCAGGTTGTAGTTCGTCCAAGCGAGATCCTTTGCCCAGAGAGGAAGAACACGGTTCACGAGGACGAGGTGGAAAACGGCAGTGGTGAGACAAACACTGATCAGAGCTACCAAGATCAGGGTACGGTCCATTGTTCTCCACCGAGAGCGGGAAACCCTGATCGCCAGGCCGAAGATACCCAATGCCGCGACTCCTGCGGTGATGAACTGAGGATTTGTACCTTCATTCAGCAGTAGGTCGGCCAGGTCGAAAGTCAATTCCAGTTTTACGAATGTCCAGGCGAGCAAAAGCGCTCCGCAAGTGCCGGCGGCACGCAGAGTTGGTCGGATGGATAGGAAGGCTGCGAGGAATGAAACGAAGTAGATTAGGGTGTGATCGAGGTCAGCAAGATCGAGCATGGTAGGGCTTCCAAATGGGATGCCCTAGAGGTTACCGGCAAGGACTTGGCCTTCCAGTGAAAACGGGGGGCTGAGCGCCAGGGGGCTGATTCTCAGCCCCCTTCAGCGTGACCAGGTCCACGCGCGCCCTTGGCCGCTCCGATCTGCCGCGGAAATTACCGCAACAGCCGAACGCAGGCATCGAAGTCCCACAGCGAAGTGAGTACGTCGACTTTCTGGACGCCGCCCATAAAAGCTTTGAAGAAGGAATCATCGGCAAAGAGAACCAGCACGTGGTTCCCCGGATTCGCCATCTCGTCCGCAGGACTGAAAGCGTAATAACCCATGCCAGGAAACAGCCCCTGCAGCTTCCGGTTCCAGCGCTCGATGTGATCGCGAACGAGTTCAAGCGGCATTGAGTCTGGAAACATCAACTTGGGCGCTGTGTGGCGGGCTATGTTGCCTTCCACCCCTTTGGGGAAATGGCTCTCGAGTGTGAGCCCAGAATTCCCGAAGGATTTCAGCAGGTCGTAGGCTCTGTTCGATACACCGTTCATGATTCACCTCTCGATTTCGGTAAAGGGCGGACGCCACCTCCAAACGCCCTCGTCGAGGATGCTTGGAGGTGACGTCCGCCCTCCCCTAAGGGAGAGGCGGTGTCACTTCAGGCTTAGAACATCCGCAGCACTGCGGTAACCAATCCTTCGACGGTTACTCCCACGGACCAGCCGATACCAGCCATGAACAGATACCAGCCGAGAGCGCGAGCGCTACGACTGGATGCGTCATGGTCGGTGTACATATGGAAGAATTCGCGGTCACCGAGGTTGGCTTCGCCAACAATCAGTTCCGCTTCCTCTTCCTTCTTGGAGATCCCCAGGGCCAACTTAGCGTCGTAATCGATCGCCATGGCATCCCGGGGCAAAGGACGACCTTCGTTTGCTCCCATTGCCCACAGAACCACAAAGTGGCCGTTTGCAGGGTTGAAGATCTTCACCAGCTTTTTACGGCTGACGATCCCTGTTTTCTTGTTCTCCGATTTGATGTGCTGCCAGCCCAACCGAACAATCGACTGGCCTGCATCCTCCCGAGGGAGGCTGAAGACTTTGCCGAATGTCACGCCGTTTACAGGTGGTCGCGCGGCGAAGTGCTCCTGGACCGGCCTCGGGTCAAAGACCTTCACCAGTTTCCAGACAGCACCAGCCAGTTTCAGAACAACCACATCGGCAACAGCAGTCAGCTTTGCTTTCAGAACATGAGTCATGATGTTTCTCCTCTGGGAGCCGGAGCCCAGTTCGCACACTCGAGGGTGGCTGAATGAATTTTCAGGCCCCGCCGGCGCAGGGGTCTGTTCGCAGTGAGTTACTCGTCGCAATCAAAGTCGTCGTTTTCCATCTCTCGCATGAGCGAGTCGGAAACCGGTTTCTCTTCTTTTGCTTTCCGTGCCGCTGCACGCTTCTCCCGCATCTGGTCCCGTTTGGTCAACCTGCGGATCGTTTCCCCCGTTCGGGAGTTATCGATGAAGTCGTGCTGCGTCATGACCTGCAGGAAGGCCTGCAGGCATGCATACGGATCTTCATCCTCCTCCATCATGCGCAGCCGGATGGCGAGCACATGGACGGAGTTGATGATGAGCCAGCAGCAGGGGTCAGTGAACACCGGTTCAAGAGCATCCCTCGCGGAGGTCAGCACGAACTGGCGATTGAGTTCCCAGATCATCGAGCCTCGTTTTCCGAAAACTCGACTCCCCTTGAACGGCTTGCCTACTCGGCGGTACTGGTATCCGAGCTCGTCGGTTTGCCACTTGCCATCTTTGATGACCGGTGCCATTCCGAGAGCCTTCTCCAGGCGCTCGATCGTGGAATTGTCTGAACGGGTATCCGACGTCGAGAGTGCATCCGACAAATCATCATCCTCATCCAACTCTTTCACGCCAGGCAAATAACCGGAGGAGGACCAGAGGGCCTTCCTGTCGATTACCAGCCTAGTTGGGGCCTTTCGAACTGCTTTGGGTTTCTCAACTGCGGTTGATTGATTGATGGCTACTCCAAACAAATCCACCGGTGCATCCGCCTCCGAGGAGGGTTGAATGGGGTTGGATAGGATGGGTTCACCAAAGAGATCGACTTGCATAGTGCGCTCCATAGGGCGCACCACTCCCCTGACGGGGTGTGGTGGCCCGTCAGGGGTGGGAGGGAGGTATTGCTTAGAGGAACAGCGCGAAGTTCTGCGACAGAGCCGGTTTCGGCTCCTCATGCACAACAGGCGTGGACTCAACCGCGTCCGGGACCGTGGTTTCGTCCTCTTCGTCAGTAGCTTGTGCCACAACAACCGGAGTTGCGGTGGTTTGAGCTACAGCTGCTGCAGGTGCAGCAGCGCCAGCCTGTACAGTGCTCGCAACCGAAGTTGCAGGCATGGACGCCGCGGCCGCCGAAGCGGTCGAAGCAGGCTGGTTCAAAGTTGCTTGCTGGGCTTGCCCAAGATTGGCTTGAGCAGTCGCAGGAGCTTGCTGAGTGATGTTGCTCACAGCAGCAGTGGTTGCTACCTGGATCAGGGGTTGGCCATTCTTCAAGCGGTCCCAAACGATGGTCTGGTCACGCAGAGACTTCAGGCATTCCCGCAGATTTTGGAATTCACCACCAGTAAGGAAACCGTTAGCCGGCACCTTGTCCATTTCGCTTTTCAGGGCGTCATGGAGGGGACGGATAAGCGGGTGAATGAAAGCCAGGGAATTCAGCTTCACACACATCGCTTGAGCACGACGGACAGTTCGGGGGTTAACCTTCACTTCGCCCGATTGGCTCCCGGTTGTCTTCTTGTCGAGGGTTTCCAGGATCTCCATGGACTCTTTGCAGACGTGTTGAATGACTGCTCCGAGGACACCCTCCCGCAAAGCAACAACGCTGTCGCGTTGTGCTTCATACAGGTCCGCATCGAACTCGCCATCCTCCATTGTTACCGGAGTGACGACAAACTCGAATTTGAACCGTGCGGCTACCTCTTCCCAAGTTGGTTGGCGCTTACGAAGGTGTTCGGCCAGCAGCATTACCTGGGCAGAGTCGGCACCTTTCGCAATTGCCTTCTGGCTCATCTCCAGCAGGTGCTTGTCGCACATTGCCTGATAGCCAGGTTCATCTTTAGCGAGTTGCTGAGCCCACTCCTCCTTGATCTTGTTCAGCTCGCGGATCTTGATGACCGCTTCGCTGCGGCTCATCACCGCCCCAATGGAGCACATGATGGAGCCGTCTTGCTTCAGGAGGGTTTCGCCGTTTTCACGAAGCCGGGCGTAGTTACGGAGAAAGTCTTTCGGGAAGATCTTCTCAGTCACCAGCTTCCGGATCTCATCGTGCAACTCTTCAACCTTGATATTCAGCACGTCGAGGTCGATCTGACGATCGGCCGCCATCGCGGAAACCAGCAGGTTGATTACTACTACTTTGTTGTCATTTGCAGCGCTGATTACTTGAGTCATCGGTATTTCCTCGCACCCGCCGCGCACGGGGCATTGAGATGAACACCCGGGCGCGGAGCCGGGTGGTTTGAGATCAATGACCTCGAACAAACACCCGGCAGTGAGCCGGATGTTTGGTCCAGCTCACTGAGCAAGGAAGGCCCCCGTGGGGGCCACTGTTACAGCAGACGTAGAATCGTGCCCTCTCCCAGCGGAGTGCGTTGGGAATAGCCGTACTCTGTTTTGTCCAGCACATAGCTGTAGGTTGCACGCATCCAGCTGAAGCTCAAGACGAGGGTGTTGCCCTCATCCCGGACCCGAAGATCGCGCGCGAATGTTCCTACCTCCTCGATGTAGCCCTGGAGTTCGGCTTGGGTAAGACGAACTCCTGTGGACTCGCGACGAAAGTGCAAAACGCTGTCTACTGACCGTCCGTAGACTTGAGTTTGAGTTGCCATTGAATTGCCCTCCCCCGTCGCGCACGGGGTGATCATTGAGAACACCCGGGCGCGAGCCGGATGGTTTTCCAGCTCGTTGGAGAGAGGGAGGCCGCCCCGAAGGGCGGCATCAGTGGTTACATCAGCAGCTGCTTGGCTTGCTCCAGAAGAGCTGGACCAACGTCATCTGCGGTTGCAGCAACGGCGTACGGGATACCCGCCTCTTCCAGCCAGTCCTTTCGGACCTCATTGCCGATGAGGAGGTACACCACCTTGATTCCAGCGTCGACCGCTAACGCAGTCTGTTCTGTAGCCAGGGTCGCACACGACGGAGCACCATCCGTGAGGACAAACATCAGCTTCCTCTGTGCCGGATGGCTTGCCAGGCGTTGGGCTGCTTGGAAAACCGCCTCACCAATCGGGGTGTGATTCCCGCCGGTGATGCTGTCCAGACCGCCAATGCGGTCAACCGCGTTTTGATGGGAGTCCCCGAAGGTCCTCACCACCGTGTTGAGATGGCCAGTTTTTGGAGCAAAGCCCAAGAACTCGCGTGGAGTGTCGATCCTGTGGAACACCTTCTCCATGATCAGCAGGCTCTGCTGGATGGATTTGGCAACTGTCTGCACCTCGTACTCTTTTTCATTGATAGCTTCCCCAGCAGCAATGGCCTTGGCTTTCGCCTTCGCCAACGTCGCGAGAACGCTAGGATCAACCCAGCTTGTCGAGCTGGAAAGATCTGCAAGAACAGAGACCGCTGCGGTAGGGAGTACCGTTTCCTCTTTACGTTCGAAGATACGGCTGTCTCCCATACCTGCACGGTAGAGGTGAGATTGTCCGAGCGAACCGCGGCGCGTCGAGTAGACGTCCGCTTCTTCTCGGTTTAACAGGTAGGCCTGCAGTTTCGTGGCCAGTACATTGACCTTGCGGTCTAGCGCATCAGCCAGTTCACGTGCATGTTCCTTGTCAGCAGGGCAAACAAGCATCCCTTCGACCAGGTCCTTGACCGTTCCAGCCCCCAGTGAGGGTTGGTTCTCCACATCGCTCGGTTCAACTTCGAAAGCTGGAACCGGAGCAGCATCCTGATAGTCCGGGTTGGTACCGTTCTGGATGCTAGTCGCGAGTTGCTGAATCACTTTGTCCATATCCAGGACTTCGGAATCGTCACCACCATTGCTGCTGAGCATTTGCTCGATCAACTCGGCGAGGTCGACCCCGTTTTGCCCTTGGCTGTCGCCTTGGGCATTCTCGGATTGGTTATTGGCATCAGCGTCATCCTCGCCCGGCGCACCTTGGCCATCAGCCTTGGAGTCGGACTCGTCTTCAGCTTTACCGTCATCGCTACCCTGACCACCGGTGTCACCGTTGGTAGGTTCTTGATCATCTTTCTGGCCCTGGCCTTGGCCGTTGTCAGAGGTCTGATCGTCTTCCTGATTACTCTCATCATCCCCTTGCGAGGATTGCTGATCGTCCTGGTCATCCCCTTCGTCACCTTCCGAATTGTCGTCTTCAGGCTCCTCTTGGGGCTGCTCATCCTGCTGGTCACGCTGCTGCTTCAGCATTTCGATCAGCCGAAGGGTGAGATCGCCGGCGTCTTGAGTGGAACGAACGCTCGGGTACTCAGCCAGAAGGATGGTTTCCAGGTTTTCGCGCACCTGGTCGGCATGCTCACCGAAGTGGGCATCGAAGTTTTTCCGAACAGCCGCTAGAGGCTGCTGGTACTCACTCCACCGACGGCTGCGAAGGAAGCACAAGGTGTAGCTTGCAAATGCTTCTTGGGGGCTTTGGCTTCCGTCCCGGAACATGCCGCGATCGAACATGATCGCTGCTCCCTGACGGAAGAAACGCTCAGAACGTCGAGAAGACCGAGTTTGAGCGTATTCCATATACACGTCGTCGACAGCGTTCAGCAGCAGGCCCGCGAAGGCACCATGCTCCATGCTGAACTCCTGAAAAAACGGCACATCGCTGTGCATGATGTGGCCGACTTCGTGGTAACCCCAACGCTTGAACAGGATCAAGTCTTCCTCTGTCAAATTCGCCGGCAGAGACGGCAGGTACGCGACCTTACCGTCGGTGCACGGTCTGACATTCGGACGAATCACGAACTTGATCTTGGAGTTTCTTGCCAGAACACGAAGGAAGGAAATCCAACCGTCCTGGAACTGTTTCGCGGTACGTTGCAGCTTACTCATGATCAGACTCCCTTCCGGATTGCGTAGGCTTTCTGGGCGTGCTCATTGGCCTTCTCTCGCAGCACACGAAGTGCTTGAGTGGGGACCTTAAAGCGGGTGTAGATCACTTGGTCTGCAACGTACGTGGCCCGTTTCAGGTACATCCGAGCGGCAACCCGGTGGTACTTGAGCAGGACTTTGTCTTTTGCTGCTTTGATTGCTTTCTGAATCAGGTTCATGGGTATTTCCTCGCACCCGCCGCGCACGGGGCATCGAGATGAACACCCGGGCGCGGAGCCGGGTGGTTTGAGATCAATGACCTCGAACAACAACCCGGCTGTGAGCCGGATTGTTGGTCCAGCTCACTGAGCGGAGTGACTGCCCCCGAAGGGGCAGTCCGCATGGATCAGCAGGTTTCCCCGCGGATCAATTTTGCTTCCAAGTCATGACGCAGGACTTGGTGGCGATGGCTTAAAAACTGATCTTTGGCCCGCACTTGGTAGGCGGGGTTTTGGATCTCGTTTGCACGGCCTTGAACCTTTTGGGCGAGGCGCGCCGCCTTACGGCGGTAATGCGCACTCATCAAACGGTGGTAGGCATGCAGCACAACGCCAATCCAGAACTTATCCAGAGCAGCATCCAGTTTCGCGATTGCGATTTTCATGGTCTTACCTCTCACCCGCCGCGCACGGGCAATGTAGAAAAAAGCCCGGGCGCGGTGCCGGGCTCGTTAGAACAAACCCGGCATGAGCCGGATTTGTCCAGCTCACAAGGAGGGAGGCCCATGGGGCCTAGTTATAGGAACAGGGACATACCGATGTTGGTGGGCACCGAAACCTTGGTCCTGGAGCCACCTAGTAGACTGGCATCTTCAAGCACCTTCAGAAGGCCAGGGAACGTCTTGTACCAGTCCATTTCTTGAACGGACTGGCGTTGGAACGGTCGCTGGAAATCGAGGGTGTAGTCAGAGTCACTCGTTACCGAGAACTCGGCTCCGGCTTTGTTGAGCTCGGCAAGAAAAGCCCGTGCACAGACATCCAAAACCGACTCTTGGGTTCTAAATCGCCATAACCCCTTCCCGCTTGGCAGCAGGTTGGTGCTGTCGATAAAGCCCCTTTCCTCGAAAATTTCTCGCCCCTTCGGGGACATGGTTTCCCAGTCCCGTACCGAGGCGATGCCTTTACGAATCGAAGCCCCGTTCAAAGCGACTTCAAACTCATTGCCTACCATCCTGAAAGCTAGGGGATGACCCGCATCGATGAGCACCCGAACTACATTCTCTAAGTGGGCAAGCCCCTCATTGAACTGCTCTGCAGTGCAGCTTTTGACACGGACATAGATTCCCCGGCTTAGGAGGTCAAACTCAGCGACTATCGACTGGGCTGCATCGAGTTCCACGGGGGAATGATCGATTGGCTGCGACGAATAGCCGTTGCTTCGAGCGTCGGCAACCTGGGCACAAACATGCTCCCAGGCTTCCTCCGCTGTTCCGCAGAGCAACTCCTTCTTACCGGAAACACCTCGCATGACTGAACCTTCCCACACTGTCACGAGGAACGTATTCACGTCCCCACGTACAGCGATGAAACGTCCCGAATCGTTCGTCAGGTAGAACATCACCTACCTCCTTACGCTATCTGAGCCGCATTGCTAACCGCAGCTTTCGTCAGCGCATCCAGCTGGTCCGCCACCGAGGTGGTGTACTCTTCCGGAAGTACGAGGTCGCGATCGAAGGTTTCATCGAAGAGTTCGCGGGCCAGAGCCTGGTCCGCTTCTTCGAGGTTGCCGTAGATAGCGTCGACGAAGGATTCATCCAGATCATCATACAGAGCCATTTTGGTAACCCAGCGTTTGAGCTCACGGAAGGAGATGTTGTCGAACGCCTCCTCCTGCGAAAACGCAACACGGAACCGGAACGCGAACTCAACCATCAGTTGGATGTTGAGATCATCCACTCCAGTGTTCAGACCATGCAGAGCAGCCATCTCTTTCTCAGCCGACATGAAGTTGGCCTTGAAGGAGGTGAAGCGGCTACGTACTGCAGCGTTCTGTCCCTTCGTGCCGGCATACCGGGGATCACGCGAGGACTTACCACCAGTGTTATCGGTTGCGAACAGCCGGAACGACGGGTGACGAACGATGTTCATCCCACCTTCGAGGCCGAGGAGTTCCCTCGGGTCCAGTTCAGGGTCAATCCCGTGGTGTTTCAGCGTCACGACCTCATCACCTTGGAGGATGTCGTTCAGACTGAGAAGCACGCCGGGATTCAGGCTGCAGATTTCGTCGATGGTGCAGCTCAGCCCATGGCGATAGGCATAACTCAGCACACCATCAACACTTTTCACACCGTCCTTCCCAAGGGTACGGAACCCTACCAGGTAACCTTCATCAACACCGGGGCCGGCATTGATTGCGATTGACGGACGGTTAAGACGGCCATTGATCTGGTTGATGAGGGAGGACTTACCGGTCCCCTTCTCGCCTACCAGCATGATGGAGTCTTTCGTCGCCATGCTCAGGAGAACCCGGCGAACCAGGCTCTCATTGAACACGTAATTGCTGTCGACACTCGGCGAAAGCGGATGACGCTCTGCCGGTACCGGGATCGGTTTCTCAAAACCCTTCAGAGGGGTAGAGAAGCCGAACAGCTCGTGGACCATTACCGGCTCGAACTTCTGGCTGGTGACAGCTTGGATGTGAGCGGCTTTGATCTCTTCGACGGTGATGTTCTTCTTGGCTACGTTGTTCATTTGTATTTCCTCGCACCCGCCGCGCACGGGGCATTGAGATGTACACCCGGGCGCGGAGCCGGGTGTTGTGAGATCGGTGACCTCGAGCAAACACCCAGCACTGAGCTGGATGTTTGGTCCAGCTCACAGAGCAAGGAGAGCCCCTAAGGGGCCCGTTATTAGACGGCTACGCGGTCGTACATGGGGATCGCATCCGAGTCGTAAAACCCGAACATGATCATCCCAGCGCACAGTCGCTCTTCTGCGAGTCCGATTCTCCGAGCCAGCTCGGGAACCGAGAGATGCAGATCGATTTGCAGGTTGTTCAGCACGGCCCAGAAGGAGCGTGCTGGCAATACCTGGACCTCAATGACCGGCAGGATGCCAACCATCACGATCTCTTCGATTTGCTCTGACTGAGGAACGTCGTAGACGGCTCCATGAACGAACCCCTTCTTCCACTCGTCGTAGGAGATGGTGTCGGGAGTTTCAGGGTTGTCAGATAAGGTCCGGCCTCGTAGCGCAGCCTGACGGCCTTGCTCCCAGCTGGTTGCCCCGAAATAGACTTCCTGGATGATCCCGAACAGTTCGTTGTCGCTGTATTGGCGTTGTTGCATTGCTAAAAGCTCCTACCCGCTGCAGACGGGAGAATTGAAGAGTTCACTCCCGCCTGCAGGTCGGGAGGGTCCGACCTGGCTTAGCCTGGTTGGTCGTCGTAGAGGCGTGCGATGTCGTCCCAGTTGCCTGGTTCTTTCGCTACCAACCAGCCCATTGCCCATGCCCTGCCCTCTTGGGACATGGATGGGTACGGATTGGATTGGTTGGAGTTGCCCGAACGATATGCTTCTTTGCCTTGTTGAAACGCCTTCATTGAATGCTCCTTCCCGAAATCCGGGTGATGGCCACCCGAAACCCGATCACCGGGCCGGTTTTCCGATGTGCTTCATTTCCGCATGACAGGCCGCGAGGGCCAGATCCAGGGCAAACCTCGTAGCGAGGAAAGCCATCCCCAGTGGGGTGTGGAGAAGAATCGGTTTGAGCAATTTTCGAATTATGTTCGTTGTCCGCAGCACGTAATCGGCAATGATCACCGACCAATACATCATCGGAACAATTGCTTTTGGTGCTGGTATATCTCCCCCGCAGCCAACATACAGGGCGAACCCGACTGATAGCTTTAGGTTAGAAACGAACTTGGATTTTTTGGTTTTCATGGTATTCACCTTCTAGTTTAGTTAGTTCATGGTTTTTCTCCTGTCCTAACCCCAGAGGTGATCATCCCTAAGGGGAATTTCACCCCCAGGGTATGTCCATGGAATTTATGGCGTGCTGCTTCGTGTACCAGCTACGTCGCCACCGGCACGCCGGCGCTCAACGTAGTCACAACCCCAGTAAATTGCGAATGCAAGAAACAGGATTCCGAGAGTCACACTGAAAGACATGGTCGCATCCTCGCGATGAGTAATAAGAGATTCTTTCGATCCTCTACTCACCTAGGGGCTACGTGCACGCTTCTTTGCCCGACGCGATTTACGTTTTACCGTGCGCGTCGGCTTCATTTTAGGACGCTTCTTCCGTCCCTGAGCCGTTGAGTTCAACGTAATGAGTGCAGTCATCAATATGGAAACCACAAAGACTATGCGAAGTTCATTAGTAGACCATCCTACGAACAGGGAGGAGGCAGAAGCACCCATGATGGACGCGATGATCACGACCATCAGGTTTTTTATGTAGCTCATGTTGCCTCCAAAGTTACGCCGTCGCGTGTTATGTGAAACACGACCAGGGCGTCCCGCCGGAAGTGTTGAACTTCCGGCCCGAAAGGGCTGGAAATTAGCCCTCCGGTTGGAGGAATAGCGGTGGCATATCGTCAGTATCCAGAGAGAAGTCGAGCATGCCCTGCTTACGCAGTTCAACTCGGTCCTTAACTCTGGCTTCTAACTTGGCTTTGATTTCATCTCGAAGCTCATTGTGTTTCCACTTGGGCATCGAGCGGGACCACGAACCGAGGTAATGCGCACCGTGGAAGTCGCTCCGAATCCTCGGAGACAGCAACCTGTGCGTTAGTACCTGCTTATTCGAGCCCCATACCACATTGATGCCTTCCTCCCCGTCGGAGCTCATGATGAGTTCAGAGGAGTTGGCAATAAGCTGTAAACGCTCGTGGTACGACACCCTCCCAAACTCTTCAGCTAGTAAGGCGCCTTCGGCCAAGTAATTCCGCATCAGGAAATCACCAATCTTACGACTGGCGAGATCCTCAGCTTCCTTGTCACGGCGAATTCGTACAGCACGTTGAGCGTAGCGCTCCATTCGATAAGACTCACGCATGTAGCCTCCTCGAGGGCGCACCAGCCCCGTAGGGCTGTTTTGCCCCACAGGGTTGTTTAAATTCAGATTAGGTCTGCAAGTGTCAGACCTGCTTTAACGCTGTATCCCGACAAGCAACCTTCGAGGCATAGCCCCGCCATGTCACACCGTTTGGAGTGACTATCGCAGGGTGAGTCGTAGGCCATATGAGGGGCACGGAAAAACTCACCTGCGCGAAGCCGTTTGGCAACTACGCGGGCATATTCCACTGCTTCCTCAATGTCGGCCGCCGTCCGTTTTACCCAGTGGACTGGATGCCAGATGGCGTTCACAACTGATTTGGAGTCCGGTTTCGTGATGTTGGGCTTCTGCCCTGAGGCATAACCACAAAGCTTTGGCTCTCTGATTCCCAACTGCTGGCATGCTAATTTCACTGCCAGCCAGTAGTAGGTCAGCTGATACCCGTATCGGGAAAACAACTCACCCTCAGGCTGTGCAGCGGTTTTCCAGTCCAAGATCACGACGTCGCCAACATCAGCCAACATCTCCCCTTTCGGGTTGAATATTGGTTTTGTGCATTCACCGACAAAGTCGATTACTAGCGTGATGAAGGTACGCTCAGCGATTTTCAACTTGAACTGTCCTTCAATAATCAGTGGCTTGAGGCCAAGATTACGGAAGTAAGACGGAAAGCCTGCAGCTAATTGTTTACCAAGAACCTCTGCTGTTTCCCGAGACTTAGACTTGGCCATGCTTATCAACTTTCCGTCGGATAAACCTTCGAACTTGTTAATAAACTGAGTGGCCATTTCCTCCTCTGGAATGTATCCCTTGACGAACCCTTCGATCACCCAATGCAAGGCTGAGCCGAACAGTAGGTTGAGCGGGGTTGCCTCGGGTTTTACACGAGCTCGGTAGTACCCCAGCAGCCGAGTGCAAACCATGGATTTCATGATCTGCGTTGGAGACAGCGTTATGTCTACTTCATCCGGGAGTGGATTGAAGATGTAATGCGGATTCACGAACGAAGTCATGCGATCACCTTTTCTAGGCGCACACGACTACCCGAGGGCAATCTTGTCGCCCTCGTGGGTTCTTGAATGGTTTAGAAGTCTACGACTTCAGATTCTTTTTCAGGTTGGTCATCCTCTCCACGGAAAAAACGCCCTTGCGCAATTTCCAATTGCTCACCTTCCGGCTGTTGCCACAAGGATGGAGCTTCGAGAAGTTCAACTTGGCCTGTCATGGTGTTTCCTCCTATATCCCCGCTGCACCGGGAATAAGCTCGCGAAGAGATCCCGTGCAGGGGTAAGCATTGAAGCTGGAGGGTGCCTTTGACTGGTTAGCGTGCGAACACACATACCGAAATGGCGGGGAGATACACGTTCCTGGAACACGTCTACCTTGCAGGAGCAAAGGACATGCCTGGTATCTCGAGATTGTGGACTGATCAGACGATCGTCCAGTCTGTTCCAACAATGTCTGTGCTCATCTAACTCGAATTCGAGTATCGAGTCGCACCCCAGAAAACCTCGGTGAATTCACCAACGTAGTCTGGGTTTGCTCTTTCGGAGAAAGGCAAATGGGACAGACACTTTTTAGCCGAGCACATCCTAGTAGTCAAGATGTCCAAGGTCGAAACAAAGCTACTCTGGGTTTAGCATGCGAAAAAAAACCCCAGACCAGCAAAAGCTGGACCGGGGTTTCTTGAGCGCTCACGCACAGGCACTGAGCAAGCCATCTGCGTTGACTGGCTTGAAGCCCATGAAGATCCCACCTTCGCATGCTTTCGCACGCAGGAGGTGGAAGCGTTGCGGCAATGGCTGTCCAACGACCTTCTCAACCACGATGATATCTTCCCAATCCTGGCCCTTGGCTCCAGGAGTGTGAATCACATCGGGCAGCATGAAGGCCACCTCGAACCCTTTACGCATCAGCTCAATAAAGAGCTTCCACGCAAAGGTTTGTCCATCGCCATATTTCCCACGTGCTTCGTTGTATGGGTCGTTATCAGACCAGATAACTACCCTATCGAATTCAGCACGATCGACAAACAACGTCGCCAGAGTGGTGCAGGCATGCGCTACTCGAACAGACTCGCCTGTTGCCAGGTGGATTGCCCATCCTTTCTCTACGCCTTCGGTCACATGCAGCGTCCTGCAACCTTCAACGTTTGCTACTCGGATTGACGCTCCTTTGAAGCCAGACAACGGGGAATCAATTTTCTTCACCTTCGAGACACCTTCCAGCTTATGACCATCCGGAGTCAGGTAGATCTTGTGGAAATTCACCACTCGACCAGTCCTGCTCCGAAACGCCGACACGATGGCCGGGAACCGACCGATGAGCTCCTTCACAACCTGACCATCTTTCTTACGGGTTTCGTAATACTCGAGGGCCGGGTGGAATTTCACGTCACCAAGGTTGCTGTTAAGCGGGATACCGCGGTGTTGAAAGTACAAACGGCCAGGAAGAGCATCCGGGTGGGTTAGCGAGATCAAACCTTCTGCAGTCTTGATGTGCTTCGCCTTCCGCTTCTGCTCATCCTCCGGACTTATGCCAGCCCGTGAATTGACCACTACAGGAGTGACCTTACGGGTATAGCTTTTGCCGTTTGTTAGTGCATCTCTGACTTTGAACATTACGTCGGTGAAGTTGCGACCGACGCCGTCCAGGATCAGAAGCTCTACTGGGTCCCGGCCACCGTCCTGCAAGCAGGAGCAGATAGCGCGGTCTTCGTAGCCCGGCTTGTTTGAGAATCTGAAATCACTCTTCCCTCCCCCATTCCGGTGACGGTGTGGGAAAGGGCAGTCGACCAGATGTCCATGGTTCTTGAGTGCAGCATCGAACGAGCTAGTCAAACGTGGGATCACGTTAAGCCAACCGCCGTTGCTCTTCACCAGCTCCAGGACTTCCTCAGACAGTTTCGGACGATTGTCGTCTTGACGATCCATAGCTACCTCCAATTGCAAGGCAGCCACGTCCCCTTAGGGATGGCTTGCCCTAAGGGTGGGAATTGCGCGAGCGCGAGTTTTTAAAGAACCCAGCTCCAGAATTCTGGGACTGGAATCTTCTCCAGACATCCGTGCGGAATTTCGCATGCGAAAGCTGGGGGAAAGATCACCTCCAACGCTAAGGAGGCCCCCAGCTGAAATCAAGGACATGAAGTCTACAAATGCAGAAAGGCCCGGTGCATCGCTGCGCCGGGCCTTTCGTCTCATCTGTCTAGGGCACCTCTAATACAGCCTGCAAAGGTTGTATTAGGGGTGCCCTTGACTAAGTCATAGGGCACGAGATCAGCATTCAACTCCAGCAGCTTCAAAGGAAGCACATCTGTCGTGTTGGACCTTCGTCATTGTGTTTCGCGCATCATCTCCCTGAAAAAGGAAGAGAGCAGCAGAAAGCGCAAAGGCAAAGGTGAGTGCATATTTCATGTCGTGGTCCTCAATGTGAATTGAGACGACCACTACCCTCCCGAAGGCGATGTGGATCGCCCTAGGGGTCGAGTGAGATTTGCTTAGAAAACACTCTGCGACGGAATAGCGAATGATGAGGCCAAGGGGGCACACACCAAACACCAAACCGAGCGAATGTCACCACAACGCAGCAACCAGCTCAGCAAAATTGGCGAATGGGCGTGTTCACACCAAAACGCAAAATCGCAGAGTGAAGTCCTTTACGAACTCACGCGACACTGACTTGTTAAAGAACGTGAAGCAGGTAGATCACGATGATCAAGATGCAATGCACCTGGAACATCGCAAAACGATGAACCAAGTGAAAAGCACCAGGTTCACCTTGAAGCGAGATGATCAGAACGGCGACTGAATACAGTCACTGAACCAATCTCCCACCACAACCCTTGAATTCAAAGGCGGGGGCGGGTTGTGATCAGCTATCAGTGAGTTCACCAACAGCGGGAGATCACGAGAAAACGCCTTCACGATAGGTCGCCCTACCCCGCCATTCAAGTACGCCGTGTCCCAAAATGAAAAAGGGCGCCTCAATTGCTTGAAGCGCCCTATTCCCCTACTGAAGATTTAGTTCAGCCATCGGTCTCCATCGCTGCGACGCTGACGATATCGATCTGATCCACCTTTATCTGCTTGGGCTGTTGTGATCCGCCGATCATCAGCATGCACCATGCCTTGGAAGGATCTTCGCTGACGCGATCATTCATCAAATACCCGGACGCTACCGCACTGTCCAGTGCAACCTTGATACCGATTACCTGACGCTCCGCAGTAATCGGTATGTATCCCTTACCATTCTTCTTCGAAGAACTATTCGGCGCAGCGGCCGGCCCCTGTTCCTGCGAAGGGGTGGTTACAACTGCTGGCGTATTTGTCTCGCCCTGGCCCTGGGCTTTTGACTGCCCCTCGGGTTTAGCATGCGAAACTGGGGACTGGTCGGTCTGACCAGGAGGGTTCGCCTGAGAAGAATTACCACCCTTCCCTACCCCATCTTGAGCTGGATGCCCGACTTTTCCAGCTTGGTGTTCAGTTTGCGGTTCTTGTGCCGGAGGAGCTTTCGTGGGCACTGTCTTGCCTTTTGCTGCTCTGACCGCATCACGTACTTGCTGCCTGCTGATGGAGCCTTCCGCTTTTGCCCTTTCAATGAATGCAGTGAACGTCTCGGGCTGAAGGTTCTTCAGTTGCTTCATTTCCCGTAAGACTTCGCTGTCGCTCGTAATGCCTCCTTTGATCAGGTCAACCAGTTCCTCGGGAAGGTCTGCGAGTCCCAAATGAATGGAGATGTAGGTCTCGCTTTTCCCCATGTAGGTAGCCAAGTCCTGGTTGGACAGGGGCTCCCCAGCAGCCTTAGCTTCAGCTTTGGCTTCAGCCAAGGCTTGACCAACCTCATAGGGGTTGAGATTTTGCCGCTGCTCGTTTTCGATCAGCTGCGAGAGGATCTCCTTGGCCGGCGTGCGTTTCTTGCCGTCAACGATAGCTTTCAGCTTAAAGCCTGGGCGAAGTACCGCAGCGGCATAGCGACGACCGCCTTTCTTCAAGGGGTACTTCTGAGTTTCAGGATTCATCGGACCAACGATGATGGGGGTTTGCTGCCCTTCGTCATCGTAGCTAGCTGCCAGTTCCTCGATCTCCTTGAAGTCTTTCCTCACCTGAGGTTTGACTTCGATCTGATCTACGCTGAGGAGAATAATCTGATTCTCCTGTGCGGCCCGGCCAAGGTCCATCAGGTCATTCAGTCGAGTCAAACTCCCTAGGTCTAATGTCTTAGCCATTAGATTGCCCCCACTTTCTTAGCGCGCGATTGGCTCTTTTTCTTTACCGGCTTTTTCTTCCGAGGCACCTTCGGTGCGATCACCACAGGCGTGATTTCTACGCCTGCTCGGTGCGCCATTTCCTCCATCAGCCTGATCATTTCTACGCCGGTCTCACGCTCAGCACCATTGGTTCGCATGCTCCAAACGGGCTTGCATTGGCGCAGCGCGGTATCAATTGCCCCTCGGATCGAGAGACTGTTTTGAAGAATTTTGGGACCAACTACTTTTCGCAGGTCCTCCAACGACTCGCGGTGAGCGTTCACGCGAGTGTTGTATTTGTTGCAGATGATCCCAGTAGGAGTGATCTGAGTGCCGAACAACGGCCCGACCATATCGAACGTCTCGATTAGAGAAATCACGCCATCTACAGCGAACGCCGCCAGCTCCACAGGTACAAAGATGTGATCCGATACCACAGATGCCGCAATCATCCGCACCCCATTGGTAGGTGGGGTGTCGATTACGATGTAATCGTAATCCTCTGCCAACTTTTGGATGTGCTTGGCAAAGGGACCTACCGCCGACAAGCCAATCTGCTCTACTGAACTCAACTCATCGTCTTTGTTCAGGGCATAAATCAAGTCGGCGCCGAGTGCCGTCTGGAGGGGCTTGAGATCAGGCAGTTCTTCTTTGAAGAGATGCGCGCTGCGGAGCCCTCCATTGCGGGAATCAGGCGCGAGTCGACTGGAGAAGTTGCCTTGGCTGTCCAGGTCGATACCCAGCACGCGGTATCCCTGCTCTACCAAGTAAACCAGCCAATGGAAATCGATCGTCGTTTTGCCTACGCCGCCCTTCTGGTTAGTAACAGCATGGACGTCGGCGAGCAGTTTTCTCTTCTTGAACGGGATTGCGGCCATGTGAGGCTCCTTGTCTGCAATGGAGTCCACTCTAACCGCATTGCAGTCCATTTCAAGTCAAAACACCTGCTTTGCAGCTTTTTTTCATGGCGGCGACCGCATTGCGAAATCTAAAAACAAAAAGGGGCGAATCCCCTCGCCCCTTCTCACTGAGTTTCGCATGCTAAACCGGCGTTACATCGGCACCTCTTGCGGGTGCACGGTCGCATGATTGGTATTGGTCGTGCGGTTTAAATACTCGACGCGCTTCGCTGCAGCGAGCTTGTCGTAAAAGCGCCCCATGTAAAGGTAGTACGTGCTCCCTTTGTGTACCGGTTCGAAATCCTTGATCCCGTAAGCTTCCAGGTAGCGCTGGAACTTCTGCCAGCTACCTTCATCCTTATAAACGTAGAGGACGTCGTAGATCACACGTGACTTTGGGGATACTACGATCGGTGCTGGGGACTGTACTGAAGATGTCACAGGGCCGCCGGCAAGCACCGCGCTACCAGCATCTGAGCCCCTCTGAATCACAACCGGAGATATCTTAGGCTCGAACTTGGCCACAGTTACTACTGGTGCCTGCTTGGATGCGATAGCCAGAGGCTTCGCATCTTGTTTGACCGGCTTGTCGTCAACCTTGGCGTAGGTGGTTGGCTTTTCACCATAGGAGCCTGCGTAGACCGCTCGACCAGTGACGACCGGGGCCACGACTGTAGCCTTTTTGATTTCAGCGCCGGCCGTCAAGGCCGCTACCTCTGTCCGGGCTTTGGCGGTGATTTCAGTTTTCTCACGCGCGAGTCGTGCTTTGATTTCGGCGATTCGGCTCTCTGTTAAGCTCCCGATCTCAGGCGAAGGCTGATCCGTAATTGCTGCTGTTACCGCCACAGGTGTCTGCAGCTGACGGGAGAGATCAGCCAATCGTTCATGCTCTTTCTGAGCCGCTGCCAATTTCGTCTCAAGCTGGGAGAGTTGCCCTTTCAGCTCACTAATCTGGTTATTGATTTCAACAACCGCATTTGCTGCTCGCCGTTCAGCGTCCGCGTTAGCTACCGCCATTGCAAAGCGTTGCTTCTCAAGAGTGCGGGAGCTTTCCGCCTTTTGTTCCGCAAGCTGAGCTTTCAGTTTCGCCAGATCGGCCTGCTTGGCTGCATCAGCAGCTTTCAACTGCTCAATCTCAGCCATTGCTCGATTCTCAGCCTCGAGTAATGCGCGGTCACGGTCATTCTCAATGATGGACTGGCGTATGGCCGCCTTTGAATTCTCTTCAGCAACCCGGGCCTGTGAGGCCTGGGTTGCCGCTTGGAACTCTTCAATCCGGCTCGACTCAGTTGAGGGAGCTTTACCCGAGCCTAGATCCTGTTCGTAGGCTGTTGTAGAAAGCGACGCCTCCAAGGCCTGCTTTTGCTTTTCGAGCGAATCAATCTGATCCTTGAACTCGTTCAGGCGGCGCATGTAGAGAATCTGCGATTCGGTGTACTTCTGGCTACCGAGACCATCCTGGATACGTTGATCGTACTGGGATTGAGGCTCGATGGAAGCTAGCTCCACCGGCTCATGGGTGGAGGTACAACCGGCTAACACTGCCGTCAGAGCGATAGCCAGCAGAGTTGGCACCGGGAATGGTCGGTTTAGCATGCGAAATTATACCTTCGGCCTCTGGCTACCCGCAGGATGGTCGGCAAGGTTCGGCAGGGCCATAACAATGGCTTCTGTCGTAATAATGGAAACGGAGTGCCCAAATTCGAGGGTAGGGGCTAACACTCGTCGACTTTGATGCCTAGCCGCTCCAGAAGCCCTGCGAATTGATCGTCACCTGTCATGAGAAAGCCCATCTGCCAATTGCCACTCGGTGTCTTCTGAATCACACAGGGATACCCCGTGTGATCGGATACCAGCCGGGTCAGACGTGCGATGTCGGCGTCTTGCTTGGGCAAGTTGACCTTTGGCTTAGGCTTGTTGAGGTGCTTGGCAACCTCATCTTCGATCTTCTTAACGCTCCACCCCAGCCTTACGGCTTTCGTCGCGACTTCACGTTGGATGCCTTTCGAGTCGAGTGAGCACAGCGGGCGAGCCTGAGTCGCCGTGAGTTTGCCGTGGATCAGGAAGTCCTTGGCAGTGATGTCCAAGGTGAGCAACCGCAGGTAGTTGGAGACGTGCGACCTGCTTTTACCCAGCTCCTTGCCTATTTGCTCGTGGGAGAGACCGGTTTCTTGTATGTCTGCATAGGCTTGAGCTTCTTCGATCGGGTTGAGTTGCACCCGGAGAACGTTCTCTACAGCAGAAATGAAACGGGCCTGGTTATCCGTGTAGTGCCCGATCCGACAATGCAGGCGGGGGATCATCTTGAGTTGCGCCGCGCGCCAACGTCGTTCGCCGGAAATGATGAAGTAGCCGCCCTGAGCCCGGGGACATAGCACCACCGGGGTTACATTCCCCCCGGCCTTGACCATGCTGTCACCTAGCTCTTCCAGCTCTGCAAGAGTGAAGTTCCGACGGGTTTGCCAGATGCCAGGCTGCATGAGATCAACATCGACGTCTCGGTGCTCAACAGGTACTAGGTTGATACCCAGGCAATGGGACTCTGTGGGGTTGATTCCGGTCTCTGATTGATACACGTGAAACCCTCGTGCGTTCGTGAAACATGATACACGAGGGATAACGGATTGGCCGCAAAAATCAACGCCCTAATGAGCTGGCCACCTGAATCGTTGCATCTTCGATTAGTCCCCAAGGCCGCCCTGCAGGACGTAAGCAGATCACCAGGCCAGGAGACTCGCCTCTGGAAGTGTAGGGTAGGGGGTGAGCAATGTGGGATGGATCATCGTCCGGCAAGAACCCATTCGAAACAAGTGCATCAATAACCGGTTTGCAGGCCGCGGTAACACTTTCTGGGTCGAGCAAGCTGCTCTCACCTGTGATGTATACCTCCTCGACCAACAGAGGATAGGTCGCAATGGCTATCCATTCCTCGAGAACAGCCTTGTAGGTGTATCGAAGGGCCTCCACTCGTTTCAGCCATGTGTTCTTCAGGCGGGTGGCCTTGGCGTCGTGGACGCGGAGCATGGTGTTGAGAGAGACCAGCTTCGCCCCGGGGAAGCAAATGGTCAGTACCCTGGATGTAGATTCCAGGCTAATCCTGTCTTTCCTCCCATCCATATTGGCGGTTTGGACTTTTTCGAGGCGCTGGACGGCCTTGCTCGGCTTTTTATCAGCAGGGGAGGGCGGGGTAGATGTTGGCTCGCTTTGGAGCTGCCTTGCAATCCGCTCCAGAAATTTGGGATCACTGGCGAATGCAGCCCGGTGGTTTGACTTACGCATAGGTCCTCCAGAAACAAGGGAGGACCATAACCGTGCATTGAGATATGACCAGTTTTTACCTGCTTGAGGTCGGTAAGGGCAGGTACGTCCAGAAGAGGGCACCTCCTGAACATTATTAGGGCATGAATCAGGAGTTGTTCCATGTCCAATATTCGATCTGTCTGCATCGTCGACGACTCCCCCGGAATGCGGAAGATGGGGGCCGGCTTTCTGCAGAAAGCTGATATCGAGGTTCACCTCGCAAAGGATGGGTACGAGGCCCTGCGTGTTATTCGCGAGGCTAGGCCTGATGCGTGCTTCATCGACATCGAAATGCCTAACCTGGACGGATTGAAGCTTGCCTCAATCCTACGAGCTTCGACTCAATTCAAGCACCTACCCATCGCCATGCTTTCCAGTGCGAGTTCACCTTTCGACATACAGAAAGGGCTCTTGGCAGGCGCAGATCTCTACCTGACCAAGCCGTTCACAGGCGACAAGATCGCGAAAGCACTCATTGATATGGAAGCGATTATCGATGAGCAGTGATATCTCCAGCGGTCGTTACAAGTGCATTGGGTATCGGATCGGCGATACCTACTGCTTGAGCCCTTCATTGGCGGTAAACGCCATCACTCAGGTTCCTGTTAGTCCCACGCAAGTGCCCGGAACGAAGCCCTGGTTGCTCGGGGCAACCAAGCTGGATGGAGACATCATTCCTTTCGTGAACATAGCTCGGTTCCTCTCGATCCCTCAGACCATGTCCAGGGCAGAACACAGTAACCCAGTGGCTTTGATCGTCCGGGGCGGAGCTGATGTGGGTGACGTAGGCGTCATCGTAGATCAAGTGGTTGGGTTCATCCCTTCGGGCAACCTCACTGACGCCCCAAATGCCAATTTGAAGATCCCACCCGGGTTAGGTGCTTGCCTAGTCGGAGTCGTAACAGGCGACGCCCGGACGTGGGCTGTCATCGACATTCAGGCGCTAATTGCCGATCCCAAAATGCAAACGATTGACCTCACATGAGACAGGACCGCATGAGCAACAATTTTTCCTTCGTTCCCCTTACCGCGGTCCTGCTGATCGCAACTGGCAGCGCGGCTGCATGGACTGGATACAGCTTCCTTAAAGACACTCGGGCTGATTCCTTCTATGTGGCTGAAACCTACGAACTGAAGTCCGCCGCTATGCAAACCATCTACTTGGCAGACAAAGCAGCGGCTGATGGTGCATATGCAAGCCAGCTCGTCGAGGCGGAAAGTCAGGTAGAGCGCGCCCTGATGCATCTTCGGAATGGAGACCCAATCAAGGGTATTCCCGGCGCACCGGAATCGGTACTGCGTAGCCTGGAGTCCCTGAGTGCTTCCTGGGATGGCATTGCCCCCTCGATCGCCAAACTGATCAGTGGACAGTCTGGGACCGAAGCCTTCAGCCTATCCGCCAAGGAGGCGAAGACGGCCGTTGTGAAAGTGATTGAGAGTGGCCGCTCGGCTGAAGCGCTGCTATCTAAGCTGAATGCTACTTCCCAGCAGAAGAGCCAGCTGGCTCAGGCCCTCACTGAGCTGGAAGCTGACGTAGCGGGAGTCACTGCTACTACAGTGGTCGATGCCACCGGGCTGCAAGGCGCAGAGGCAGGGGTTAGCAAGTATTTAGGCGCGCTCACCGCATTCGGGAATTCGTTGCCTCGTGACAAGGCAATGATGGATGAGTTGATCAAAAGCTACCGAAGCGCTCAATCCGCTCAGAGCCTGATCAGCCAGGCAAGCGGCCTTTCCGCCAACTCGGCCCAGAATCTTCCGCATGCTAAAGAAATCTGGCAGGCACGGGACAAGATCGCGTCTTCGACAGATACCTTGATCGCTTCGGTGAAGGCTTTGCCGGATGCACGGGCCATCAACCCAACTCTCGTGGCAGTCCTGGGTGCTCTAACTATCGGTCTCGCGATCCTGAGTGTCCTCTTGGTGGCTCGTGTATCTGCTTCTCGGGCTCAGGCGGTTGAAACCCGCGGCAGCACGATTGAGGGTAGTCAGCGTGAACGGTCCAAGGAGCTGAGTCTCCTTTTGACTGAAATTGAGCGAGTAGGGCGGGGAGAGTTGGACCTTACCCTGACAGATGATCGCGATTCCACCAAAGAGATCGCGAAACTGCTCAACCAGGTATTCGCGCGGTTCCATGAGATTTTCACCGAAACCAGCCAGACCGTAATGGGGCTTGCTGCGGCGACGGAACAAACCATCACCACAGCTCGCAATGTTGACCGCAATCGTGACGAGCAATTCCGGGCGATCGAGCACATCAGCTCTCTGATCGCAGACATGAATACCTTCATCAATCTGATCCAGCAGCTCATGGGTGATACCCAGCGCGTTGCCAACAGCGTGGCTAACAAAGTCCACGCCGGCAGTGAGTCTGTGAATGGTGTGCACGAAGGTATTTTGGTCCAGACCCAGCACCTGAACTCTATCCAGCATCGAAACAAGCATCTGATCGAACGGTTCCAGATGCTGGAAAGGATCAGTGAGTTCGTAAAAGAGGTTGCGACAAAGTCCGAGCTGGTTGCTTACAACGCCTACCTGGTATCGGACCAAGTCGAGGGCAATACCGAGCTGTCCCGTGCGATGGCTAAGAGCGGTGAAGCGGTCCAGGACCTCAGCACCCAGTCGAAAGCTGTGGTGAGCGAGATTGGGCAACTGCTCAAGGACATGAATGAAGCTGCTCGCGATACCCAGACCGCTGTTGACATATCACTGAGCGAAATGCAGGGCCTGCTGACCCGCTCCAATGCGGCGCTCGCTTCCCTGAAAGACATTCAGAGCATTACTGAGAGCCTCACCACGAGTGTTGACGACGTCAATCAGCGGACCAATAGCCTCATTTCTCAGTCGTCCGAGGTATCCGAGACGATGAGCTCTATTCGTCACTACGCTTCCGAAAACTCGGCTGCGAGCGAGCAGACTGCATCTGCAATGAACAACCTGAATCGCCAAGCTCAGAACCTGCACAGTGGCATTCAAGACTTCTACAGCAAGCAACGCGAACGCGCATGAATACAGTCGATGATCTGATTCTCGATGAGGGGATGGCCAACTCTTGGATGAAGATCATCGAGGAGCGCTTTGCCATCGAAATTGACGAGCACCGGCGTGTTGCCTTTGCGAGGGCCCTTACCAGTTTCGCATGCGAAACTGGTGAGACCCTCGAAAGCCTGTTCAAGCTGTTCGTGTCTGGGCGTTTGGAGGAAGCGCAGAGATTCCAGATTCTGCACCTGGCGACCAATCACGAAACTCGGTTTTTCCGATATCCCCCATCGTTATCTGCTATCCGTGACGCCTGTGCTGATATTCGTAGACCTCCCAGAGTCTTGTCAGTCGGTTGCTCAACAGGTGAAGAGCCCTACAGCATCGCATGCACATTGCTTCGCGCTGGACATGCAGCATTTCATGTGCATGGCACCGATGTGTCCCAGCCATGTATCGATAAAGCGCGGCAGGGGATCTACCGCGGGCACCCCGAGATACGACTCGATGTCGCTGCACCACAAGGCCAGCATGAGGTCCGGTTTCACGCCTGGATACGAGACATGGTCACCTTTGAGCAGCACAACATTCTTGCTGAGCGTCCGGTGAACTTCACCGCTCCTGACGTGATCATCACCCAGAACATGCTGATCTATTACCGCGTCGAAACGCGGCACCTAATACTGCAGAAGCTGGCGGCCATGTTGCCGATTGGGGGGTACTTACTGACCGGCCCCGCAGAGGACGGTAACTGGAATCCGCTGGGGTTGAAGCGACTCCCTAACCACCTTCTCAATCTCTTTGTAAGGGTTGCTTAGCAATGCCCAAGAATGTCCACGCGGCACATCTTTCCTGGATTCGGCCCCCGATCATCAAGAGCGTCGAGATCGCCAAGGCGTCTATCGACACCTACTTCAAAAAACATGCTGATCTACAGAATCCTCCTCAAGGGGCACAGGCTGAATGGTTTGCCAACCAGAAGAAGGCGATGGCCGATGCATTCCGCAACGTCAGTGAACACGTAGAGTTGATTCACTCTGCGCTGACTGTCTGCGATAGCCCCGGAGGCTCGGCTTTATCGGTTGAAATGCGGGTAGTCTGCACCAGTGTCCAAGAAAAACTCCTCGAAGAGGAGAAGGTGGCCCCCGCAATTCTCGCCATGATGTCCGGCATGATCATGCTGCCAAACTATCTCAAGATGGTCATTGATGGAGCCCCTGATGCTCCTGGCATCCTCTCCAGGCAGATCAATGAAATCCGTGAGGTCAGGGGCGTTCCCTTGCTTGTCGAGGACAGCCTCCCCCCTAGCATGCTCTCATTCGAGTTTGTTGATCCTCCCCGCAAGATTCATAACGTTGACGATGCCCGGCAGCAGGAGGTCTTCTCGACCTCATCTCGTCGCTTCCAGACAGCCTTCAGTTCCTACATTGGGACCCAGAACAAAGGGGCGCTGGCGGACATGCGCCAGGTCCTCCGAGAACTCCAGGAAGTTTCTCATAAGCCGGAAGTGGGCGATTTCTGGTGGGTTGGTGAGTGTCTACTCGAGGCACTTGCCATCGGGGGCCTTCGTAGTGGCGGTAACACCGTCTCCCAGGTCCGCATGCTCTCTGTCGCGGTTCAGAAAATCGGTCTAGGTGGTGAAGAAGCCGCCCTGGAAGTCCTGGGTATCGATCGCTTCAAGTCGTTGCTCTACGTACTGAGCCTAAGTTCAAAAAGCACGCCTAGCATCGAAGCCGCGTTGAGGGTGTTCAATGTCGGGAAGTCAGTCGACACCGACTCGTTGGCAAAGCTTCAGAGCAAGCTCGAATCTACTGAGGCTACAACCATTGCTGACGTCGTCCTGGAGCTGAAGCCTCTTCTGGATGCAGCCATGGTCTCTCTGGGGCGGGCCCTGGGGGCACGCTCTGACGACATCTTCAGTGTCCAGCTGTCTGCATATAGCGCGGCGATGCGTTCAGTAGCGAACGTGTTCTATATGGTGGGCGAGGATGAGCTTGCAGGGGTTGCCAATAAGTCCATCGCACTCGTGGCTGGCAAGGAAGGTATTTCTGCCATCGCTGCCGAGGTGGTAGACGATCTGAAGTCTTACATCCTCTACCTCGACGAGCGCATCAATCTCATCAATGAAAATGACGCGACAAAGGCACTGAACATTGAGGGTGTCGGTGCCGACGTTCTGGACACACTCGTCTCGGAATGTTTGATCGAAGTGGTGAAGACTCGTCGTTCCGTTTCGGTTCACGTAGAAAGTGGCATTGGCCAGGATGAACTGAAGGACGGACTTGCATCTCTCGTCAATACTGCTGCGGCCTTGAAGTTTTCGGGAGCAGAACAGGTTGGTGATTTGCTCGGTGCAGTCTGCTCTGGGATGGTAGGTCTCCTAGATAATGCGGAACTCACGTACAGCCCGGAGCTGGATCTGCTGGCGAAAGCCTTGGTGGCGATTGAGATGTACCTCGAAGCCATCAAATCCAAACTTGAACCTGATCCCGAAAACCTGACGAAGGCAGCTGAAGCTCTCCGCGAACTCGGGATAGATTTCACGGAGGTGGCTCCGGTAACCACCAACGAACTTTTGATTAAATTTGAGGCAGCCCAGGAAGAGGTACGCGAAGACGATGATCCGTTCCTCACCGAGCTTTTCGAGCTGAGGAGCGTCTTCGAAGATAGCTTCACGAGCCTCGACCTGCGTAGTCGTTCGTCCATTGAGCAACTCTACAAGGCTGCAGACCGCCTCTCCATGGCCGCCCGTATGCACGGTCATGAGTCGTTCGGAAAGATCGCCAGTGGTGTTGCTGCCTTCAGCAAAGGCGTAACAAACCGAGCCCTCAAAGAGGATTTCGACCATGCGGAGGAGCATGACTTGCTGCGCTCCGGCGTGGAGATGTGCCTCCGCTGCATGGATGAATACTCTCTCAGGAACAAGGTCTCCTTGTTTGTGAAAGATGTGGCCGATGCACTCATGGCTAAAGCTGATCCGGAAATGCAGTTGGCATACACGTCTCATCCAGAGATACCGGCATCGTCTACTAACGCAACTCATCAGCCTGCAGTCCAGAACAAGCTCGAGCAAGTCGTTGCCGAGCCGGATGCAGTGATACTGGCCCATGAGCAAGAACGGGAAATGCCCGAGGGCGTCGATCCGGTCCTGATCGATATCTTCCGTCAGGAGTTCACCGAGCAATACGCAGCAATGAGTGCGTATCTCAAAAGCGGGCGAAAAGACGTCAACGAAGCGTTTTGCCGTGTCGCTCATACCCTTCATGGAATTTCGTCCAGTGCTGATTGCCTCCCGCTTGCAAGTGCATTTGCAGCCCTAGAGACTCGCCTGTTCCAGTTGAGAAGTGATGAGGCCGAACTGCTCCAGGGTGATGTAGAAGCCCTCCTGGATTTCCTGGCAGATGCTGAACGTTTCCAGCAAGCTTTCCCTTGGAAGACTGAAACTCCCGCACTTCACTCCTGGCTAGAGGTTGTCCAGGCATTGGGGTGCGGAGCGGAAGAGGCTGAGTACGTTGAGGTCGCTCAGGTCACTCCAGTTTCGCATGCTAAACCGGAACCGGATGCTCCGCAGGAAAGTCATCAGCCGGAAAATTTGAACCCAGTTTCGCATGCTAAACCGGGAAACTCTGAAAGCGATGATGTACAAGAGTCCACCACCAAGCATGCGCAGCAGCCTTCTGCCCCGCCGGCGATTGAATACAACCCGGAGATGGCTGAGTTCTATATTGAAGAAGCCGAGGAAGTTCTCCCTCAGCTTCAGCTGAACGTAGACCGCTGGATGGGCCAGATGGATGACCATGACCTGGTTACCACCATCAAGCGGCAGATGCATACTCTGAAGGGCGCTGCAGCGATGGCAGAGGCAGCTTCGATCAGAGAGATTACCCATTACATGGAAAGCCTCTTCGAGAGTCTTTCCCTGTCCATCATTCCTGCATCAGATGACTGCGCCAGGCTGGTCGAGTATGTGTTGGTCGCATTGGATCAAATGACTAGCGCGATGCGTCGCGCTGTCGGGTACGAAGTTCCCTCGGCCCTGATCCGTTGCGTTGAAGCTGCAGTCCAGCATAATCGAGTGGATCTTGGCCTTCTTGCTCAAGAGCCCTGCACAGCCGGCGAGGTCCTCCTTCAAGATATCCAGCTAGAGAAGGTGGCCACCCAAGATGCCAGGGCCGAAACCCTAGAAGCTTGTGAAGCACAATCTATCGCAGAGCTTGAAGAAGAAACGCCTAAGACTGAAGAGTTCGAGCAAGGCATCGTCCATCCTCAGGGTGAGGAAAACTCTTTGGCGGAGGAAGAGTCAGGACACAAAAAGACTCGTCGCAGGTCTCGAGGAAAAGGTGGTGCAAAACGACACGCGGCCCGTATGGCAGCTCACGCTCAACCCGCTCAGGAAGACAGTCTGGTGGTGTCCTCGGAGCCGGAAGACTCAGTCGAGGTCGAGAGTCCAGCTTTGCCCGCCGTCCCGGAAGCTACCCCCGAAGAGTCTGGCAAGTCAGTGCCGGCACCTGTAGCAATTCCCGAACTCGTTGAAGTCCCACCGTCAATTTCTGCCGTTACTGCACAAGAGCAGGAAGTACACCATGAGCCAGAGCGGCAAAGCAGAACTCTTCGCGACTCGGTCGAAGGCATAACCTCTAAATCTGCCCCAACCAAGCCTGTCAGCAGCTCGGTGATTCGCGAGATTCTGGCGAAAGCCCATGACTCCATCCACGGTGTCGGCAGCAAACGTCGAAGCGGTGGTTCGGAAAAAATCAAAGTGGATCAGCGACTACTGGACACTGCAGTCGAGCAGTCCAGCGAGCTGACCGCAGCCCGATATCGCCAACAGGCGCTGCATGCCGAGTTGATGATGATCGTAACCATCATTCGGGAGAAGCTCGAGGCGCAACAGTTGAACCACATGAAGTTCACCAGCGCCCTGCGTCTTCACACAAACCAACCCGTTCCAACCGCCTTGGCCCATCAATCGGCAGGTGATTTTCAGCTTGAGCGATTCAATGATCTTTCAGCTCTCAATGTGACCATGGGGGCTCAACTGGCCCAGACCATCCAAGACGTCGAGGAAATGTTCGCACAGGGCAAGCTGATCAAAGACTCCTACCGTCAACAGGCGGGGCTCATCAGTAGCCTGCAACGAGATCTTCTCGATAGCCGCCTGGTACCGTTCCAAAACATTCGTCCAGCCCTGACCAATCTCATCGAGCGTGAGTCTTCAAAACTAGGGAAGAAAGTAGACACCGTCTTCACCGGTGGCGACGTAATCGTGGACAAAGTCATGCTCGATGCTGTGCGTGATCCACTGGTCCACCTACTCAACAATGCTCTCGACCATGGTATCGAGCCTGAAGCACAGCGGATTGCTCAAGGGAAATCCGCGCATGGCAGCTTGGAGGTAAACGTCTGCCGACGAGCTAAGAACATCGTCATCACTGTCAAGGACGATGGCAAAGGCATCGATACCGCGATGATCAAGGCTAAGGCACTGGAGAAAGGCATCATCAGGCAGGATGATCAACTGACCGAATCGGATCTCCTGAGACTCATCACTCACAATGGGTTCTCTACTGCAGCAAAAGTCTCTCAGCTGTCCGGCCGCGGTGTTGGTATGGACATTGTCGCTACGACGGTAGAAAGCATGGGCGGCCGGCTGGTAATTGAGAGCAAGGTAGGCTGGGGTACGACCTTCACTTTGGAAATGCCATTCACTATCGGCTCGAACCGAGCTCTCATCTGCCGTACGGGCAGTCAATGGTTTGCGATTCCCAGCTACACCATGTACCAGATCATCCAGTGCTCCCGAGCCGATCTGGAAAAACAGCGGTTGGAGAAGGGGAAAGCGGTACTTCATCACGAAGGAAAGTCCTTCGAGGTTGTGCATCTGGCCGACCTTCTTGCGATGCCTGAGATGCGTTCCACTCACGATTTGGACCAGGAGGTCCTGGTCATTCTGTGTCAACAAGGCGAAATGGCTATTGGTATTGAGGTCGACAGCACTGATTCAATGCCCGAGATCCACATCAGGAAGCTGGACGGCATCCTTTCCAAAGTGCGCGGGATCATTGGCGAGACAGAGATGCAAGACGGTTCGCCGGTCTTCGTCATCGATGTCATGGAGCTGGTGAGGCTCAACCTCAAGCGGACAGACACCGGCTTCAAGGTTCGGCAAAACCGTGTCAAGTCTGTGAAACGAGATCTAAAACCGGTCTGCCTCGTCGTTGACGACGCTACGAGTTATCGCAAGCTGTTGCAGAAGCACTTCGAGGCTCGTGGGTATACGGTCATTACTGCCCGCGACGGTCAGGACGCAATGGACATGCTCCCTCTCGAGAGACTCCCCGAAATCGTCATGGTGGACATGGAAATGCCTCGAATGACTGGCTTGGAACTCACAAAGGCACTGCGAGCCCGGGCTGAATTCAATGAGGTACCAATCATCATGCTCACCACTCGCACAAATCTCGAGGACGAGGCCCTGCGAGCTGGCGTAAACGTTTATCTGAACAAGCCGTGCGACAGCATCGCGCTCGATAACGCGATTGCAGAAGTTCGCCCAGAACAAGCATTGCAAGGGTCCGCTGCATGAGAGTCGGTATCATTTCAACTAGCAACGTCCAAGTGGCTCTCATCCAAGAGGTTCTCTCGCCAGTTGTCGGAGAACTCACGGTCTATGACATGAGCCACGTGGAGAATGGAGACCTGTCAGCGACTGGCGTTCACGCACTGATCGTCGACTTCAGCGACGAGGCGATTCTCAACTCAGAAGATGTCCTCGAAATGTTGGGACGAGATGAGCCTGTCTGTGTGCTCAACGAACGTGAGTTGTATTCGATGAGCGCTGCAGAACGTCAGGCCTGGTGCAACAAGCTTGTCGATGAGCTTAAGCGAAGCATCCCCGACCTCGCAGAAAGCCTAGATGCGAGGAAAGCCGAGATTGAATCCCGAAACGCGAACGACACCTGGGTGATCGGCTGTAGCTCTGGCGGGCCTCAAGCTATCCGTGATTTTCTTGGCGAGTTACCCACGTTGCCAGTCAGTATTTTCCTGGTCCAGCACCTCACCGAAGCTGCATTCAACACCTATGTCCAGCGGGTACGCGAATGTACCTCGCGGTGGGAGGTGGTCGCGGCCGAGCATGGCGCCAAGCTTAAGGCCGGTACCATCTTCGTTGTCCCCCGTGACACCACAGTTGAAGTACGAAGCGGGGTGATCCAACTCCGGCCGGTCAAGCCAAACACCTACAGCCCGTCGATTAACAGCGTGATTCGGTCTGTGTTCAGTTCGATTGCAGGGAAGCTTGGAGTGATCATCCTCACCGGGATGGGGGATGACGGTGCCTCGGGAATTCGTGATCTGAAAGGAAAGGCGAAGATCGTTATGGCCCAGGATGCGGAGTCCAGCCAGGCCCGTTCGATGCCTGATGCTGCTAGGGAAACTGGGGCTGTATCCTTCTCGGGTAAACCGGCCGAGCTTGCCCGACATATGTACCGGATGTACGGCATCGGGAATCACTGATCACAAAACAGAAGGCCGCCCAAATTGGCGGCCTTTTCAGTTGGTTTATGCAACCTCTTGATCGTCATCACCAGGAGAGTCGGTGATCACCGCAACACCGGTGATTTTCTGGCTGCGGAGCTTCGCCTCGATCTCATCGCTGACCGCGGGATTCTCCTGCAGATACTGGCAGGCATTCGCCTTGCCTTGGCCGATCTTCTGACCTGCGTAGCTGTACCAAGCCCCCGACTTCTCGATCAAGCCACCAGCTACCCCAAGATCAACAATCTCACCGAGCTTGTTGATACCCTTCCCATAGAGGATTTGGAATTCAGCCTGGCGGAATGGTGGAGAAACTTTGTTCTTCACCACCTTCACCCGGGTTTCGTTCCCGATCTGCTCATCGCCATCTTTCACCGATCCGGTACGACGAATGTCCAGGCGCACAGAGGCGTAGAACTTCAGGGCGTTACCCCCGGTGGTGGTTTCCGGGCTGCCAAACATCACGCCGATCTTCATGCGGATCTGGTTGATGAAGATGACCAGGCAGTTGGCGTTCTTGATGTTGCCGGTGATCTTGCGCAGCGCCTGGGACATCAGGCGGGCCTGCAGGCCGACGTGGGCATCGCCCATCTCGCCTTCGATCTCGGCCTTGGGCACCAGCGCCGCCACGGAGTCGACGATGATCACGTCCACCGCGTTGGAGCGCACCAGCATGTCTGTGATTTCCAGAGCCTGCTCGCCAGTGTCCGGCTGCGAGACCAGCAGGTCGTCAACGTTGACGCCCAGCTTGCCGGCGTAATCCGGGTCTAGCGCGTGCTCGGCGTCGACGAAGGCGCAGGTGGCGCCCTGCCGCTGGGCTTCGGCGATGACCGACAGGGTCAGGGTGGTCTTGCCCGAGGATTCTGGGCCGTAGATTTCTACGATCCGACCTTTCGGCAGGCCCCCGATGCCCAAGGCGATATCCAACCCCATGGAGCCGGTTGGGATTGCCGGAATGGTCTGGCGCTCGTGGTCGCCCATGCGCATTACAGCGCCCTTGCCGAATTGTTTTTCGATCTGGCCCAGTGCCGCCTGAAGGGCCTTGTTCTGTTGCTCATTCATGGAATTTCTCCGTTCTGTGGACGCGGGATGCGTGAGATCAATTTCGGCCGGTTTCAGATGTGCCAGAACCCAAGACTTGTCGAATTGCCTTGGCTTGATCACCAAGGCATTTGCCGAGTGATTGATTGAGCAACTCAAGAGCTCCAGGGTTTGCCCGGTTGATCAGATCGCGCAAAAAGTCCTCCTGCAGATCTTCATCTGCTGGGAAGGACACTGGATCGAAATCAGCGCGAATAATCGTTGCCACGCCCAGCTTGGTCGTTACCTGGATGGTCCGTGGGTCGAGGCGTGTTGCGAACTGGCGAAGAAGGGGAGAGGTGGTGATTTGGAAGCTGTCCATAGATTGGTCCTCATGTGGCACTTGAGACCAATCTATGGATATCTGGATGTGGCAGAAGCGGCTCAACCGCAGATTGTTGGGGAGCAAACCCCCATGATCTCTTCGTACTCCTTGCAGCAGACCACAGGAGTCCACCAAACGAAGGCATACAGCTCCTCAAGGGAGACGGGGTATAGCCTCATGGCTGTGTCCAGGAGAGCGCTACCGGCCTTGAAACCGACGGTTGGCCAGGGTTGAGTTTGCTGCAGCTTCCCAACAGAGAGGGCCGCGCTGAAGGGAAAGGTGCCGATTGTGAAGCCGCTGAGGTGGATTGCTCGGTATGCGGCAATTCCGGCAGCGATCGCCGCGTTGTCGTTATGGGAAGCCATTTGCCGGGGATATAGACCACCCCATTGTCCAATGCAGATCTCCATTCCAGGGATGGAGAATGAGCCAGTGAGCGGATTGCAAATCACTCCCGCAATGGCTTCTGCTGCTGCTATGTCCCGACATCCGGTGTTCCAAGTCGGGTCGAACTCGGTGCTGTAGAGCAGCTTCGGGAAGCAGTTCGGCAGGGCTGAATTGAACGCACTGACGCCCTTTGACACGATAGGGTTGGCCACTGCACCGCACATGTCGAATTTAGAGGTCAGGGAAAAGTTAGTAGTGCGAGCAGCATCAACACCACAAAGCTTGCACGACTGATAGCCCATTGCGATGTCGATCGCCCAGTCCGGCAATTGCCAGATACGGACTGCCATCGATGTGTAATCGTTGTTGTCCGTGCCCACACTGAGTGGGCCACCAATGGGTTGGCCGAGTACCGTATCTCCACCCCCTTTGATCACTTCCACCAACGCTACTGGCTGGTAATGAGAGACGATCAGATGGTCTGGGCAGAAATGGCAGCATGGCCCGAAAATTTTGTACTCGAGGGTGATGGGGTCGATAAAAAGAAGAGTGGCGATGCTGGCACTCATCGCGGCTGCTTCCTGAGTTTTCACCCCAAACCCAATGGCGGCTGCAGCGCTGGCTGCAGCCGACATCTTCACGAAGCGTCGACGGGAGACTTCCAATTCACTCACCTACAGAACAAGGGTTTGGTCTAATAGTGGGTTGGGAGTGCCCCTCAGTTGAGGTTCCAGCACATACCCGGGAAGCCCACACTGACCATCGGCATGCTACCGTCAGCGTCAAACTGGTCATCGCCGTCTGGCGACATCACGTTCACCGTCGGTTCTCCGTCCTGGATGTCGACCATCACCATTACATGCTCTAGGTCGGTACCAGGTTTACGACCCGTGATGTAGACCGCTTCCCGGGATACGTAGGCTGTGAGTCGAGCTCGGAGCCTGTCAGCCCCGAATTGTCCTGCCGCAGGTGCTAGAGCAACCATGGCCCCAGAGACGTTCAAGGCCATGTCATGGCGAACCTCAAATTCAAGGCTCCCTACCCGGGCCTGGCCTTTGGTGCTCCATGCCTCTCCGCGGAATTCATAGGAGCAGTAGCCAGACTCACCAAAAGTCACGGGCTGGTTGAGTCGAGCTTTGAACTGCTCCAGCGCCAGCTTTTCCACTTCTTCTGGGTGGCAGTGACTGGGCACACGCACCTTCACCGTTCCGTTGAGGTTTACCGGTACCTCGATTGTCTGAAACGCATCGTCGTTGTCACGCATAGAACTACTCCTGTGGCTGATGATGCGCATTTTGGAGATGTTCAGGTGTGCCACCAGCGTGACCGAAAAAGAGGCACCCTCGAGACACTATTAGGACAAGGAAAATGAGGATAGAAACGTGGAATCTCAGATTTTGGGCGTCATCGGATCAGTGCTTCTTCTCGGTGCCATAGCCGCCCTATGGATCGGACGACTGAATAGTGCCGCGGGGAAGGCTTCAGCTGGCGAAGAAGCGCATAGCAGTAACCACCATCTGGAGGAAACACTTCCAGCAAAGCCGAAAATCAACATGGTTCCCCATGTATCTGCTACGCCGATTCAGACTTCACCTACAGAGCCTGAACGGGTGATCGAACTGGCGAAAGCGGAAGTACGTGTGGAAGAGCCCGTACTCGTCACCAGGCCCGAGGTGGATTGTGATGATGCAGCTATGAACCTCCAGCTAGCAGACCAGCTACTGGTTGTCGGTGACTTCGAAGGTGTGGCCGAGTACGCCAAGCTCGTCCTTGAGATGGATACCGCATCGGTAAGGCAACGCGATCGAGCTCAGATCCTATTGAGACGAGAGATGGCTCGTTGAAATTTCATCACCGTTACTGCCGCTCGTACATGCCGATCAACTCGAAACGCAATGAATCCTTCATCATCCGTCACATCAAAGCCTGGTGAGCTGCGCCATACGCAGTTCGTCTTCGACACCTGGATCAGACTTGCTCCCACGACTAGGCAGAACTGATCTTCGGCCACCGCGTAACTGTGGGCCAATCGCACATTTGATTCCGGCATTTTCAGAGTGAAGTGGACATCGCCATCATCCATCAAGTCGGCGCCGATGAAGGTGCCAAGAACTCCAAAAGCCTCGATCTCAGCACCGTACAGAGGCAGGCTCAAATTACTCATTCCAAAATCTCCAGCAGGCATTCTGCGTGCTCACTTTCTCTCAGCTTTTTCAGCGCCTCACATTCGATCTGACGTACCCGCTCCTTCGAAACACCCATGATCTCGGAGAGGGTCGCAAGAGTCTGGGCTTCCGCTCCTCCAATACCATAGCGTGCAACCACTACCTGCAGTTCCCGCTGGTTGAGAACGTCCCCGAGCACCTCAGTTATGTAGCCGGCGGCATCCTCCTCCATCACCTCCTCAACAAAGCTGTTGTTCGAGTCCGCGAGCAGATCGTGCATCCCCTCCGCCTCTGAACTGCCACTCTCCTGGAAGGTGGAGTCAATAGACATGGGCTTTCCTACACCCACGAAGTAGAGGAGATTCTCGACGTCATCCATCGAGAGTCCACAAACCTTGCTCAGGTGCTTTTTGGATGCATTCGGTTGCTCCTTCAGAGCAGCTGTAAGCTTGCTCAAGGCTCCATGTGATCCTTCGGGCAAACGGATCAGCTCCTGTTGGGTGAGGTCACGCAGGATCGTTTGACGAATCCAAGTCATGCCCAGTGTCGAAAATTTGAAGCCCATCTCCGGTGCGTACCGGTAGATGCTTCTCACGAGGCCAAGTTGAGCTGCCGAACGGACTTGCTCGAGGTCTGTGGCAAAGCGATACCCAGAGACGATCTGGTCAACCAGGCGCATATTCGCATTGGCAAAGAACCCTACGGTCTCGTGAACAACCCGCTCGGCAGAGTTGAATCCCTCCAAGGCGGCCAGCAGCTGCTCGGCCGGCATATCTGCAGTCGACGCCGCAGAAAGGATGTCCCGCTGCTTTTCAACGATCTCTTGGCGCAGCCGGCGCAACTCTTTCTGAGGATATAGTTTCAACTCGTAGCCCCCAGAGAGCATCAGACCAGGCATCAGCTTGGGTGACGTCCATTTCCCATTGATGATTCTTGCGACCTTGGAACGAGGAAGGCGAACCTCCTCTGAGATGTACTTCACCAGGCCTTTGCAGAGGCTGGACAGCTCCTTGCACTTGGTTCGGAATTCTCCGGCCGCGCGGTTGAGGATGAGGTCGTAGGGCAGGATCTCCAGAACCTTCTTCTGGATTTCGTCTCGGACAGCTGCCACGAACAGATTGTCCTCGAAGCCGGGAAGAGCGAACGCTTTCAGTTCCGCAATCAGGGTCTGGATGGTGTTCAGTTTCTTGCGAAGAATGGATGCAAACTCACTGTCAGGAATTGAGCCCGCGCGAACCCATGCTCCGTCCTGGAAGATCAGTGCGGCGGCCTTATCGACGCTATCGTTCTCGCCAATGGAGTTCCAAATGTCGGTCACCAGCCCTTGGAGAATGCTGGTGTCGCTCGAAATTGCTTTCAGCAGGCTGAGTTGGCCAAGAATGATGCGGTAGCCCAGGGACTGTTCCTGGTTCAGAGAAAGCAAAGCCTTTGGGCCTTCCAAAGAAGGCAGGGCCGGGAGTGAGTTAGGCAACAGGAAGCCCTTACGGGCCTCCTGGTTGACTATGCGGCAATCGAGCTTAGTGTTGGTGCCTTCAGTCAGGTTAGAGCGGTCGGTGTGGCTCATTTCTTGCCCCTTCAGAGGTCCGCCTTACAGGCGAACCGGCATGAGTACGAATTTCTGATGGGGGCAGTCTTTGGCCTTAATGAGCGTGCCAGAAGCAGGGCCGGAATAAAAAAGTTGCAGGTCGGTGCTGGATACAGCTTTGAAAGCTTCCTGTGCGTAGCGACTGTTGAACCCAACATCGAAAGGGGCCGCATCGAAGTCACACGGCAGCAGGTCTTCGGCTTCTGAAAGGGCATCATTCGACACAGAGACGACCTCGACCGTTTGTTGGCAAAACTTGAGGCGGACTGCCTGGGACTTACCATCCGAGAGGAGACTGACACGAGCAACAGCGCTCGTAATCGCATCACGGTTCAAGTTGATCTGTTGACCAGTCTCTGCACGCTCAATGAGAGCGCAGTAGTTAGGGAAGGCCCCGTCGACAAGGCGGGAGGTCATGGTCCCATTGACTGCGGTAAAACTGACCAGATTGCCAGAGTGGGTGATGGTGACGTAGCCGTGGCTGGCAAAACTGGCAACGTCCTCAAGGCATGCAACAGGCAGAATGAACTTCATGGATGAGCTTTTCTCGATCTGGAGTTCTACCATGCCCATTCTGTGTCCGTCGGTGCCCACGAGCGTCAGCTTCCCTTCCGAGGCCTCGAACAGCATCCCGTTCAGGTACTGACGCACATCGTTCCGGGCAACGCAAAATGCGATACCACGGATGCCGTCCCTCAAGGCATGCGACTCGATAGTCAGTGCCGTTTGGACCTGGCCATCGGAATGCAAAGCCTTGGGGAAAGAAGACGCAGGTAGGGTGGCGATGCTGAATCGTGAGCGTCCACAGGTGACAGTGGCTTTCTCCTCGCCCACGGATACAGTCACATCACGATCTACGGGAAGAGAGGAAACGATTTGTTCGAATTTGGATGCCGAGATGCAGACGGAGCCAGCTTCACGAACGATCAGGGTTGGGTCCTGCAGGTGAAGGCTCATCTGCTGGTGGCCATTGTTCGCCGTTACATTGAGGTGGCCATCCTGAACATCGATCAGGAAATTGCCGTTGATATCCCCGGCCTTCTTAGATGCGACACGACCGCACTGTTTGAGAATGGCAGCTAAAGGTGCAGCCTGGACAGTGAACTTCATGGGAGTCTCCTTCTGAAAGATGCTCCCATTTACGTCGATGCGCGGCTGTGCCAGAACCAGTACAGCATGTCCTTTCTGGCTGAAAAACGCCCATACGTGTAGAGGCCAGCTACGGACTGGAATACAGAGAGTTATCCGCCGAGTTATGCACAATTCCTGGGGAAAAAGGTCTAGTGCGAATCGCGGAGGAAGTCAGCTAACCGGCTTGCGACCTCGGTGCGATTGGCTTTGAAACTTGCCTTTTGGGTGAAGCGAGATGCGTCGGCCAGCATAGAAGTGACCATTGCCCGATTCCCGGTGTTTCGGTAGTACCGCGCCACCACCAGATAAGCCCGCAAACGTGCCGAATCAGAGCTGAACTGGTAGAAGTCATCGGGTATGGGGCGGTACCCATCGATGACCTGGCCGACAAGATTGAACAGCTTCAGGTTGTCCGCAGACCTCACCCCTGGAATCCCATCAGCGGCCCTGACCAGGAAATCCCGAGCATCGAGCTTTAACCCCTGCGACAGATAGGTGATTGCCATTTCTGTAGCTGGTTCAACCCCTGTCTCTGGGTCTTTGGCGAAAAAAGCAAGAAGGTGGTTCTGGAGAGCCGAGGATCGCTCCAGATCTCCCTGAGCGAGTAACACCTGCAGCCGAAGAAGCAAGGCATCCATGTAAGCTCGCTCATCGTCTTTGCTTAATACATCCAGGGCTTTACCAAGGGCTTTGTCATCCTTGGCCTCGGAAGAGATCTGCACGATCAGCGAAAGGGCATAGGTACGGGCGTCCTTCCCATCGATCTGTTGGGCGGCGGATAGTGCATTCCGAAATCGTCCCTGCTGAGCTTCTTGGACTGCTGCGGAGGCTTCGTCCCAGTAGAACCTTTTGGCAGTGCAGGAAAACGCCTCTACTGAGGACTGAAGCGATTTCAGAGTCTCTGGGAACTGAGCTCCTGCAATTCGAACCGCAGCGGCGGCTCTCCACATAGCGTCATCACGAATCGTACCGCCAGGAGCTTTCTGTAGGTGGGCCGAAATCAGGTCCGCAAGACATACCTTGTCAGCAGTTTTGTAACAGTACGCAGCGGGCCTATCCGTTACCCAGCGAGGTTGTTCAACCGCGCACCCTCCCATGAGTATGGGGAACAGTATGACTCCCAGATTCCAGGCCTTCACGCTGGCAGCTCGACCTGGTGGGCAACAAGACCGGTTTCGCATGCTAAATCGTATGCTGCTTGAGCAAAGGAAGCTTGGCCATTGGTGCCCAAAAGAAAGACATGGGTGGCCTGGCTGATCGCGTTCTTCGCAAACTCTCCTGCGCTTTGAACCCGAGGAAGAAACCGCAGCGGAATGTAGCGTCGTGCCGCATAAGCAGCAGATCGCATGGATACCCCGCCATCAGCCGAGACGATTACTTCGTCAGGCTGCCGGACGTTGAAGATGTGATCGAGGACCTCATCAAAAGACGAACTCCTCAAGGCATTAGGCGAATCGTCCCCGGCGAGCAAGACTTTTCGCAATGGATCGCCAGAATGAAGCCGCTCGTATATCTCTTGAATCGCCTCATTGACCAGACCCACAGGGCACTCACATCCTGGATGTGTTATGAGCGGCACCATTGCATCTTTGTGCTGTACCAGTTGCATCCAGAGCCCTGCGCGGACCATTGGTGCTTTGATCTCATCCCAGTCCGGTCGGCGGACACCCTGGGTGATTCCTGCTGTTTCGAGGATGAAGTCATCGCGGTCCTCGATACTCAGAATGTACCGACGGTAGCCCTCGTCCAAACCGCGGAATTTCTCAGCCTCAATGAAGTGCATGAGAGAGAGATAGGTCTCCACTTGCCGGCCTTCGCTGCACATATAACCTTGAAACGGTCTGTGCTCGTATGGGTCGAAGATTGGCGGTGTTTCAAAATCCATCATTGACCATCCCCTTCAAACGATGAAGTCGTTCCCGAAAGCCCTGGACACCTGCTGCCGTCGGGTACTGCTGACACATATCCTCCGCTCGTTCCATGAGCTGTTCCAGCCGAAACGAACCGCTGAAATCTCCCCGGACTCTCTGATCCACATGCCGCAGCCATACTCCTCGGTCGCTAGGCGATAGGGCATCAGGCTGGTACCTACCAAGCATCCGGTTACCGAGATCCCGAAGTCGGCGGTCAGTGCCAGTTAAGAGGAGGTCCTGCCAGGAATTGAACCCCGAAGAATGCAGCTGGCGCATTAGGTCGAGGTCAGTTGAAGGGAAATCACCCGCCCACATTCGGTGGTCAACGTCTGCGGGCTGTGCGTTTAGCTGCAGCACTGGTTCATCCCGCAATCTGGCCACCAGGTGTTTCGCTGATGTCAGGCGCTGGATGTTCGCCTTCACTGCGGAGACATTGATGCCCAGGCGCTTAGCATCATCCGGTCGAATTGCGCTCAGCGGGGCCACGAAGGGAATTCGGGACATACTGATGTGGAAAAGCGGCGCGGAGCGGTCCCCTTTGTTTGCCCTAGACAAATGCTGGAGTGACTCCGTGGAGTCTGAGCATAAGCTTGAAAGGTCAGCCTCTAAGTCCACCATGCAGATCAGGTCGGGATAACTCACGTCAGCTGCCACTGGCATAGCGAGGATTGCGCCACGATTGTCGGGGAGCGAGGGGTGGACCATCACCACAGGCTTCACACTCCGCAGGTCCCAGACTTCACCCCCATCAAGGCCCAAGAGTGCCTTGATCTGGGAAGGAGAGCTGACTGTGACGGCATGGTGGAGAAGCTTCGGGCTCGCTTCCGAGATTTTGGAAAGAACCTCTTTGACCCGAAGTGCCCGGTTCTCAGTGCCGAGTCCCGCGTCCCACATGAGGAACTGGTAGAGGCCGGCTGCTCCACCAGTAAGCGTCTCAACATCCCAAGGGCATTCTCCTGGACGGATCAGGAGAATTGCTCGAAGTAGTACATCCAGATCGAGGAAGTGGGCAGTGTCAGGTACGCCCAGGCAGGGGTACGGGAGCAGATTCCGGTAAAAGGATGCTCGAATGAATGGATCGTGCCTTGTCGTTGATCCAAAGGCTATATGGAGAGTGTTTGGTCGGGTGAAATCCGCGAAGACCCTCCTGGCCCACTCTACTTCGCTGCAACCCTGGTCGAACGCCAGTAGGGCCAAGTCACTATTCATCACAACATCAGGATCGAGGTATACGTCGTCTCGGAGCTTGATGTTGGTAGTTGAGAGGTCTACCGATCCTCGGGCTGGATAGACCGCCGAGTCAAAGCGAATAACCTGGCCCTCGGTTGGAGAGCGCCCGGCAGTGACTGTGTCGTAGAAGTGTATGGTTGGCATGAGTTCTTCACCTGGTTCGCCCTAATAGTGGGGACCAGGTGCCCCTGAACTGGCTGCCATGGTTCATCATCGAGTAGAAGCTCCGACCAAGGCCTTCGCTGGAATGCTGGAATCTGCTCGATATACTCGGGAGGAGTTAGTTAAAGAGGTGGCACGAGTTGAATGGTGGCGGTTCCATTGCCCTGGTTTGCCTGGATGGCCGAGTGCATATTGCCTCGGTGCAGGCGGATGTGCTTGCGGCGAATTCAGTTGCAATCTGCGGGGATGAACTGGAGGGTTCCCCTGAGATTGCCTATGTGGACACTGGCGACCTACCCCACCTTCACACGTTCACAATCTGCCCTCGCTGTACTACGGCGTATTTGCGCTCAGGATATCGGGAGCGGGTACTTGCCGCGCTCCCGGATCAGCCTGCCGACGTATCACCACAGGCTGCGCTGGAGGCCATGTATGTCTCCCACAACCAGCTCACACTTTTCTGAGTTTCGATACCTTCCCTTTCTTGCCTGTTGCCTTCGTCTGTTTTGGCGCAGGAGGAGGGAAGGGGTAACTCATCTGCTCTCCTGTGCCCAAGTTCAGCACAAGCCAATGCTTGGACGTTTCACCAGTACGCAGTAACTCCCACACGATGCCCATCCCTGCCGTGGTCACCGCACGGTTCACAAGGCAGTCCTGAGTACGAATGGACTCGGCTGCTGAGCAAGATTTGGTGTGGTCATCTTCCAACGATGGAATTTCCGGGTAGGCGTCGAGGACATTCGGGAATCGGTCGCGCATGACTTTGTTGATACCACCGAAAACCACCTGACCATGACGGTGTCCATTCCCGAGGTCGAGCCACATGCAGTTATGTTTGACCGCTTCGCAGGCGCCGATGGCCACACGGGCCGAGGGTAGGTCTACTGCTGAAATGATGAGATCAGCATTGCCGATAGCGTCATCAGTTGCGCGAGAGGGGAAGCGATAGGGGAGTCCCTCCCATTTCATCCCCAGCATCAGGTTGTATCGATTGGCCAGACTGATTGCTTTGTACTGGCCGAGGTCGCAAGGCCAGAAACGCTGACGTACAAGATTCGGTTCGCGTACAACGGAGTCGTCGATGATGGTGACATGCAGGCCATGCTTGTGCCCGAGCGAAATCATGGCGTGATGGAACTGGGCGAGGCAATCCACTACTTCGCTGCCGTTCCCACCAGCCCCGATGACGACAATTCGTGGCGCGCTCGACAGCCATGAGTCTGGAGTCTTGAAGCTGATGGTTTCCGGGATCAAATTCTGAACGGCCCCCATGACTCAACCCTCCCCATTGATTGCTGCTTTTAGGGTCAGAGGCTTACCTTTGACTTCCGAGAGCTTGAGGCAACGGTCAGGGAACTTCTTCGCTTGCTTGGCTGAAAGGTCGCGGTAGAACTGCACCAACTCTTTGAAGTCCTTGATACCCTTTAGGGGGATAACCCCTCCGCCGTGGGTATTCGTGCTCTCCAAGACAAAACGCTGCCAGATGGGGATGTTCTCGATCAGGATTTCTCGCGGCAGATTGACGTTACCTGAGCAGAATGTACCGTTGTTATAGGTGTTGCCCAGCGGAGCGAAGTGCAGTTCAGTTTCCGGCGTCGGACGGCTCTTGCCTTTGTAGGCATAGCAGCGCAGCACGCCGCCAGCCAAGTAAATGAGGCCGGGGATTGGTGCTTTGATAATCTCGCCACGGAACGGGATTTCCAGCACCTGGGGAGCGGTGTACCACACCAATTTGTTGCGGCCCCGCACCAGCAGGTTCTCAGGCAGGAACTCGATGCTGGGTTCTTCTTCACGAAGGAGGTCGATCAGCACCTCCTTGTCCAGGCTCGAAAAGGCTCGGCCAGCACCAAGGGTGAAGGTTTTCCCCCCCTCCAGTGGCAGGACCTCATGGCTGGTGATATCCAGTCGATGGGTCTCGACGTGGCGATGGATGAGCATGGCGCGGCATTCGACTTTTTCACTGAGCATGTTCGTTCCTTAGAGAGCTTGGGTGAGGCGGCTAAGCAGCGATACGCACTGCTTGGTTTTGTCCAGTATCGTCACGGTCTGCTGTGCCAGAAGCTCTCCATCCAGTGGAAGCGCCAAATGCAGATCGCCCACACCGCTCACCCGGTCATCGAATCCGTTGCAGGCTTCATCTTCGAGCGAGCTGTACTCACCATGAATCGTCACAACCAGCGTCTCGAACACACCTACCCCTTCCTCCGCTGAACCCTGAAGGTCGTGCTCACTGATTGCTCGACTGCCCTCTACTGCGTACCGATGGCAAAGCTCAAATGCTTCCTTGATCACTTCCAGAACAGGCTTGAACGGGCTGCCTGCGTTGATCGAATCCTGAACCTGTTCAATCAACTCTTGAATTTCGACTGGGTGGTTGGAGTCCTGCTCATGCGTCAAGGTGAAATGGGTGCGTCGAGTCAGGTTGTCCAATTCTTTCAACTGATACGCGACCCCCTCGATGTAGTCTTCATCGCGGTCGTCACCTTCGATCCCCATGGGCCATGCTTCAAAGGGGAATTGATCCTCTGGTGTCTCCAGCAGGTAAGCGGTCAATTCTTCAGGGGAGGAGTTCTGAATGCGTTCTTTGATCGCACCATATGCGTCCGCCAACCCATGATTGTCGTAGCTGTAAACGCCCATGAAGCTGGATGGCGTGTGGAAATGAACAAGGTACGTGGACATGGCGTCCAGTGCTTTGAAAAGGAAGACTGCTACCTCACGGAATTCCTCGCAGTCCTCTGCTGGCAAGGTCAACTCGTACCGGTTGAAATACTTGGCACTGATGATGAACTTCGCCCCCTGAACGCCGAGGTAGAGCCAATCCTTTACATCCGGGCAATCGGCAGTAGCCAGATCAACAAGGCTTTGCTCGACCTTCTGTATGAGGTGGTAGGCACAGTTGGGGCCGAGGGCGACCAAGTCCTCTACCGACTCAGCAGTGAAGAGTCCTGCTTCGATGCACGCCAGCGTGGTTTGCGCTGCGGGTTGGAGTTCGTACGCTGGGGTTCCAATGAGCTTGGTACGTCGCTTGACTCCAGGAATCAGCCCGACCTTTGAGAACCCAATTCGGGATTCAATGGCCCCGATCACCTCGTTGGTGACCAGGTGCAAGCCATAGTCGTTTGGATAGGCGTTGAGCCAATCCAACTCCTTGTCACTGATCAGGCCGCCTTCATGCGCATCAAGACAGAAGGCAGCATGGCTCTTGCGATCTACAAGGTGGCTGTATTCGCCAAAAGCGCGGCTATGGGCCTCCCGCATGGCCGTGGTGACCTGCGGGAGAGCCAGAGGGCTCAGCGCGGAACTTGGGAATTGATAGTTCCGGGAGAAGCTGGAGAGTTCAAGAGCGCCCATAGCCGCCTCAACTGTTCGTTGGATAGATCGTGGTCGGGGTTGGTCGGGACGGAGCGGGCGGAGGAATCTCCGTCCGCCCACGCCATGAGGGTGGAGAGGGCGTCCTTAACCCTTGTCTCCGAAGCTGGCTTCACGGAATTCATAGACATAGCGGTCGCCCTCAGAGATAGGTTCAACAATCTTGGCGCCTACCAGTCGTGGGAACTGGCGGCTGTAGTGCTTCAGCACGTCGCTCGGCTCCATGCTCGGATCGGGATCGTCCAAGTCGCGCCCGGCATAACGGAACACTCGGTCCAGGGTGACGATTGCGATGCTCATCGTGTCGCTCCTCAGAATCGTTCAGCGAGATTGGCGAAGGGGGCGGGAGCCGCCGCTTGGGACGGAGCTGGGGAGGCGGACGGCTTGGTTGCCGGCTCAGAGCCACTTTCCAGATCGGAATCGTCGCTATCGTCCTCTGCTGCAGCGCTGTTCCCTTTCGCGGCGGTGGGTGCGCTAGGAGCAGGCTTCGATGCTTGCACTGCCGCCTCGCTCAGCTTGCGGATTTCGTCCAGGGCGGACATGCCGTGGTTCACTACTTCCGCATGACTGCGGACACGCTCGAACAGCGCGGTTTCCACTTCTTCCGGGGTGCCCGACAGCATCATCGGCTTGGCGATGGCTGCGCGCAGTTTGATCTCGGCTTCGGAAGCCTTTGCAGGGGTGGGGCCGATGTTTGCACTCAGCACCACTTTCACACGGCCTCCTTCGAGGCCGGAGACGTCGATGTTGATGCGTTTGTTGCTGTCGGTCAGCGCCTGGCTGATAGCGGTGAAGAAGGTGTTCATTTGAGCGGCTCCTTGGTTTCGATGAGGTTATTGTTAGGCCGAGCGACGTGTGCCAGAACCGGCCTGAACAGAAATCTCAAATGCTTCGGGGAGATACCCGGCCCAAGAGAATTCTTTGAATTCCAGTACCGCTTTGATCAGGGTGTCTGTTTTCTCGGTCGAGAGCTTGACGAAAGCCTTGTCGCCGTGGACCTCGTTGTACTTCGCCTCGAATCCCGAGCGCTTGCAGTCCGCGATAATTCCCGCTTTCACCAGAGATTTGAGGTAGTTCTCGCTCATCTGGAAATGTTCAACCGGCTGCATGCCTTCATGTTTGATGTAGGCAATCGACTGACTACCCGGCAGCGACTTCTCGAAAGAGTCGGCGCTATCGTTACGGAAGGTGGTGCAGGAGGCGAGATTGGTCAGCAGCTCCAGCAGCTCTGATTCCTCCAGCTTGGCCAGTTCTACCTCCACATTGCAGCGGCTGCTGTCCAGCATGGCTTCAGGCATGCCCAGCTTCTTCTTGATCCGGTTGGCCAGCTCGTGAGGCAAGCTGCTGCGCATCTCCAGGTACATGCTGACGACGGCGATGGCCAAGGCGAGCCTGCGATTGCCTTGAACTGCCTTGGAACCCATTTGGCCATAGAGGTTGAATGCCTCACGGCGAATGGACTTTTTCAACGCCTGCGGTTGTGCAGGCTTGTCCTTGCTCTTGCCCGCAGCTTGTTTCGATGCCGGAGTGGTGGCCGAGGCAGTTTTGGACAGCGGTTCAGTCGAGCGATTGTTAGCCGGCTCATGGGGGTTTTGCTGCCCAGCCGCTTCTGCGAGTGCGGCCTTGTAGGCTTCACGCATGTCCTTGTTGCAGTTACGGTCGAAGCAGTAGCCTCCTGCAACGGTCCCTTCGTGACCCGCTGTGGTACTCACGACGGCCCCATAGTTGGAGCAGGACAGGCAGGCCGTGATCTGGCTATCACCAACGCCATTCGGCCCTTTCGCTTCCAGTTGGACATAGCCGTCCTTTGGCAGTGTCAGGTCGGTATGCACTACCCCGAACTCGTCACGGGCCTCGATGAGTTTGACCTCGATCAGTTGGCTAGCTTTCTGATTCCAGCAGGTGGCGTTCTGGCATTTGGCACCGGCTACTGAGGTATCGAACAGGTCCACGTAAGCAGCCGAGTTGTGGCGGCATGACGCGCAGTCCTTGGTATCGAAGCGAGCGGACGAGATATCGCGGGCAATCGTAAAGAGACGGTCCTGGGTGTCTTTAACCGTCAGGTTTTGATCGATGATCTTGGCCAGGATGGGCGCCTGCTCGCTTTCCACCAGACGGCACAGCAATTCAGCGTGGCCGATCTTAATTTGACCTTGCAGCAGAGCATCGCGGACTTCCGGGCAGGCGCGGGAAAGCATGATCCGACTATCGAGGCGGGTACGGGACCAGCCAAGCAGCTTCATCACCTCCGCGTGATCGTTGCCACAGTCAGCCAGAACAACAACGGCATGCTGTGCTTCTTCAATCGGGGTCAAATCCGCACGTTGCATGTTCTCGATGGCCGCGATGATCCGTGCTTGAGCCTCAGTGAGGTCACGGATGATCGCTGGGATTGTCAGGAGTTCCAGATCGACGGAAGCCTGCCAGCGGGTGTTGCCTGCGACTACCTCATAGTCGAACTCGGGCTCATCAACCGGGCGGATGATGATCGGCTGCTGTACCCCATGCTGACGGATGCTCTCTTTGATCTGAGAGTAGAGAGCGGTGTTCCGGCCCTTACGGGGATCGACTGTAGGGTTGCGGCGAATGCGGGCAACAGCTACATGCTGCATATCGGCCTGTTCTGCGGAGGCTGCGTCTTGGGTGGGGATGTGCTGAATCACGGCGGTCATGGTGAGTGCCTCTGTGTGTTTGCGATGGGCAAACTTTCAGGGGTATCGGTGTGTGGCAGAACCGGGCCGCAATTATTTTCCGCAGGGCAGGGCCTAGCGGCTTGGGCTTTGATGTCCCCGCTTCCAAACCGATATGGAGGGTTGAACTTATCGGCGGCTGGATGGATTCCGTTGCATGAACTCGGGAAGGGTGACGCCTGAGAACGCTTCCTCATCGAGGAGCGGGAAATCGTCTATTCGCTTCCGGATGTGCTCGCCCCAACGATTTATCGCGGCCATCTGCTTTGGAGTGAGCATCCAGAAACGGTGGAGGTGCGTTTGCATCTGCTCCAGGAACTCGCGTCGATCCTTATTCGTGTGCTGAACCGCCTCCACAAGCCAGTGGTTGAGGCCAATGCAGCGTTTGACGTTGATTGGGCTCAGGACCGATTTGTTGGCCGCCGCGTTACGCATAGCGCCGCCGATCTGCTTGCGGAGATCATCTTCGATCTCTCCGCTTTGTTTGTACTCGTCGTGAGCCAGCTTCAACACCTTCGATACAGCGAACTTGAAGCCGTTCATTGCTTCACATCGGAGGCGAACGTATTGCACTACCTCGTCTATGGGCGGGAGAGGAGGGCGTTGTGGGCTAGAGGTTGGTGAACTTCCAGCCCCTATCTCTGGAGCTGGACTTGCCGGTGTTGGGGCCGATTCGTTGTGCTGCGCTGGTTCGTCAGCCACAACCAGTAGGGCCAGGCGCGATACATCAAGCAGCCGCTCTTCCGGCTGCCCCAGATGCTTCTTAGCGCAGCTGGGGCCAGCGAAAGCTTCGGTACCGACCTCATCGGTGATGACGATGCCCTTTTCACTGTGCAATGGCCGACGACAAAAAGTGCAAATGGCCAGGGGAGGGAGGAAGTCTCTACGCAAATAGCTCCAAGTCATCTCGATTCCCTCCCGTTTAGGTCAGCGCTGCATTTTGAGCAAGACGGTCCATTTGCCGTCTATGACCATTGGCTTGGTCTTGTTGGGCTGCAGCCGAACAGTGTCAGACAAGGCGGTGTTCGTCAGCTTGACCTCCTGATTGGTCCCGCACTTGAGTTTTGCGCCGTCATTGATGGCGCTGAGAGCGGAAACCATCCCCAACACCTCGATCGGCTGTTCAGTTCCTTCGATCGGAAGCGAACGCAGCTTCAGCACCAGTCCCGTCTTGTATTCACCATCACGGCAGATTTCGCGCTTCGTCGCCGGGTCGACAAATGCAGCGTGGTAGCGATGAGAATCACGGATGTCCAGCTCGTGAGCTTGGCCGTCGAACGGCACAATGAACACCTCCGGCTCATTGGTACCCACGATGACAGAGACTTGAGCTTGGCTTGCCTCGGCACTGCCAGCAATTACAAGAAGCAAGGGGAGAAGTCGCTTGATCACTGAGGTCCTCACAGTTTTTCAGCAAAGGTGCGGGTGATGAGACGCCAGGCCGCTTGTTCCATGAACGAGTCATGGTCCAGCTGGTCTTTGGGGGTTGCTTTCAGGTCTTCGGCTGAGACCACCAATACTTCCACCTGGGCAGGTCCCCAGCTGGTAATTGGTGCCAACCCATAGCCATCCTTCAGGATGTTGTAGAGGAATTCCTCCTTGCCTACCGGGTACTCGATGCGGATGAAGCTTGGGTGCAAACTCTCGTAGTAGCCCAGGATGTACTCCAGAAGCTCATTGGCAGTCAGTTTGCTGAACGGGCAAGCCAGTGCTTTACCTTCAAATTGCAGAACCGACTTTGTCGCCGCAGCGAGTTGGGTCATAGGGCCTCCGCAGACACAGTCACCCGAATCGGATCAACTGTCCCGAAGTCATACCGAACGACCTCACCACTCTCGCCGGCAAACCGAATATTCAAGCGATCCAACCGGATCAGTGGATTGGTGCTGCTGTTCAGGTCAGCCTGCGGTACGTACATCCGATCCACCCCGAGGCAGAAGCTGATCGTGTTGTCCGAGATCTGAGGGCTTGCAGCACGGATGAAGAATCCTTCGGGGTAATGGAAAAGTTCGCCTGTTTTCACCAGCCCATTTGTGTCGACACCCAGCAGCCAAGACCGCTCCTTCTGAAAGTCTTTCATGACTACCTGATGCCCATTGTTCGAAGGCAGAACGAAGTCCAGGTCCTGACCGTGGCTCGAATCCGAGCCGCTATGGAGATTCACTTTCAGCCGGAAGCCAGTCATTTGCTTCAGCCCGGTCGGTTGATACGGCTCCCCATCCCGCCAAAATTTGGGGCACTGATCCGAAGGACCATCAGTACGCTCGACAACCTGGACAGTCCCGGAGTGAGCCTTCGATTCGTAACTGTAGGAGGTCTCTTGCAACTCCTTGTTAGCGCAACCCGACAAGGCTACGGCCAGAGCAGCGAGAGGAACGAGCGTGATGATTCGCATAGTGGTCCTTTTCGAGTGCCAGGGCGGAATTGCCCGCTCCTGGATTGTTGGTTTCCGAAACCAGAACGATTTTAACGATCCAGCATATGGATTCACGCCAAAACGCGGGCTTGAAATCCAGGCTTGCTGATTGGCTTGAATGCGGCTGACGGGCTGTCAGAGTCGGAGTTTTCCGTAGAGGAGGGGACATGAGCACTCCGCAAGAAATGGCCTGGCTCACGACGATTTCTGTGCCCACGGTGCAAGCTGGAGAGAAGTATGTGCGCCTTACAGGACTACCCGATAACCGTAAGCGAACGGGCATCACACCTTGCCGGCGGATACCCAGTTGTGCGGCAGCAGCTCGGCCAGGGCGCTGGCCTTCTGCGTCGGCAGGCGCGTGAGCACGTCCTTCAGGTAGGCGTACGGATCGTGCCCGTTCAGGCGGGCTGACTGGATCAGCGTCATCAAGGCTGCGCCACGCTGGCCACTGCGCAGAGAGCCGGCAAACAGCCAGTTGGCACGCCCCAGGGCCCAGGGGCGGATCTGGTTCTCGATCCAGTTGTTGTCGATGGGCAGGTTGCCGTCATTCAGGTAGCGCACCAACGCTGCCCAGCGCTTGAGGCTGTAGTCGAGTGCCTTGGCGATCGCGCTGCCTTCCGGCACCTTCTGCCGCTGCCCAAGCATCCAGCTATGCAGGCCATCGATGATCGGCCTGGCTTTGTCCTGGCGCAGTTGCCGTCGCTGTGCGGCGAGCAACTCTCGCCCTTCGCGCTCCACCTCGTACAGCTGACCGATGTACTGGAGGGCCTGCTCGGCCAGTTGGCTCTGGTTGGCGGCATGCAGGTCGAAGAACTTGCGCCGTGCATGGGCCATGCAGCCGATCTCGGTCACGCCTTGCTCGAAGCTGGCCTTGTAGCCGACGAAGTCGTCGCAGACCAGTTTGCCCTGCCAGTCGCCCAGGAAGCTGCGCGCGTGCTCGCCAGCCCGGCTCGGCCTGAAGTCGTAGACCACGGCCTTGAGGTCGGCGAAGGGGCTGGGTGCATAGGCCCAGACGTAAGCCCGCTGGGTCTTCTTCGTGCCCGGGGCGAGCATCTGCACCGGGGTTTCGTCGGCGAGGATGACGTCCTGCTGGAGCAGGCAGTCGCGCAGGGCATCGACCAGGGGTTGCAGCTGGACACCGCAAGCGCCGACCCATTGCGCCAGCGTGGAACGCGCGATAGCCAGCCCGGCGCGGGCGAAGATCTTTTCCTGGCGGTATAGCGGCAAGTGATCGGCGAACTTGGCCACCATGACCTGAGCCAGTAGCCCGGCAGTCGGGATGCCCTTGTCGATCACCTGCGCAGGCACTGGGGCCTGGATCAGCGTTTCACACTGGGCGCAGACCCACTTGCCACGGATATGCCGCTCGACGGTGAAGGTGCCCGGGGTGTAGTCGAGCTTCTCGCTGACGTCTTCACCGATGCGCTTGAGCTGGCAGCCGCAGGCACACTGGGTGCTGTCCGGCTCGTGAAGTATCAGCGTGCGCGGCAGTTCGGCCGGCAGCGGCGCTCGCTTGGGCTGCTGCCGTGGCTCGCGCTTGGCGGGCTCTGGTCGGGCCGTTTCAAGCTCTGCCTCGATGGCGGCGATGTCGGCCTCGATCATCTCGTCCAGCAGATTGAGCTGGTCGGCATTGAGCTGCTCGCTGCGGCGGGCGAAGCGGTGGCGCCGCAGCACGGCGAGTTCGTGGTTCAACCGCTGGTTGAGCGTTTCCAGGTGATCGACGCGCTGACTCAACTGCGCGGCCAGTTGGCGCAGTTGCTCGGGTGTCAGGTGATCGAAAGCGGCAGGACTCATGGCGCCGAGTGTGCGGATTGTCGGCCCCCTCGGCGATAGGCCATTGGCCTAATTGCGCCCCGGCTACAGGAGTCTGATCTCGGCATTGGGCCCAAGACGCTGCCAAGGTAGGCTGACCACCAGGGCCTGCAACTGCTCGGGACTGAGTTCCAACTGCTGTCCCTGCCAATTGCCCGACCAGGCGAAGCGCCCTCGATTGAGCCTGCGAGCAGCCAGCCAGATGCCGAAGCCATCGTGCACCAGCACCTTCATCCGATTGGCGCGCTTGTTGGTGAACAGGTAGGCGCAGTGCGGCTGCGCCGCACCGAAAACTTGAACCACCCGGGCCAACGCGGTTTCGGTGCCGGCGCGCATGTCCAGCGGCTCGGTGGCGAGCCAGATGCGCTCGATGCGGATCACTTCAGTAGCTCGCGCAGAAAGCGGGCGCAGCCTTCAGGGTCCTTGCCCGGCCACTGCACCGACAGTTTGCCGGCCCGATGGGGAATTGCGATCTGGATGGCCCTGTCGGCCGCACTCGGGGTAGCCGGCACGCTCGGGACGAGAGGAATTGGAATAAAACCTGAGGGTACCGCGGGCAGCTGTGCCTGCTGGCGGCGAATCCACTTGTGCACGAGATTGGCGTTGAGGCCGTGGCTCAAGGCCACGCCGGCAACCGAGGCGCCGGGCTGGGTACACTCCTCGACGACCTGGGCCTTGAAAGATTTGGGATAGGAGCGGCGTTGGCCTGGCACGGGAGATCCTCCGCAAGGGGCTTGAAATGGTGTCCACCAAAAACAGGTGGACACCATGCCGCTAGCTGGAAGAACCGGGGAGGTGTGTTGGCCAGACGCTTACCGATAACCGTAGGAAGGACGCTTGGAAGACGATCACGAGTAACCATCCTGGGTTAGCGGATCTCCTTCGGTCACCTGAGCTAAAGGAAGTCGTCGCGTTCTTCGACGCAGACATTTACGTCGATGCGGAGGTGGTGCCTGCTTTGCCGGCGGAGCCACTCAAAGGGCGAAAGCAGGCCGTACCCTAAAACGGTCTTGCCAACTCATCCTTGAGCGCGTTGAAGCGAGCTCGACGTTCTTCAGGGGTCAGTGAAGCCTCCTCCCCATCTTCATTGGGTATGAGATTTCCTATATCGAGCTGAGCTGTAGGCGCGGGAACGTCAGGGAGTGACACCTCTGGAGGACTCTCCCCGAATTGCTTCATCAGCAATTGTATCGCGGCATGTAAGTCCTTCTGTCCTTCGAGACTTTGGCAACCTGCGAGTTGATGACAGAGGTTGTCGATGGATTGCCTGATTTCATCTGGCGATGGCATCTCACTCTGCAGCCATTGCTGAGCTTGACCTAGAGCGTTCATTGGGGCGACACCTGGCTGGGCCGGGCAAGCATTGCTCGGATGTTCTGAATTGCCTTGGCTTTCTCCTCCATGGTCAAAGGTGGAGTTGGTTGAACGTCAGGACAAAGCGGGGACAGATCTATCACCGAGGCCGTCGTCACGGCCGCTTTGTCGGTTTGGGCACCCTGGTGCTCTTCCGGTGCTTGGTACAGATCGAACATTTCACCGCCAGCGTCCACGTACCCTTCAATCAGTGCCTCGAGAGCTGTTCGACCGTCCTGCGGGTCGATCGACTTATCCTTCTGGGTTTTCTTGACCAGCCTCAAATGAGCGTCCTGGATTTCCTCGAGAGTTCGTGGAGCAGAAAGCCAGGTCTTTGCCCGGCTGGTGAGGGAGTTCTGGCTGTTGTTGGGCATGTGGTTCACCTCCTGAATTGGTAGGTGGATTCCCTCATGATGCTGCTTGTGCCAGAACCCTCAAGACAAAGGAAATATAAGGAAAAAGGAAGAATATAGGAGAGACTCGCAAATCCCTTTAGAAACAAGGGGTTGAGCGAAGAATCGTGAGGCAAACCTGCCTAGAATCATGAGCCAATCCTCACTATGCCTGGTCGGCCTCAAGAGAATCGTGGACCAAACCTTCACTGTATAGAATCGAATCGTGGAGCAGACCTGACTATGCCATCCCGAAACGTGGAGGAAACCTGAGTAGCCGAGCGGCTTTATCGACCCTAGCCCTGTAGATAAGTACCCCATAAAACCCCTGAGTGGAGCAAACCTCAGTACAACCGTGGAGTGAACCTGACTACTGGATAAACCGGTTAGGACGGATTATCCCGGTTGAGCGGATCAGGAATCGATCGCTGGAGCAGTGGGGATCGTGGAGTAAACCTCAGTATCTTTCGGTGGGCCCCCACGCTGGGAAATTTATCCGGTTGGTTACTGCATACGTGATGCTGCCGAGAACGAAGGGGAATCGTGGGCGAAACCTGAGTAGTAGGAGCCTTCATTAGCGCAGGGTATCGAGCTACATACCCGGTACTGGACCGTGGGGTAAGCCTCGGCGCCGCCGGCGGAAGGGGTAAAGGGCATGACTCAAATCGTGGACGAAGGCTGAGTGTATGCCGGAGGCTGACCGGGACCTGAATCATGGACGGAAGCTTCGTGCGCACCGTTGGCCAGGCCGCGGGCCCAGATCCAGATCATGGGCGAAGCCTCGGTGCTGGCGGCGGCCGAGATACAGGTCATGGTCCAGATCGTGGACGAAGCCGCGGTGTACGCCGGGGGCTGGTTGCGGGCCGGGGCCAGAATCATGGACGGAGCCTTCGTGTGCGACGTTGGCCTGGCGCGGGTCCAGGCCAATATCGTGGGGTGAACCTCAGTGTGTCCCGGGGCTGGCCCGTAAGGCTGACCAAACATCAATCGTGGACTAAACCTCAGTGCTCGATGAGTCCGGAAGTGATGGTGGATCAAAACCAGGAGTGGGAGAAAGGAGGAATCATGTTCCAAACCTCAATAGGGATGCACTAAGGTTTGGCTACCAACTAACGTGGCCAGTCATTCGACCTGGCTCAGAACCCATCGACCAGTCGGTAATGTGTTTGAGACCGGCAAGCGTCGAACCTGGAGCCATAACAACCGGTCTGACTGACCCTATCCCAATGTTGACGAGGTGAAGTACCGAGCCCAATCGCTCGAGCAATTTGCGTATGCCTCGGGTACCGATCCTGCGTCGTGAGCTTCTCCAGTCCGTCTCTGATAATGCGCGATCATTGCACATGCTCAGGATTGCATATCGGGCCTGCTCCAAGACCATCTTGGCCTCAGGGACCTCTAGGCACATTTCATACACCGCAACCCGACAAGCAGTGTCGAGGCAAAGCCATCCCGCTTCATTGAACAGCCGCTCTGAGGTACAAGTCGGATGAGTAGGAGACATTTCCTTATGGCTCCATTCCCCTTCCATGGAATTGAACTGTGGTGTTGCGTAGAGGGCGGACGGCCATTCACTGTCCACGCGGCCATATACGTAGCCTGGTCCGGTGTACTGGACAACTGTGTAGTAGTCCTGAATACGCTCGATCAGTAGGGCTGTCGCCCTACGGACATGGTCTGCAGTGACCTCGTCCACCAATCCAAACTGAGCGCGAATCTTCTTGCGGTTTAAAGGTGCTAGTGCCCCACATTCACGAGCACTAGCAATTGTTTGTGCGGGGGATGGCGCGGCCGACATCTACTTACCTCCTGAGCGATAGGCAGATTGTCTAAGAGAAGAATTGGTGCCAGAAGGTCGTTCCCAGGGGAAGAAACGTGGACTAAACCTGAGTAGTGGAAGGTCCAGCGGAGGTGCCGGCAGGTGAGCTGCCGGCAGACGACAGGTCAACGCGCCCGCTTTGCCATCAACTGAATTTCTCGACGAGCTTCCGCTTGGTGCCCTTTGATGATAGTGGAAACAAACTCATTAGTAGGCCAGAGTTTGTAGGTATAGTCTTTTGCTCCTTTCCCTTTTGATTTGGCAATTTTGGTGTGTTCGTAACGCTGGATAGCCTTCTCTTTAACTAACTGCTCCAACGCAATGTTCATTGCGCGAAAGTCTTCCGGCATGCGGTTTGAAAGTCCTCGGGCTGTGTTGGATAAGAAATCTACCAGTGAAAAAGTATACGGATGGCTTGGAGATGCGTTTCGCCATTTGAAGGAAAGCATCCTGTATAGGACACGAGCAATGCCATTCGTTAGCCCCATGGATGTTGTGTATTGATAAAGCCGGTAATCACCATTTGCGATGCTTCTTGAAATAAGCGGGTGAAGAACAGCTTTGCAAAGCACTGAACTCTCAGGGTCGTCATCCGGAGAGGGCTGCACGTATGCGGAGCTTCTTTTATTTCTACTACGAATAGCTAGGAAAGGAAGGTAGGTCGATTTAATGTCAATCACCTCGCCATCCGCCGTCCGAGTCTGGATAGTAAGAGGAGCTTCGCTGAGGATTTCTAAGGCTTCCCGGAGCTCTGCGTACGTATAAGTATGCTTCTGCGACTGAAGCTCTTTCTGTAGTTCATAAAGAGTAAATTGAACAGAGCACTCAGCCTCGTTAAATTTGGCATTGCCTTGAGTTGAAAATTTGCGAAGTGCCTCTTCAACGAACTCCTCACGAGCGCCGGGGAAAACACCAACATCTTCTACTTGCTTAGATAGCTTGCCATCCACCTTGAGCCGTTTCTGCATTGGAACGGCTTTAAGAATTACACGAAACGGCTCCCCGTTAATCGTACCTTCCTTAACAATAGTCATTTCGGCGACTGAACGTACAGTCTTCCCAGACCATGCGAACCGTGGAAGCGCATCGTAAATGCTCACCAGATTTCCCAGATCGTTATCATCGAGAGTGATCTGGTATGCCGAGAACAAGGGCAGGGTTGATGATGCCGCAGGCTCCTGGATTCTTTTTCCAGTAGCTTTGCTTCTGATGCTATTCAAACGGGCTACGACTCCCGTTTCTTTCCTCGAGAGGGATTGCGAATTACAATCGAGGCCTGTGAGCAAGTCGTTCTGTGATTCGATTACATCCATAGCGGCATGCCATTTACTACAACAGGAAGGGGTACAAAATGGTTTCGAAAGTCCAGCAGGTTGTAGCGATTGAAGCTCAGATCCAGGATCTTCAAAAGCAACGAGAAGAGATCATCAACAGCCCTGGATACCAATCCGAGGCCGAGTTCAACGGCAAGCTGAATGAGCTCCTTGGCTCCTACGGAAAAGGCTTGAAGGACGTCATCGCCATTCTTGATCCAGACCGGCGAGCGCCAGAGAAAGTCGATCGCAAAGGTGCTCGTCGTGCTCGCACGCTGAAGCGCTTCAAGAATCCTCACACCGGGGAAGTGGTTGAAACCAAAGGTGGTAACCACAAAACCCTGAAGGAGTGGAAGGAAAAGTGGGGCGCCGATACTGTCAAGGGCTGGGCACAGTAAGCTGCCAGTGACCGAGGGGCCAATTGAGGCCCCTTTTTCATTTCCCTTCACGGCGTTGCTCGATCGATCAGCGTCAGCACCCTGAAGGTGCAATCTGATACGCCTTCCGGTGCACTTAATGCGAGATCAACCGCTTTTTTGAACTCGACAGCATGGGAGCGCTGTGTGTCCAGCATGCGCGAGATGTCGATGTACTGATCCGCCGTTATCTCGTCCTTAGGAGAGCAAATGTGATAGCCCCCTTCGATGGTGACGTCCGACAGCCTTTTCGCCGCCGTGGAGATGTCGAACTTGGCGGGGGCCTTCAGAAAATCCTCCTGAATTGAAGCCTTCACGATCTCATCGCTCGACTCTGTGGAGGTGGTTACCGGCAACGCGCCTGGCGTTGTGTGGCTGTACTGAATCGCACCAATCGTAGCCGCGATAGAGGCTGCGAAACTCACGATGAGTATCAGTCGTTTGTGGGGGATTACCTGCTTCACATGCTGATCCGGCAAATGATGACTGGCCGAGATTAACCAGTGGGCGGATGATTCCAAGTCAAAACGCAGTCCTGAAATCCGCCCCCCCTCTTTGCTGGTACCAGGACTATTCAGTCGTTAAGGTGAGTCATGGATCAACCACCAAAGAAGGTGCCCTATGCTCATCCTGACCCGTACCGTCGGCGAGACCATCAACATCGGTGATGACATCACTGTAACCGTGGTGGCTAACAATCAAGGTCACATTCGCTTGGGGATCAATGCCCCGAAAGATGTGCCAGTCCATCGCGAAGAGATCTATCAGCGTATCCAGGAAGAAAATGTTGCTCGGTAATCTGATGCGTTCTTCTCTCATCATCTGGGCAGCTCTGGTGTCTGGGTGCGCCGCGGGTTGGATTCAGAGCCCGAGCTCAACCACACGTAACCTGGTCGAGGACCTCAAATTAGAGGGGTTCGTCTGCAAGGCGAAGTGGTCAGCGATAGAGTGCCGCCAGGAAACGCCATACGTGAAGAAGGCCCCCAAGATATGCACATCGGAAAAAGGGTGTGTAGAGCAGCCGGGTGAGCTGATTACCAACGTCTACTTGATCGAACAAGACGCCTATGGCATCCCAGCCGTAAGGCAGTGGGTGGAATCTGAGCCCTCACCAAATTGAAGAAATACGACAAAAAAGCCCGGCTCACTGCCGGGCTTTTTCCATCATGCAAGACGCCAAATCAGCGATACGGGTATCTGAGGAGAGGTGTTCCTCGTGCCACCGGCCATGCTCATCACATACGGCCCGAATGATCGAGAGCCTAAGCGGCGCACCCTCCGGCTGCATCGTGATTGTGAGTGCTCGGGGGCCAACCATCTGATCAGTATCAGGGGCCAGGCGAAAGCTGATTCGCAACGAATCTGCTGTGTCCCCGGCAAGGATGGTTCCGCGGTAATACCGACCCAGTTGCTTTGACAGGATGTTGAATAGCGGTACCGCGACTGTCGTTTTCCAGTCAGCTGCAGCACGATGCTCTCGATCAAGGTTGTCCCTTCGATGACGAGCAAGGCTTAGCCGGGTTTCCAGCCGACCACCTGAACGACGGGTGGATGATTCCAACCGTCGAATCTGGGTGTCGAGCTGAAGTGCATGTGACTGACGGCGCTCAACGCTATCGTTATAGCGATGAAGGAGTGCAGAGACTTTCAATTTCCCCTCGCAGCCGCGCGGATAGGAGGCGCGACAGTAAATGTGCGGACCCGTCAAAATGATCAAGTACGCATCGATTTTAAGTTGCTATTTGTCGGCAGTATTCACCGCCTTGTTGATGTAGGCGGTCAGCCCTGGCAGGTCCTCCGACATTGCATACACATCACGGTTAAGCCCCTTCATGTTGAACCGACCGTAGACTTTGCCGCCGGCGGGCATTTTGAGTGGGTTGGTCAGTGTGGCCATAGCCGTCACCTTGACCTTCTGTGGTTCCTTTTCCAGAACACATTCGCCAGCTTTCTCCAGGGCCGTGGCGGAGGCTTGGAAGTAGGACTGGAACGCATTCTGTCCGCCACCCTTCATCGCAAGCGTGCTCCCTTCGTAAAGCAGGAAAAGCGACTCCGGAGATTTGCAGAGAATAGCCTCTACACGCAGTTCCGAAGAAACCGGGTTCTTGAACTCAAGCAGATCCGCCGCGCCGGCTGCCATGGGACTAAGAGTCAAAAGTGCGGCAAAGGCCGCGCGCATGTTCATAGGAAATCGAATCCGCTGGTGGGTAGAAATGGGACGATGCAACCGCTGTGGCAGCGGTAGACGGTTGGGGAATAGCCAAGCTGCTTCGCTTGCTCAGCAGCTGAAAATGGACTGTTGGTATGCTCCAGCTCCAGGAGTTCTACTGAGTTTTCGGTTTGATGCCAGAGCTTGAAGTAGACCGAGCCACGCTGATCGTCCTTCGTGCTGCTATCCATCAGCATGACGAGGGCACACCGAGGGAAGCGCTCGATGGGAGCTGACATAGCGTAGGCAGCTGAGAAGTTCTGGACTGTCTCGATCCACGGGTAGGTGACCTCGCCGAAAGCGATATCGATCAGATCCTGTGCCGTGCAGTCCCAAGGCAAGTAGAAGTAGGTGATCTCACAGTCGTCGTGCGGCGTGGCGGACGGTTTGCATGCCATGAATTTGGCACCCACCATCACAGGAAAAACCGGCATGTCGGTGACACCCCTTGCCAGAGGTTTGAACCAAATAATCGAGGATTGATTACCACGCTCAAGCCTCAGTTCGAGCATGTCCGGTTCTGCCTCTTTCCACTCGGTGACATCGATACCGGTGAAATTGAATAAGACCTTCAGTCCTTGAACCACCTGGTTCCAGGCGATGATTTCCGTGCGACCTTTGGAAATGATCTCAAGCGCAGGCCGAGCGCACAGGTTTCTGGTGACGTCTTGAGTCATGGACTCTTAATCCTCATCGTTGGTAAGGGCCCGCTTTGCCACTAGAGCAGAGACCGGGTCCTTGGTAGCGCTTTCGATGTCAGCCAGTGCCTTACGCAGATCCCTGATGCGAGACTCGTCGAGGTCAGAACGCTGATCACCTGCTGCGGTATGGGCAGCTAGCAGAAGGTCCAGTACCTGCTCCATCGCTAGGGTGTCAGGTAGCTCGTCGGTACCGAGATGGTTCATTGCGAACTGCTTGGGGCTGAACATTCAGTGCTCCTGGAAAAATGCCCATCGATAGATGGGCATTCTAGGTTAGACGCCTTGCGGAACCTCGATACCGCCTAGTGCCTCGAAGAGTGCTGGTAGGAACTCGGCGAAAGTCAGCATCATCAAGGTGAAGCTGGCATCAAATTGGGCTAAGGCATCCTCGCCGCCGTCTTGTTCTGCTTGATCCTGCAGGAGATCTTCAAACCGGAGACGCTTGATAGCCATCTTGTCGTCAAGGATGAAAGACAGCTTATCCGACCAGGCCAGCGCCAGCTGGGTGACCAACTTTCCCGCGGACAGGTGAAGTTGGATTTCCTCGCTGGTCAAATCCTGAGCTTTGCATTTGACCGAGCCACCGTCTTCATGGGTATCTCGAAGCTCGCAGTCACTCAGGACATGGAAGTCACCGGCTGCCTTCTGAGTTTTAACCCAGTCAGTGAGGGTAGCGCTTGGGGCGACCTTGACGCTGACCGGGCGCACCGGGAGGGACCCGAGGACCTCGCGGAGTGTGGAAAGGAGGTCCTCCGCCTTTTTTGCGCTGGAGGTATCAACCAGGATCAGCCCCAGACTTGGAGCAATTGCCGCGAACGTGGTGGAGCGGCGCACAAACGCGCGTGGCAAGAAAGCCTGGATGATGTCGTCCTTCAGCTGATCACGTTCCTTCTTGTAGACCTTCCGGCACTGCGCAGTCTCGATTTCCTCGACCTTCTCTTTGACCGCATCGTTTACCACGCTGCCGGGAAGGATGCGTTCTTCCTTCTTCGCCGCTACCAGGAAAAAGCCCTGACTCGCGTGCACGAGCGGCGCATCAGGCCCTTTTCCCAGAGGGGCGGTAAAGCCGTAGGTAGTGAGTTCCTGATTCTCACAGGGGCGAGCAGGCTTGCCTTTCAATGCCTGTTCGAGAACCTCCGCGGTGAGTTGCAGGTCCTGGGTAAGGGAGTACGCAAGCAGATGCTTAAACCACATGGGGTTGCCTCATTATCAGGGGAGGCAGCCAGAGTAACGATGGCACTGATCAGTTCAACTCAACCAACGTGGCTGGAATTCTCATCAGTGCCGCCACGTAGCCATCGACAGGCTAAATTTTGGCCGCGTCGAGTTTCGCTTCTGCAAGGGAGGGGTGCCGATCGACTCTTCCTGATAAATGCTTCAGGACCCAATGAGGTCGGTTAAGCCCGCCGCCATTTTCCTTGAGAGCAGCCTTGTCGACGTAGTAGATGGTGGCTACACACGGGCCATCCTTAGTCACGTGGTAGCTTTTCTTTCCATTGATCACTCGATCAGTCATGAAAGTGATGCGAGCCATGTGAACTCCCGGTCAGGTAAGAAGGGTTAAGTCAGCGAGTACACCATTTGCGGCTTGCGGGCCGATGGCCTGTGACAGCCACTGCACCCGCTCGAATACCGTACGGTTGCAGATAGTGGCTCCGGTCTGACCGACCAGGCCCAGGATCACATCAGTCAAAAGGCTATCGATGTCGACATCATCATTTCGTGTCGCCAACTGAGCTTTCTGATACTCATCAATGGTGGCCTGGCTCCAGATCAACGACAGAGGTCGATTGTCCTCGAGCATTACCCAAAGAGAGACCTCGCGAATCATCGCTTTGCCGAAACTGCTTACTGCATGATTCGTGGCCATCTCGAGCTCACCGAGAATGTCCAGCGCAGCGTCGGGGCCCCGATGGGTCAGCACCCAACTGATCTGGCTCAACACCCCCTCATTGAGGGAGCTAGTTACCGACCGCTCGAGCTGGGTATGGATCGTCTCGTCCAGCCGGTCGGCATCGACCTGCAGACCAAAGAAGGACGGATCACTGCCGTGCTCAGCGCAGCTGAGCAAGGTCTCAGCGACACCCAGTTCCCGGGTACTGACTTCGTTGACCTTGATGGAAAAGTCAGCCAGAAATTGCATCAAGGCATGGTGAATCAGGTCACCAGGCACCTTTTGGTCCCCCAGGACGTCAACCGTAAACGTCGAACTGGTGGTTTTTGCCAGTGTCATCTCGGTGTCCTTCAGTGCACGGTGATGGTGGTGGAGGTGGAGGTAAGTTCGTTGTTGATTTGGATTGCTTCGAAGCGCATGCCGAACTTGGCCTCTGGGTCTTCGATCGCCTGGACCAGGTAGCCAGTCATGTGTGTCCGCGCGAAGTCCATCATGGCCACTGCAATATCGGTGCTGGCGTATTGAACGGTTGGGCCATTTGGGGTGCTGAGGGTGATCATGCTCTTGAATTCCTATTCGCTGTACCGCTGGCGGAGTGCCTTTGGGTTGTGCTCATTTTGTCGCGATGCGGGCGTGCCAGAAGGGGGCCTGTAACTGCAGCGAAAGGCCGATGAGCGCAATCGGTAACCAGGTGGGAGGAGTTTTGCTCTCCCAGGTTCGGACCGTTCGGACGTGAACACCTAGGTGACATGCCAGCTCGGCCTGCTCGAGGTTCAAGTAACCGCGGGCTGAAATGAGGTCCTCGGCAGTGAGCGCCGACACTGCGCTGCGAAGCACCAGGGTTGTAGGAATCCCCAGGCAGGCCAGGTGTAGCCAGTTGGGTTGGTTCCCTTTCTCCCAGTCGATTACGGTGGTTCGATGAACCCCCAGAATCTCGGCTACCTGTTGCTGGCTCAGCCGAAACGCCTCACGGAGTGCAGCCAGGTCTATAGGCGTTACTAACGGGCGACTCGGAGTGCTCATGCTGCAGCCCTCAAGCTCTGGCCAGGGAACTTGCGTAGGTACTCAACCAGGTCTGAAGGTCTTGCAGCATCATTCAGCGGCATGAACCAAACCCGCCGTACTCGTATTGCTGGATCGAATAGACCATCCGGCCCGGGAGGCATATCAGCAGAGGGTGGGGCTACCCTGAGCATCACCTTCAGGGTTGGAGATCCCTTGCATTCAAATATTCCGATTGAGAGCCCAACGTCTGGAATGTAAGCGCCGGAACGTGGCTCGTAGTAGTTCTGGACTACAGCCAACCCATCTTGAAAAGCCGAATGGAGACGGAATCCGAAATCAAGGAGTTGACCTGCAACCTCCTCGGCCGCGATCGCGACCAGACCGGCGGTTACTCCGCCATACTTCAGATCTGGGTGACCACTCCCCAAGAGATGCTGGATCACCTGGTGATTGACAGTGGATGTGGTCATTTCGATACCTCGATGTTCTTGAGGATCGACTCCACAGCTCGAATGACTGCTTTGCTGATCAGTCGAGCGTCTCCGCCAGCGATACGGCCCTCTCGCTGGATGCGCTTGATCCTTTTGGCGACGAATGCCTGCTGTGCTTCCTCATCGTCGGCCTTCAGTCCTGGTGTTCTCGGCAGATCCATAAGCTTGAACGACCAGGTCGAATCAAGCTTTCGTCCTTCGAAGATCGAGATCTGGAAGGTTGAGCCATCCAACACCACCTGGGCCTTGAAGGTATCGTCCGCGGCAACCCTTGCCGATGTCAGATGCAGCTTCTTCTGCTCCAAGTAGGATGCGAGCCGGCCCGTGAGTACGTCTTTCACATACTCCGGGGCGCGTTCCGGCAGCCGGGAAATTGGGGCATAGCGGAAACCCGGCCGACGGAGACCTTGTCGTCCATCCTCGCTTTCATAGAGTTCAGTGTGTCCGGTACGGATTGCGAAATCGATCAGACTTCGCCAGGTCGTGATCCCCTGGGAGAGCACGCGGTCGTCAACCACCATGTCACCAAGTTCTGCGCCGGCGCTGCGTTTACTTGGCGCTTGGACCTGGTCGTCCTCTTCAGCGCGAACCAGCGCTGGAGATCTGCTGTTGATGGAAACGTGAGTAGGTAGCTGAAAGCTGAAATCCAGGGCCATCTGTGGGGCCCGGACAATAGAGCGTGTGTTTTTCATGCTGGTGCACTCCTCTGAAGATGGCTCCATTGGAAGTGCAGGTTTCGAGTGGCAGAAGCGGCGTGCCTCAAAAATCTACGAATTCTTGGTACGCCGCCCAGGGAGTGTCATTCGATCAGAGGTGGATTTCGGAGTGGACGGTTGTGATCCGACCACGCGAACGCATATACGGCAGCCAGACACGCACAATGCCAAGCAGGTTCGTCAAGACGAAGCAAAGGTTGAGTAGGAGAATCCCGTAAGCGCCTACGATTAGGCCGTAGCTGCACAAGGCCAGGCTTGAGATCAAAAACAACCACCATCCCCAAGGGGATAAGCGAACGTTACTAGCGATCAACGCCGCCCCGGTGATTCCGCAAATCGTACCCACCCACTCGAAGATTTCGTTCATGGCTTCATGCTTGTCTGCAGTTGATTGACTCGCGGGGCTGAGATCCATAGGAGCCAGCTTGAGTGTCCCGCTCCCGAGTTGTAGGAGCAGGATGTGGTCCTAAGAGGTGTGCCAGAACCTGTTAGTTGGAGGCTGGAACTGGCACAGTTTTGAGCTCTTCGAGGCGCTTCAGGATGGCGATTGCCTCATCAGAGGTAGCGGGATTGGCATATGCGGACATGAAGCTGTCGAGCAAGGAGCGCAGCATCCCGCCGGTGCCCTCATTACGAATTACGGACATGAGGCAAAACTGCTCCAAAGGGACCGAGTCGACATTACTGAGGAAGTCTTCACCGACGGTGTTCCCGACGTCATTCATCAGGATGCGGAGGATGTGATCAGGACCTTCCACATTGCCTTCACTGTCGCCGGGAACATCCACGAATGATAGGAAGCGGCCTGAGGTGTGGCCGTGAGGGGTGTTGCGTAGCGCATTCAGATGCTGATCGATGCGCTCATTGAGGGTCGAGCCTCTGTTGGTCATGGTGTATCTCTCATTCACGATACGCCAAGGCTATCAGCCGAAATGCTGCGGTAGTAGCGAAAGCAGTGGGGCGCGCAGATGCGAAGCCCAACTACAACCAAAGACGCATTGGATCGATTTCAACGGCCCGAACTGGCAAGGCCTTGAGCTGGTCAAGTCGTTGTTGCCTTGCTGCTTGATCCTCAGCAGTCATCTCGGACTTGAGTTGCATTTTTTCTGCTGGGGCGTCCGTAGCGGTACCCACGAGCACGTAACCGCGTGCAAGCCTTTTTTTGCAAGCTGCCTCGAATGCCTCAAGAGCCGCGAAGTAGGAGCTCTGGGACTTCACAACCCGTTGAGTTCCGGCTGTCCCAGTACGGCCATAATGCGAGAGGACCACCCAACCACCCGAGGTGGAATTGAGCATCAAGGTGTAGAACTTATTGGAGCTACCTTGCTGACAAAGGTAGTTGTGGGTCTGATTCAGGTTCATGCGGGCTCCCGTTGCATGGGAGTGATGATCCTTCGTTCAGTGAGGTGCCAGAAGCTCGGCTTGGAATGGAGACTCCCGGCTGAGTATCCCCAGGAGGGCCCTGGTGCACTCAGCCGGAGATGGAGGGGAATTACACCGCTGGGGCCAGATCCGGAGCCGGGTGGCCTTTACGGTGGGCGCGGTGGAGATGAGTGGCCCAGGCGACCAGGAGCGCGAAAAGGGTGAACGCCATCCAAAGACTGCCGATGCAGAACCATGCGATCGGATTGAGGGTGGTGCCCTCACCGAACATGAGCGTGGTGGTGAGAGCGCAGGCCACGACAAACAGGGTCATGGCCATGAATGCAACGCGGAGGAAAGACTCGGTGATCATGTGGTAGCTCCTTCGCTAAACCGACATTACTGATTTGGGCTTTCGCCGGGCCAACCTGTCCGGCATGAGCAGAGGTATAACCAGGGTGAGTCTTGTTTCAAGGTGCAGCCTGAAAATACGAACCCCGCCGAAGCGGGGTCACTGTGACTATGGAGTTAGCCGGTCCACGTCGAGTATCGCGTTCAACTGCCCTTGCAGCTGTTTCAAAGCGCCCTCGATGTCACCTTGCTGCAGATTATGGAGTGCACACGATGCCGCAACATGAAGATCCACGTATGCATGCATGAGCGTGTTGTTAGTGGGGTAGGAGGACGCCGGGCCAGGCAGGGAGACCTCGATGTGCTGTGTGTCCTGCTCACTCCAGATGGCCTCACTCTTCAGGCAGGTATCTCCACCTTCAGTCACCAGGACCAACTGGTTGTTGATCTGCAGGAGCTCTTGGCCATTCCAGTTCACTAGGGTTTCGCTACCGTCCTCAAGAGTAATGGTGTCGCCTGTCTTGTGGATTTCACGGGGAACCCAAGCTGGGATCACTTCAAAAGTGCCGGCCAGACGATCACCCGAGATCGGGTGGTAGGGATATAAACGCGAGTTGCTCGACATTCTGTTTTGGCTCCTTATTGATGAACAATGGAGCCATTCTTGAATGCGTTAGGGGGTGCCACCAGCTGAGTGGTGTCAAACCTCAGGTTCAAATTGCGGGCAGTGTTTCCTTACCGCGGTGAGTAGATCGTCCTGGGTAAACGGTTTGGTGATGTAGTCTGTTGCGCCGTGTTTTTTGCCCAAGGCGATGTCAAACAGGCCATCCTTCGACGAAAGCATCACCACAGGAACTGACTTGAAACTGTCCCGGCTACGAATCAGTTGGCAGGTCTGGTAACCGTTGAGCCGCGGCATGAGGACGTCGATGAAAATGAGGTCTGGTTTAAAGTCCAGAGCTCGGCCGAGACATTCGAACCCGTCGACAACGCAAAGCACCTCGCATCCTGCCTTAGCGAGCATGACTTCGCCCGTTTTTCGGATAGTTCGGGAGTCATCGACAAGCATGACTCGCAAGGGGGATAGATTACTCATAGGGGTCCTCGGGATTACGTGCCATCAATGGCAAGACCGACGAATGTTCGCCGGTCTGTTGCTGATAATCCAGTGAAGTCAGTTTGCTACTTTTCACCGCATCAGAAACGCCGTATTTCCGGATCGAATTCCTGAGCAAGACGCATGGCGTCACTCATCGATTTGAAGCCCGATTGCCGCGAGCCATCGGAAAGACGTACTTCCCACTGCAGGGCCTGATTACCGGCTTTGGAAGGCGCGGTATGGCTCCAGATCCGCGCTCCTGTCTCGTGCTGATAGATGCCTGGCCGGCTTCGGTACCACCCTTGAACGGCCTTGCTCACGCCTCGCCTCCGGATTTCAGCGGGTTTCCAGTGGCAGCATGCATTAGCACCTTTCGCTTTGCCCCGCGCACCAAGCGGTAAATCTCCACTTGGCCTGCAGATATCGCATCTCGCAGGTCTTGCTCATCATGGGGCGTGGCTTCAACTGTCGAGATCGTGTCGACAACCTTGTGCATCTTTCCGTCGGACAGAATTGTGAACGTCGGGCCGGGACAGATCCTTGCGAAGGTACTGGAACTGGGACTCTGGCCAGCCTGGTGCTTCCAGCCATAGAGCACACCTTCTACGGTGTCCGAAAGTTGGGGGGTGTGATTGCGATTCATCAAATAGCCTCGTCAGCCAGGAAATTTCGGGGCTATTTGAACGTTCCGAGAGCTGTGCCAGAACCACTTGGAAAGCAGACCAGCATTTCGAGTTGAATCAGTAACTTTCTTCGATAAAGTCGGGGGTGTCCGTAGCAAAGTGCCTTCAGAATGACTCCTCTCACTCAGATCAAGATCGAACGTGGCCTGTTCAAGGCCCCCGCAACCCTCACCGAGGTGGATCGAAACGCTCTTGCCGTCATCCAGAACCTAGGTGGTGAGATCACGGACGCCGGTATGTTAGGCACGCTGGTTTCGACCAAAGTCGCTTCAGCAAGAAATCAAAGGTTGCTGGGGGGCCGATTAATCAAGCGATTGGAGGGGATGGGGCTGCTGGAGCGCCGGCGGAGTGACGAAAGTGTCTCCCGGTTCGCACTTACAGAATCCGGAGCCGAGCAGGCACGGGCTTCGAAGCTCCCGATCACTGCACGAATTCTGGCGTGACTGGGGGGCGCCTTTGCATAAGGTGCCCCAGTCGGAGAGCCCCTCTACTGGTTCGAAGAGCTCAGGACATTCGCGATAACTGCCAGGCCCAGTGCAGTGAGCTTGACGTCGAAACAACGATCATCAGAGTCGAGCCGGTCCGGCATCTCAGCGACGATGCCCTTCTTCATGCAGGAGAGCGCAACGCGATGCTCTTCTCGATCGCACTCCACTGATTCCGTTTCAGTCAGGTCGTTATCAAAGGACCGCACGAACCGCAGCTGAGGCTCAGTGAGCTTTCCCGCAATTTTGTCAGCGCGAAGCCCGATCAGGTGCGTATGGACCTGGTCTGCAGGGATTTCCAGTTTCGCCCAGGCGGCAAAAGAGGTACGGGTGCTGTTGCTCTCCTGTCCGATGTCGGTGGAGGACTTGGCGTTCAGGCAGCGAAAGCGCAGGCAGTCTTCATCTTCGACGCCGGCGTAGAGCTTGTATTGAGGCCCCTCATCAAGCACTTCCCGCAGTCCAACCTTGCCATCGCTGTAGAACCGACCTTTTCCGATTTCTGACTTTTTCATCAGCAGATCCTTGTTTGAGTGGATGTGTTGCAGTCGAGACTGCTCGTGGAACAGGGTCATCATCCGCCCATCTGTTCTGTGCCAGCAGCCGGGATGATTAGCCCTGGTCGACAGCTTCGTTCGTTTCCTGGATGCACTGATCCAGCTTGCCCGGGCTTTTTCGCTCCGAAAGGGTCTTCACTCCGGCCAGCGCGGATAGCTCAGCTGCTGCCTCTGCGTGTCCATGATTTGCAGCTACGGCATACCAGCAATACGCCTCGAACTGGCCATCAATTGAAGGGTATTTCCCCAGGCTTAGCCCCAGGGCAAACCGATACATCGCCTCTATGTCGCCGTTGTACGCCTTCTGCTTGAGAGACTCCGCTCGTACATCCGCGGGGTCTCCCTCCGTACGAGGCTGCACCACCAGGGAAGCTGACGCGCCCAGCGTGCGCGGTACGCTGAGGCCAGAATTCAACATGCTGAGAGCTCTAGCCGATTCAGAGTCTCCGGCGGCTGCGGCTTGACTCAAGAGATCTTTTGCTCGGGATGGATCGTTGAGGTTGGGTTGGTAAGTGTTATTGAGCAGCAAGGCGAATTCCCGTTTGGCCCTGACGCTGGTCTCTGCAGCTTTCTCCATCAGAGCGGTCCCATATGGGATGTCCTTGGTTACCCCTTTCCCAAGTAGATAGTCCCAGGCCAGCACCCGGGTAGACTCGACATGGCCAAGTCCGGATGCAGTGGTTAGATAAGCCACTGCGAGCTCAGGGTTAGCTGGCACTCCTTCTCCGTTCTGGTAGACCTTGGCCAGCCGGTACAGGGCATCCATGTTCCCCCTGAAGGCGCTTTGCTCCAGCAGTTCGATCATTGCCGTCGTGTCACCGGTGGTAGCTACCTTTTCCGCCTCGGCCAGCGCCTCACGGCCGGAGTCGGGTGCCGGTGTTACTGCAACTGGAACGTTCGGCGTAGAGGAAATCGGGGTCGGAACTGCACCAGCAGGGTAGACCTGAACGTCGGGTTCGATGTCAGCCGTCTGCCTGATCTGAGCGACGGGCAAATCGGCAGGGACTTGCCGCGGTGATGCTTTGAGGATGCGACCAAGTTCCGCGGCGGGTGCTTGGAGTGGTTCTCGCGCAAGAGGCTCGTCGAAGGGGTTTCCCTCCCGTGTGACTTGGGAGGTACAGCCAGATGCGATGAGCGTTAACAGGAAGGTGGTGGGGATGCTCAAGCGTCTCATGCAGAAGGGCTCCTAACCATAGGCTGGCAAGGATTACAGAATCAGCAGAGAGGCCCAACCGAAAGCCAGGCCCGCATTTTCGGGCCCGGCTCTAAACCATAACGGGAAGTATCTGAAGCTCGGTGGACGTTAAGCGTTGAGCAATTCGAGATCAGCCTCGGTGTGCGGGGTTCCACTGAAGTTCAGTCGGCGATACAGCTCCTTCAGGACCTTCTCGTCATCGGTGTAGTCCATCTCGATGCAGGGGAAGATCAGGTTGTTGAAGCGGCGGCGCTTGTCAGCCAGGCTCAAGTCCTGGAAGAAGATCCCCCCGAAGATGCTGATCTCCCCGTGAAAGAAGCGGGCGATCGCAGTGATTCGCTGTTGACCATCAATCAACCACCCAGACATGGGCTTGTCATGGCCCTGGTCGTCATAGTCGCGCCCATTGATAACGTAGTACCCGGTACCAAGGCCCAAGAAAATCCCCTCAATAAATTGGACCTGTTGGTCGAGGTTCCAGCTGGGCGGACGCTGCCACGGCGGAAGCACCAGGTTCAAAAGCTGACGCTCCTGATCAACGTTAGTGCGGGCCGGGGTCCCCTCCCACAGTGCGCTTATAGAATACGAGCGCTGGTTCCCAGCAAGGATTGGAGCAGGTAGGGCGAGAGAGGACATGGAGATCTCCAGTTGTTGAGCGACCAGGAAAGAGTGGATGCGCACATAATCTGGCAGGTAGGAGTGTGGCAGAAGCCCATCCGTTGAACTGCTGTAGATCGTCAGCTCCAGGCCTTAAGCATCTCGGCTGGAACCTCGGAGCGGAGAGTCAAAATACATTGCTGATAGGTCACATCGTAGAGAATGACCGCCTCACCGATTTTCAGCGCCCTCATCACTCGTTCGATCTTCACGGCCTCAGGAGTGTCGTCACCACCATCAGTTCCGTCCCTACTCACGAAATCGGCCATGAGGTTGTGAAGCGTTTCAGGCTGTAGCTGGTCGTAGGGAATGAGCATGGGATCACCTCTAGTTTGCCTTGAAGGGTGAGGTGATCCTCTGCTGTTGAACGGTGTGCCAGAACCCGCAGTATTATCAGTCCCGACTCTGGCAGTGCTGCACAAAACTTCTGATCAGATCCCGTTCGGACCTGGCGTCAATCAGGAAGCCGTAGAAGGAGTCAGAGCCTGTGGGGTGAAAGCCAAATCCAAGTTGTTCAGCGGACTGCATATCCCAAATCATGCTGGAGTCAGGGGTGAAGGTCGCCGTCAGATAATCACCACTGATCTTGGGAGCGGATTGCAGATGAGGGATGGGGAGAAACTGGCTGTTCACCCTCAGGGTGTAATTCCGCGCATTCCGCAAAATCTCTTGGTTGTTGGTGCCTGCATCGTATAGAGCGGAAATCTTGACGCCGTTGTGACTCGCGCAGGTGACGATCAGCTTGCCGGTACCGTTCCAGGTTTCCTGTTCCCCCTTGAGGTACACAGTTCCTTGCTTGCCTTCGATCCCCCACTGGGGCGATAGAATCCCGTTGTTCACCAATGACAGGCCAGAGGCTTCAGAAATTGGTAAAAGCTGCATCTTGCCGCCACCGACCTGGGCCATCTTTTCGAACAGCAAAGGGCTGACCCCCATACGGATCAGGTAGCTGGTGATGGCAGCGCTGACTACCTGCCCGACATCCAGGTCTGACGTCGAGGTGGTCCGGCGATAAAACCTGTGGATGCCAATACGGGCGTTCTGGTCTGCAAACCGGAAGTGGCCTCCACTGAATGTAAGGACGCAAGCGCTGTAGCAGATCCCGGGCAGAGGCTTGCCATAGTTACCACTGCTTTTTCCGATCGAAGTGTTGATGCCTCTGCGCCGGATCGCTTCACCCAGCTCCATTCCTGCGACCAGGTCCCCACCTGCAGAGTCCAGGTAGAGCATCGGCACCTTCCTGCCTATCTGGTCGAGGGCGGCCAGCATCTCCTGTTTGGTCGAGGTGGTTATTTCGCCTGAAAGGTACAGTTCTGCGGGCGCGGCGGTTCCATCAGGATATGTGCTTTGGAGCACTTTGATCGATGCGCCAGCGGTAGCAGGACTGAACATCAGACCGAGACTAAAGGCTGCGCCAAGAGCCTTCCCGGCCAAGTTTCTGATCTTCATCTGGCGCACTACAGGTCGAACCGTTTGAAGGTCAGCTTTCCTGCCGGAGTGTCTTGGGTGAGGTCTCCATTCTCCAGGATTTCGAAGCGAACGATGCGGTTGCCTTCTTGATCGAGGGCGGTAATTGATCCAGATTCTCTGCTCCAGCTGGACACCTTTACGTCCTGACCATCGGCGCTGATATTCCCTTCTTGGATCACCGCAATACCAACCGTCCTGGCCTGGCCTCCTTCGGATTCCATCGTTGCCTTGTAGGCACCGACAATTGAGTTGTCGCAGCCGGCGATCAGTGTGAGGGACATCACCAAGGCTATTCGTATAAGAGATTGCATGGAGGGCATCTTTGCTTTCCGAGAATAGGGTTTCTACAAAAAGCTAACGGGTTCCCCCGGCCATTCCAGTGAAAATGTATCCCGGAAATTCAGGGCCTACATTTCTGACGCGATCGTGCGGGTAGCGGCTTCGGAATGTCCTGTAGGCCTGCTTTCACCATCCTGCGGTACTGGTCACGTCGGGGAGGGGGAGCAAGGGGTATTTGCTCCGGGGGCGGAATTCCCTCGCGCTGGGCCAGACGAAGCACCGTTTCCTCGTAAGCATCTTGGTAGTTTCGAACGCCAATGCTGACCCTGATTTTAGGGGCGCCGTCGGCGGTTTGATTGGTTGCCCAGTGCGCGCGATAGGGTGGTGACTGGGAAACGATCAAGGAAATACTTGCGATTGGTTTGGAAGAACACGCGGCGCTATGGCTGCCTGGATCGATGCCTAGCTTCTTCTCTGTCAAATCACGCCAATCCATAGCTGCGCGTAGAGCTTCGCTGAGGGAGACCTCGGGGGTGATCTTGAAGGTCTGGTAATAGTCTCGACGATGCTCCTTCGTGCCTTGCTGGATCGTTGGCCTATATCCAACAATCTCGCCGTCCTGGTTCTTCAGAATCACGATCCGACGCATCTGGAACCGTTTGTCATCTCGCCAGCGGCGTTGTCGCATAAGGCGAGGGGCGGTCAGGCGGAGGGTATCAGCGGACGTAGAAGGTATAGGGGCAGGGGAGGCAGAGAGGGGCACTGGCAATGTTCCTTATCCATTGGCCCCACTCATATTGGGTAGGGCCATCCGAAGTTCGATATGTTCGCAAACATCGAGGGGGATTCAATGCCATTTGTCGGTCCGGAATTTCGGACACTGAGGCTCACCAAAGGAACGATGGCGGGCAAGCATTCTCCTTAAAGTGGAGCGAGATGCCGAGGCTACACGTCTATCTCAATGGTTTGCGCCTGGATAACGCCAATCAGTTGGTGAAGGCGATTAGCCAGGTCACGACGCGCATCAGAAGTGACAATTCGACCATCGCCGTATAGGCCCTGCATGATGGATTGAAGGCAGCGGAGCTGCTCACCTTCGAGAAAGAACCCCTTCATGCTTTCAAAGCTCGGTGGAAAGAGGTCTCGCCAGTGAGTGATCTGCTCGGTCACATCCCAAGCTGACGAGCAGGTGGTTTTCCATCGGCCGGAGCACTCATCTTCATCTGGGGGATACCACCTGACGACTGCCTGGGTTCCATCCTTGAATAGCCCCTGAAGTGCTTCAGATCGGGTCGTGTAGTGATCGGTGTTTGTGGCCGCTGGCGCGATGAGTACGCTGATCCAAGGCATGCTGCCTCTCCCGTGTATTAGGCCCGGCGTTTTGTCGTCGGAGATAGTTGTTCGAGGGCGTTCAGCAATCGCTGCGCATCATTCGTGCGGATCTGAACCACCTCTGCGCCACCGGCAATGCCGGCGCGGAGTTGGCTCGGTACTTTCGCTTTGAGCAGCGTACGGACTACTGCTTTTGCCGCGGCGACAGGGCGATCCTTGCGGGGCTTCCTCTGTCTGTCTTCCTCCTGAGCCGCTTCCTGAATCACAGCCATAACGTCCTGGCCTGTGGCCTCAGCAACACGCATTGCCTTGTGTGCTGAGGCAATGGACGCTTTTCGGTTGGCCACCATTTCCACCAGCCCAGTCGGTGCTTTGGAAAACTCAAGTAAGGTTTTCACATGCCGCAATGATCGGCCTGCGATCGCTGCGATCTCGATGTCCATACAACCAGCCTGGCTAAGGTTCATATACACCTGCGCAGCCAGGTGCGGGCGAAGGCCCGCAAGAGCTATCCGGAACGCCTGCACTACTGCTGCAGGAATCGACTCGCCGGAGGTCAGAGAGGTCTTGACCTCTTCATATGGCAGATCTTTCACGCCTCACCCTCCCGCGAAATGATATCGACCTTCGTGCCGGCGCAATCGACTACGTAGGTGTAGTCCTCACTGGTATCGGCGGAGGTGTCAAAAGTGCCCTTGAAGTCCTCGTCGCCGTAGCTACGAGAGCGCGGAACGAGCACCGGGTAGTAGTCGGTGGAATGACGGGTATCGCGGACACCGATCATCAGTCGCTGATCCAGGGTGATGAGCTTCTGCCTTTCCTCGTTGACCTTCACGAGCACGGCCTTCAGGTCGGCGGGCAGAATCTCCAGGTCGAACTGTTGGAGAGCTTCCAGTTGATCGAATAGGGCTTGGAGCTGGTTGGTATGGAACATGGGATTCTCCTTCTGGGAACGTGGAGTAATCCTCACGCCTGCGGGGCTGTGCCAGAACCCCCTTATGGAATGACACAAGGTGTTCTTTTTTCTGGAATTCAGGTCGTTAACTTCCTTAAGGCGAACTGTAATCGCGAAGGAGAGATCAGACTTTGAAGTGGACCTTGGTAGTGGTCACCTTTCTACAAGGTGGTTATGGCACTCCAGCAGGAGTGCAGTACCCCATCGTTTCCGTTACCCCGTACCAAAGCCAGGCCGAATGCGTAACGGTCCTCAACGCCATCATGGATATGTCGGGCTATCAATCTCGGGCGAAGTGCGTCCCGCCGCCGGCAAAGATTCCGGCGAAAGAGGCGGCCGTTAAGTAGATCGGAGTGCGAAAGGGGCCGCCCTTTGGGCGGTCCCTACATTTTCGTGATGTGAGACTGTCTCAGTCTAGTGGAGAGTGGCTGGCGCTCTCAGGATCGGTGCGTAGGGGCTCTCTGCGAGGGGTAGGCGGCGGCGTGTTTTCTTCGCTCTTCTGCTCTCGAGAAGTGCTGGCGTGCGCCGCTGATATTTCTTTGGCGACGATACGAACCATTACGCTATCGGTAATGAGTCCATAGAAGGTGCCGTGCAACTCCAGAGGATGTGCAATTCGATTCAAGAACTGGCTCCGTGTTTCTGATCTCCACAGGGACGAACATACAGCATTGGTGCATGGTCGCCCCTTCAAAAACGGCCACTCAAGGTAGCCCCGTTTCATCATGCTGCTTGGGTTTGGTTCTCAGTGGCACTGCCCTTGACTTTGGCCAGTTTGTCCATGAAACCAGCCAGGGGCATGTCCTGCAGATCGGAAATTCGATCGCGCAGAATCGACCAGCGTTCTTCTTCCTCCATGGCCATGTACTGGCTGCGATAGCGGCATCCATCCAGGATGAGTTCAGTCGCGGTCGCGCGGTCGACTACGAAGACGACCTTGCCATCAAGCTTCAGGTTCTCCCTTGCAAAAACCTCAGAGATGCTGTCTTCCGGGTCTAGCGTGGCGTAGAAGCGGCCGCGGAGAAAGTCACCTTGGAACGTGGTCTGGCCCAGTAGTGGGCGAGCTGCATTCATCAAAATGTGCCCTGAGGGTGTCTCGGTTCCGTGATCCAGGTTGGTAGTAACCGCAACCGGAGCATGGGCCAGGAAGGAAAGCAGGTTGGATTGAGCGTATTGCATGGGGAGGTCCTCTGTCTGGGATAGGCCCAGTATCAGCAGGGAAGGGCTGTGCCAGAACCGCTGTCAGAATTTCACAGGGTCAACTTGACGTGCATCGCTCAAACGCTTCTGTACCTTGGACACATCACTGGTGACGCCAGATCCTGGCAAAGAGAGGCCCCCTTGATACGTCGACTTGCCGTAATGGCAACCCTTACCATCGCTGCCGGTTGCAGCTCCCACGCTACGTCGGAAACTCCCACGTCCTTGAATGGCCAGGTATCCGCGCAGCCCACTCCCTTGACTGCAAGCCAAGCCCGTTCGTTGGCATTCGATGACTGCAATTACATCGTCGACCACCTGGCTAGCACCCACAAAGATTCCGCACGGGCTCGAGCGTTGAATTACTGCATGGGCGTGGACGTCGCTAAGTTCGGCATGAACTGATCTGGTAGATCAGCCAAGAAAAGAAAACCCCGCACCTGTGAAGGTAGCGGGGTTTTTGTTGGCTCCAACTTTGAAATCCAGCAAACCGAAAGGCCAGCTGGTGACATTCAAGCAGCGGATGCGTACTTGGCGTCGATGTTTTGGAACTGATCCAGCATTTCCCGGTAGCTGATCTCGCCGCAATTGTGCCGCGTGATGAACTCCAGGCGCTCGCACCCTTTCTTCCACTCGACCGTAGATGCAACCCGATCGAGGGTATCTGGAGATGCCACCATACGAAAACCGGCGCAGAAGGCGTCTGATACGACTTCGTCCAGAGTTGTGCAGGTGTGATGGGTAATCCAGCCGTGCAGACCGAAAGCCTGGTAGCGGAATTTACCGGGTTCTGAGGCATCAGGAAGAACCAGCGCCCATTGGTTCCCGGACCAATGTTTGAGGATCAACCCTACGCCAACCCGATCCAGTTCGTTGTACAAGGCGGTCAGGGCTTCGTGCCGCTCCATACTTTCCCGGAGCATTTGGCGGACCGAAGGCGATAGACCAGCTTGATCGGCATGGAGGTCTTCGCCATCCCCGAAGGTTTGGCGGACCGCCCTTGCCTGCTCGATGAAGCGATTTCGAAGGTCTTTATCCATGAGAACTCCAAGGGAGCACTCAAGCCCAGGGCATGATGTGCCCCAGGTTGGGTTAGAGGACGCGCCGGCGGATGCCAGGGCGCTCGAACCACGCTATGCGCGGTGTGCTGCTCCTGGCCAACCAGGTTGTCTTCATCCACAGATTGACTTCACGACATGGCCGGCCGGAAAGGCGCACGTCATCAGGCGAGCAGCTTGAGAGTTGCCCGACAGGTCTCACTTCGAGGATTTGAGTAAGTCGACTGTAGTCGAGTCACTCGGTGTGCACGAATGTGCAGTGGTTGGAGCCAGCGGTGACTCCCCGATTGAAAACTGAAACTCAGGTCTCAGCCGGGGCCAGATGAACACCCTAGAGTTCTAGCGCGTACATCTGGTGCTTAAAGTCCAAGGACTCAAGCAGGAAGCATGTTTTTTGTATCACCACGCCCTACCCATCGCAAGTCAAACTGAGGCCTATTTTCTTACTCTAACGCGGTCGAGCCCGGTTTAGAGGTATGTACTGCGAGTGTTCGTCTCTCAGTACCCGGCCGAGGCTCCATCCTTCCTCAAGCGAAGCCAGGTCATCCCAGGCGATCGGGGTCAGACTGGCATTCCACCCTGCCTTAACGTCGCTGGTGTAATGGAGCGATCCATCGGGATGAAGCCGGACTATCAGTGCGTCTGGCGGTGATTGGATGTTGTGTCGACGAGTGAATCGGAAGCAAGCCGAGCATTCACCGCCGCCGGAGCACACATCGAAATGACTACCCCACTGAGCAATGGCCGTATTCATCGATTCCCGAAGCCCTGCAAATGTCCGCGGCCGGAGTGCGCAGCGGGGTTGAGGGTCAATCGAATCGATGCGTAAGCGATTCCTTCCGTCGCCATCAGGGCCACGCGGATCGTAGCTTGGGCCTTCCAGGTATATTGGCACTGTGGTCTCCTCAGGCAGCTGTGGCAATGGTGCTGGTTGGGCAGGAGCGCTCTGCCAGGCGCAGCTTGCGTGCTAGATCCTTGTCCGCTCGCCAATCGCTTGGCGTGTACGAGGCGAACACCGGAGGGCAGCCTGGACGGCTGAAACGTAAGTGTGTTCCCCGGGTGATGGAGATTTCCCAGAGAGGATGTGCTTTCTGTAGTTCTCGGAGACGTTTCATGTGATGGGATTCCAGTTTGAGTACGCCCATCGTGATGCTCGAGGATCTGTGCCACCAGCTGATAAAAATCAGGCCCCGAAGGGCCTGACATTCAGAAGTCGATCGGTGATTCTTGGGGGCAGCGCGCCAGATGCAAGCCGAGTTGAATCGAAGCGATCTCGGCCAGGTCCTCTTTCGTTAGGGGGGCGTCGCCAATCGCCAGGCCAGAACGAAGTACGTGTGCACCATTCTTTGCCTGCCAATCGATCGCGACAAAATGAAGCCCTGGAACTTCGTTGAGCGGAGGAGCAAGGCCCCAGGTCTGCGTGGTCCGCGCGAAGCTGGCCAGGCAAGCGATTACCGTATTTCTCTTGCCTAGATCTCGCTGAGATGCCTCCGGAAGGGAGTCGAATTCGGCGACTGTGCCGAGATACTGCTCGAACGGCTTGTGTTTCGGATCTTGTCGAAGCAGTTCCGCGATGATCCCATCACCACTCACTACAGAGCGATAGAGATCCTGGGAAACCATTGCGGCCACTCGAGGACCGCGGTGAATGTTCACAGAGTAAAACCAGCATCGAACCGCAGAAATGGCTGGGGTTTCTGGGTCCATCTGCCAGCCTGATTTCTCCATAGCGGCCGCGACACGCTTCCGCATCGCTTCATTAAGTTGGTGCATCGAGGTACCTATCATCTGTTTGGGAGCACCGATCTTGGCATTAACCAAGTGTGCCACCAGCTCGGGAAAAGCCACGGTCGTTTTGAGTTGAATGACGCGATGCGCCAGCTATCGTGGGCTCCGACTTTCGGAGTTCATCGGATACAGGCGTTGAAACCATCGACCATTACCCGACGGCAACTGCTTGCAGCATTTCTCGCCGCGCCAGCCGCACTCACATTGAGCCAAGCCCTCGGCAGTGTCCCCTCAGGACGTAAATACGATTGGCGTGTGGTAGCGCTAAACCGAGATCGTTGGCTTGATCTTGAAAGGCCTGATAGCGGTGAGAAGGCATCTTTCTGCTACTTTCGCGGAGGGAAGGGCTGGGACGTTGGTGGATACCAGAAAGCCTGCAGCATTCTGCGAGACGTGAAATTCAAATCAACCGTTCGCATGAGCCCGAAGCTACTTGATCTGCTTTACCTCATCCAGGTCTGGTTGAGGATCAACCGATTGCCCTACAAGATCCTTGTGAACAGTGGGTACCGCACCCCACAGCACAACTCCAAATTGGAGGGCGCAGCCAAGCAATCACTTCATATCAAGGCGATGGCCGCGGATATTCGCATACCAGGCTTGTCCGTCGACAACCTGGGAAAGCTGGCCCAGGCTATTGGCGTCGGAGGTGTGGGCTTCTATCCCACGAAGGGATTCATCCATGTCGACGTCGGCAAGGTTCGAACCTGGCGCGTGGCCGAATCGACCGTCCTGGAGCCAGAACACTGGATTGTGGAGCTACTCGATCCTTCGACCGATGCTCAGTGGCTGGCCAACCTTGCGCCTGATTGGCCAGAACTTGAAATGCTCGCTTGACCTTCAGCAGCCGCCCTAGATCGCGCTTATTCGCAACTCCACCCGGCGATTGGCTTGGCGACCGGCGGGTGTTTCATTTCCTGCGACCGGCATCGAATCGGCCACCCCGCGAATTGCAATCCGGTCAGCCTGAATTCCACCTGCGTAAAGGAACTGTCCAACCGCCTGCGCTCGGTTGTAGCTGAGACGAAGGTTATTTTGGAACGGACCGGTGTTGTCCGTATGGCCGGTGATTTCAATGCGAAGGTTACCTTGGTTCCGCAGCGATTCGGCCAGTCGCGCTAGGGACGGGAAAGCCTGACTTTGCAGATCTGCCGATCCAGTGCTGAACGTAATGTCCGCGGGCGCGCTCACCACGAGTGCCTGGGTGGTGTTCGCATCATCCACCTGCTTTTCAACGGTGAGGCCTGTCCCTTTCAGCTTTGCCTCTAGCTCGCCATGCTTACGGTCGAGGATGAACCCGGTGCCACCGCCGATACCAGCACCAATTGCCGCACCAATGAGGGCTGCACGACTATCGCCGATCGCCGCGCCAATTAGGCCGCCTGCAACAGTCCCTACTACGGCCCCGACGGCGGTCCGGTTAATTTCACGCTCACCGGTCATGGGGTTGGTCGCACAGCCGGCCAGGCAAGCGAGCATTACGAGGACGCTGAAGGGTTTGAGCAGTTTGTTCATGCTGGAGCTCCTTGAGATGGAGCTCCATGTTGATGGTAGGCAAGGTGTGCCAGAAGCAGCCCCTTGCAATACCCCTCAGCAGCCGATTCCTTGCGCCAGGCGATTGCAGCGCAATGCCAGCTTGTGCTGGTAATCGGTCCCGGTGCAGGTACTCTCAAGTCGAATGAGTTGCTCCAGAGTGACTGCCTGGTTACCCGCTTTGTGGACCGCTTCGGTCAGGCTGGTGCACATCCTCACCACGTAGTTTGGCGCGCTGTACTGGGGATGGCGCGAAAAGTCGTCCGCATCGTGGCCTCGTTTGGTCAACGCTTGCTGGATAATGCTCGAGTACGGTTCGTTTACGGATTGAGTGCTCATGGATTGAGAGTCCTGGAATCAGCCAGCAAAGTGAGAGTGGGCCGTAGTATCCACCACACGGTAGGCCACGATTTGAGCGTGTGGGTTGTAACCACTGTGGTTCCAACCGAAGGCCTGTGCACTGCCGGTGTGCCGCTGGCCGTTGCGGAAGATCACTTCGACTTGGCTCGCTTCACTGAGCCCGTGTGGAAGGTGAGGACCTGTGACAGGCGATCCACCCCAGGTTAGGTATCCATCCTGCAGCGCAGCTTGCAGAGCTTGCTCGGCGATTATGTTCTGCACCAGGTCGAACTCGGCGCGTGCTGCTCCATCTCGAGTCTCAAAGATGAAGTCGCCTTCCTTGCCCAAGTCGGTGCGGCGGCGGTCACAGACAATACGCCACTTACCGTCCGGATAGTTGTTGCTGACGCAGCCGCAAGCCCCGCTTGGGTAACGAAGATTGGATACGTACCAGCCTCCATGACGCCACTTCGAATAAAACGGTGTCCAGCTTTGGTCTTGGGTTTGGTCTCGTTGAATCGGTTGCATTATCTACCTCAGATGAAGGCCTTGTTGGATGGAGTAATCCTGAGGGTGACGGTTGTGTGCCAGGGTCCTCAGCACAACCAGAGCGTCTAACGGGTTAGCTTGAAGGGCCACCCGCAGTCGAAATCTGTCTCACCCATTGGCTTCGCCTGAGGTGAAAAGAAATCCACCTGCCGTTCTGCATGATCCAGGGCGGCATCAAGTCTGGGCAACGTTTTGGAGAAACGGGTAGCACTGGTGCCATCGAACGAATGCGCGCCCGCGGCTGCGCAGAGGTGGATTCGTTTCGCGCTGTTCACCCGGCCAATGTGGTAGTAGCAGTTCCTTCGTCTTGCCAGGACACCCCATGCGTTGGCCGTTGCCAACTTCCACTCCGTCGACCCACCAAGGAAGATTCCGCATGCCGGGTTGAGATACTCTCGTACATCGTCGGGCTCCATGCCATCTTGCACCGCCAGCAAAGTCAGGGTGGGAATCCCTGAAAGTCGTTCCTTCCATTTGAGGCTGAACTCCAGTGATCTCATCCCACCGGCCACAATGTCAGGCAGGATGAAAAAGTCGCTTCCCTCGCCGAGCAGGTCGATTGCTCGCCCAAATGCGCGCTCATCAAATGGACGTCCTTGCTGAAATGCTGTCCAAGCGCCGTTGTCCAGGCAGTACCGGAAATCTTCCGTCCGTAATACTCCAGTTGGACTCACCAGCAGTCGCCAGCCAGCCTCACGCATGGCGGCAAGATTCTGCTTGGTACCAGTTCTGCTTGCGTAGGAGACCATCTCGCGGCGATGTACGGGCAGCCGCTCCTCACATTCCGGTTCCAGATCAGCACTGCCATCGAGGTTGTAGTAGTCGGCATAGGCCATAACAGCCTGGGAGTACCCGACTCGGCTTCCCTCCTTGTAGGGGGTCATCCAGCTTGGCGGGGTGAAGGCGGCGTCTTGCATGTTGAGCTCCATGAGCAGAATTCATGCAAATGGTGACTCGCCCTGAGTGTGCCACCAGCCGGTTATGATCAGGATTCGTATGGTTTTGAGGCTGCAAATATGCGCTACCCGAATTCCCTCATGACAACCTATTTCAACGGCTGCGCCGGCGGGCAATCTGAGCCATGCGTCGTTATTTTTCGCGACGAAGAGGTGGTAATCGAATACACCCGCAAGGGGCAACCCTCCACATATCGGGGACACCTGAAGGACGGCATCTACTCTTTGCGGTACTGGCCAGAAGCAGATGGATTTGTTGGGGAGGCCACCCTATGCGCACCAGAGGGGAACCTCATGGACGGAGACTGGTGCGAGCAGGAAGGCGGCAGCAAGGATGTGGGCACCTGGGAAATCGAACTCAGAAGGTAGGGCCGCCGATCAGCGGCCCGGGTGATGCCTCCGGTTCCACTCTTTGATGATCCCTTCCGGAACCTGAGCACACTCAGCAAGATCGTCGATTCCGAGACGTTGGGCGAATCGTTTGATCCGCCAGGACTCGCTCGGGTAGCTTGCTGCCGTGTACTGGGGTTTGAGCCAGTTCAGGGCCTGGGCGGCATTCTGAAAACAACGCCGCCCGCTATAGCCCAATGCCGGGCCGATCACCACGGCTGTGATGGCCAGTCTGTCACGTGGATTGATCGACTCCAGTAGCGTGATGAGAGGGCTTTCCGGCTTCTTGAACTCAGGTACACGTCCTGTCCGAACATACTGGGCGTGAAGCCTGGGATTCCGTGCCATCAGGTGCAGCGCTTTTCGATCAACCATGATGGTCCTCTTCGATCAGATCCTGGGTCGGCAAAACGGTATTCAGGTTCACCCAGCGCACCATCTGAGCGTCGGGAGATTCCCCACCGTAGACTCGCTTCCTCCAGGCCGGGAAAAGGAATTCGCCGCTCTCCTGATCTTCCTTCTCCTCCGCCTGGAGCCGATCAACCTCTGTGTTGGCGATGTACACGATTGTGTTGCCATCTTTCAGGGGCCGGCCGCGGAGCGCCTCGATACCCTGCTGTGCAATCAGTTCAGCTGCGGAGCCTGGAGCTGGGGTCCTCTTAACCATTGAAGTGCCCCTCGACTACATCAAAGCATCCTTCATGGGAGTAAACGTTCACGCTGTTGCCGTTGGGGAATGGCTCGCCCTGGAGGACGATTGCGCATCGCCAGTTTCCCGCGGCGGTGCGCAGAGTGTTCATTACTCGTCCACGAATTGTCGGTTTCAGCATGGACTTGTCATGAGGTGTGAAGATCACGTGGTCCATAGGCTGGACTGGACATTCAAGTGCTGGGACAACGCCGGAGGATTTCAAATCCCTGGGGAGGGTGAGGCTGATTTGCTGCATGTCATGGCTCCTATTTGGTCTAGCCATGATCAGGGGGTTAGGGGAGTGGCAGAAGCGAAGAGTGGTACACCGGGACCGCGAATAGGTTGGAAAACAGCACACCTACTTGGCGTGTAGCAACTAGGTAGTTTGTGGACACTTCCGTTGCCGGCCTAAGCCGGGAACTGAATGGGGAATACTGTGTTTCGACGCCTTTCTTATCTGATCGCTGCATGTGAGGCGGAGGAGTGGCTACCAGGGCTTATCAGCAAACTCCTGGGCCAGGATCACGCCAACGAAATCGAGGTCGTTCTCGCGTCTGATGATGGTGTCGACCTACGTACCAGGCTGCCTAGCGATCCTCGTCTTGTACATTGTCCGCCAGCATTTAGAACCGGGCCGGCCGCGGCGCGCACAAGAGCACTTGTAGCTGCGTCAGGAAGTCACGTTGTTCAGATGGACGCAGATGATGATGTATCGGATGGGTTCGTCGAGGCCGTGATCTCGGCTTTGAAAGTAACCCCTGCTGTCGCTCTAAGGACTGTGTATGTCCGAGGAGGGGAGGAGGTGAAGCGCTTTCAGTCCCCAACGCTGGAGCTGGGCTCACTGTTGGATTTTTATGGCAGCGTCATTTGTGCGGCTCCCAGGAACTGGATCAGGCTCTATCCAGCGGCGATTGCTGAAGACGTAGTTGCGAGCATCGCATTTTTGCACCTAGCGGGAGGGCGGCTGCCAGTAGTGGATGCTGACTACAGAGTGAGGCTCCACCCACACTCCTTCTGTGCCCAGAATGCTTGCTCCTTCACCTCGGCTTATCGGCCAGGAGTGGTTCGTGCGGGTTGGCTGGCACAGGAAGTCGGCTGCCCAGGAATTGAGGCTGCACTGATCCGAATGTACCGCTCGCGGATTGCCATGAGCCGGGCCTACGATACGTTCTTGTTAGGTGGGGGAGAGGGGGACTATCACGACTTTGTGCAACAGCACCAAAATCACCCGGTCATGCCTGCTTGAACGATTAGGGGAGTGTGGGGCTCACGCCCCACAAGAACATGCCCGCTTACCCTTCTTTACGCTTGCGGGCGGCCTGATCATTCAAGGCTGACAGTCCACCGGCGAAGAACGCGCAGATCAGGGCAGCAATGGAGATGCCGACGATAATGTTGGACTCTGCCCAGTGTCCGTACTCCACAACGAAGAATTGAAGGCCGGAAGCGAGTAGGACAAAGGCGATGACAGCGAGAACGCGCAGAATCATGGGGTAGTACCTCTGTAAGATTTATCGAAATTCTCAAGCCGCTGCCGGTGTGCCAGGAGCACTCTCGTCATCATTTTTCACCGCCTGCCTGACCGCCCCTTCGTAGAAGCTCAATGCATCGCCTAGCGCCTGGATTCGAGCCGCCACCCGGGCTTCCCACCCGCCACATCCCTCTGGCTTGGTTTTGAGGAGGTGCAACGTTTGGACAACGAGTTCGCTGGACGACAAGTGGTCAGAGTTTTGATAGGAGAAAATCATCTTGTTGCTGAGCAGCAGCGCTTCCATTCGGTCATCGCTCACCTCAAGAGGAACTATCGGACCTCGAAAAGCAGGGTCAGGTCGGTAGAACGAAGCGATGCCGGCTACAGGCACTGCAGGAGTGCTCGTTACGCGCATTGTTGGGTAGATGCTTTCTGCGTAGACCAGCAGCGACTCCGGTGATGCTTTCGGTCCAGCGATATCATTGCCCAAGCAAACCAATCCGTTGCCGTCATAGGTTGCGACCTGAAGCACCTCTTGGCCGTAGTCCATCCAAACGAAACCGGAGGATTTCTGCCGTGCAGCGATATCGATTACCCGCGCTGGGATCGTGTTGATCTCGACAATTGGCTGGTCATAGGAAGGGCCAACAACGAAGTTTCGACGGAGGGCAAGAGCGGCGCTTTGAGTGCGGGGGCAGATAGAGCGGGAGGATGACATGAGGTGGCTCCAGTGAGTGACTGGAGCCATTACCCCATGAGGTCAGGCGTGGCAGAACCTAGGCAGCGGATCGAGCTGGTTGATCGAGCAGTTGAGCTTGGAGTGCTCCTCCTTGGTCAATAATCGCTTCAAGCAATGCGTTCACCTGGCGCGAGACATTCACCCACCACGCCAAGGCTGTGAGCAGCATGCTGTGGACACTCACCTCATGGGATTTGGCTTGCTCTGCCATTCGGTCCCGAATGTAAGGGGTGTAGCGCAGCATGGTCGAAATCTTGTCCGAAGCCAGGCCGGGCTCTTCGGTGACGACAGGCAGTTTTGCCAGAAGCACCGCGACGTCCGCTTCATCAAGTTGAGAAATCAGCATCTTGCGGATCACTGCGCAGCGTTTCTGGTGGTCAAGCCAAGAGATGAGGCCCATGACGCATTCTGCATTCATGCTCCTCCCATGCTGTTGGGCGAGGTCGGTGAGGCCTTCATGGCACTGGCTGTTGAGGCGGACCATGACTTTGGGGGCGGTACGGGAGTTGCTGTCCTTGTTCTTCATCGCTTCGTCCATACTCCTACTTCTGTGGTACCACGGCCAAGGGTGGCCGTGGTACGCATTGTGCCGGTCGAGCTGGCGGAGTGCCCGCCAAACATCTGAGCTGTAATCCAGGCTGAACTTAGCTCTGGTCGTAAACGGCGAGTCCTTCCACGGTATCGAACTGCTCGTCCAGGCGCACCCATCCGAGACGATTATGCGTATTGAGCCAGTGGCGGATGTCGCGCAGAGCTTGCGGGACGGTCTCAGGCAGGTCTTCGATGTAGAGGAACATTCCGTCCTGGTACACCGCACATACCAGCCAATCATTGTCGTCGCCGTGCTTGGCAAGCACGTCGAAAGTTTCCTTGTCCAGGTGCAGGCAGGATAGGCGCGTGACTTGAATTGTTGGTGCAGGCATCGGGCTAGTCTCAGTTGTTGGTTGGAGAGCAAGGGTCTTGAAAACCTTGTCTATGGAGGGTCAGTCCTGAAGACAGGGTTCCTTCTCAATCAGGCCCCCAATCGCATCAGCCACCCGCTGTTCTGCAAAGCTGTCTTTCGGCAGATGCTCCCAAATCTCGTCGAGTAGAGGGATGCAGGTCTTGACGTACGTTGGCTCGTACTTCCGGGTGGCCCGGAGGTGGAGGTACAGCGCTGAATGAACCTCTGCGACCTTGGGACTGGTGGATGCCAGGTTGGCCAGAGCTACCTCGAGCAGCGGCCGCGAGACAAGGATTGTTCTTGGACCTTGATCACTTGCAAGAGATGCAGTGATCTCCGAGTGGGCTGCGAGTAGCTGAGCGTTCAACCAGTCAGGATAGGCTTCCCCGGGCGGGCAATCCTCTCTGCGGAAACCTGGAGTGAGGATGTCGATGTTCCGGGCGGTTTTGTCCATCACGGCTGCAGGGGCATATCCGCAAACCGCGAAAGCCTGATTGATCAGTGGAAGGTTCGAACCGAACAGAAGGAAATCGCCATCCTCGTCTTGGTTCATCGCATCCACCAGACCTTGAAGCACCTCAAGGGCCAAATTCGACTGCGTTGCATTCATTGCGAGTGGTCCTTGCTACTTGATCAGAGGTGCTGGTGGTGAATTTCTACGTAGCGCTGCAGGTAAGCCTGCTTGCGGGTGGAATCGAGGCTTGGGAAGTGAGACTGATAGTGCAAGCCAACCCACTCTTGAAGTGCTTCTTCGCCGCCTCCCACGAATGAGTCATTGGGGGCGTTTACGGTGATCTCGATGTGATCGCCGCTATCGTCGAGTGAGTCCTCGGTCTTCAGCGACATATTGGTCGTGACGAAGCCATGCGCCGCAGCGAAGCTTGCAGCCCCGGCATGGCAGGCGCATTGGCTGAGCCCATACTTCTTGGCATTGGGGTAGCGGTAGAAAAACTGAATTGCGGCTGCGCCCCGCAGCTTCTGGGTATCGACCAGGACCTGGGCAGGGCCATCGGGAGTCAGCACATAGGCTTCAGCCATGACGGCATCATCGAGGCCGTCATCAGTGTTGAAGACGAGCGTGATTGGCGTAGTGGTCATCATGCCTCCTCTGGAGAGTGTCAAGCAGCGAGGCGCTGCAACAATGCGTTCTGAAGATCGGTTTCGGCTCGGATCACGTCTCGGATCGCCACCCTGGACGAAGGGCGGATGAATACGTGCTCAATGGCGGAGTGGATCAGGAAGTAAACAGGCTCCCCGCGGTAAACGCCCTTCCAGTAGGTGACGTGGTAATCGTCCCGCAGACGCAGTCCACGCCCGTAACCGAGCTGTTGCTCAAGTTCCTCAAGGCCGGTGACGTGCTTCGCCAGCGATTTGAAGGTGATCTTGCGCGCAGCCTCGACCAAGTCGCTGATGGCTTGTCCTTTTGATCGTGCGGACTCGCCGTCATGAAGGTCTATGCACCGCGTGTAGTATTCAAACGCCTGGTTGCTGGTGGACATGGAGATGCTCCCTTATTGGATTGGAGACATCTTCAAGCGCGTCAGGGCGTGCCAGAACCCCAGGCGGCTGAGCCGGGGGGACTCAAAGTTGAGTGATCGTCTGGTTCTCCACCTTGAGCCTTCCGGCGACGTTACCTCGACCGGAAATCCGGATTAGCTCCCAAACTTCGGAATGACTCGAGCTACTGGCATCGTCATCCAGCCTGTCGCAACGACCTAGGTAGAGGTTTCGGCTACCCAGGAACTCGGCGGTAACGGACTCGGCCGTGCGCTGGATGAAATTTCGAACCTGGATGCGTTCGCCGGCGAAGTCCAGGGATGAACCATGCTGTGCCACATAGGCTTCGAGTTGTGTGGAAGGCATTGAAGCTCCGGATAACAGTACGTACTGGCGGTGGCCAGTGTTCCGATTGTGGGAAGGGATTCAAGTGAAGTGAGGGTGCTGAAATTCAAGGCGGCCCTCATCCCGATGAATATCAAGGGTGTGATTGAGGAGAGTTGGCCAGGTTTGGTGCAGAACCCGGCCATTAGGGGAGGGGAAAATGCAGGGGGCAACAGCACGCGCTTGCTGCCCAAATGCATGTCAACACGCCAGAGTTAGTCCCAGCCGGCGTGCTCCACGGCCTTGTTGAAAGTATCCGCGACCAGGTGGGCCAGCTCCTCGTGCGTGTCTGCCTTCGGATGCTGCAGGCCGTCTGTAACGATGGCCTTGTGTTGCCAGGCCCAGGCCTTGCCCTTGTCGGCGAAGATGATTGCGCGAGCTTCGGCGATCCAGAATCGGAACTCAGCTCGCACTTGCTTGGGATCGTCATTGTCCGGAACCTTTGGAACCACCCAGGCGGAGAATTGGCGACTCCGGATCGAATCTACCCAGCGGAGGTCGTCCTCGATGTCCATTCGGAACAGGTAGGTATCAGGCAGGACAAGCTTCTGTTCCAGGATCGATTTGATCTTGCCGGCAACATAGCGCCCATGATCCTTGATGTTCCCCTTGAGTGCGTCACGAAGCTCCTGCTTCGAAAATCGGCCTGCCATGTGCGCAACGCACTGGCCATCCCGCATGACCGTAGTAAACCGACCGTCTTTGTTGAAGACGATGCGCGCTTTCTCATAGCTGTCGTGGAAATGGTCGCCGCAGATTGCTTCCAAGGCTGCGTAGGTGGCCTGCATGCTGGACAGGCCGATCATGTCCGCTTCCTTCTCGGTGATAGGTGCAGGTACGTTCATCTTCAGGTTCCCCGTGGTGTGTAATTGGAACCATCTTCCCCGCCGGTTGAGTGTGCCAGAAGCACTGTAATGGCCCGTTTTCCAACCCCTGTCTACCGAGGCAGGCGGTTGAAGATTGCACGTGAGCAGAGCGGGGGATGTTCTAGTCCCAAATGGGGAAGTGAACGGCAGGTTCAAATTCAGGCCCCCAAAGCAGGGACCGGAATGGCACGGGAGCCGCCAGGAAAGCATCGCGGAGTCGAGAATTGGTTCAACCTCACACAAGCCGACTCATTGAACCCGCTTGGTCACTTTTGATTGAACTGGTGTAGAAGGGCGCGGAGGTGGGCAGCCGCCTTTTGCTTCAGTGCCGAGAATTTGCATCGAAGGATGTGCAGCGGCAGATCGCCGATCAGACCGTCAATGAAAGCCAAAATCCAGTAGCGAATGTTGTCACACGAGGTCGGTGGCGGGTCTTTGTAGTGGCTATGGACTTCGGGGGCTACAGCAACGGCGTGAGCTGCATTGTCGAGAGCAAGGTGTAGCTTCTTGCAGATTTTCATGGCGGCACCAGTAGTGCGGCCTCAGAGAGGCCGCATAGGACTTAAGCCAGCTTTTGCTCTTGCTCGGAAAGGCTGGCGATGAAGCTAGGGCGGTTGAATATGCGCTGGCAATATTCGGAGATTCCGCGAACCTTTGTCAGGTTTATCCCAAGGGACTTTACCCGCCAAAGGAGAGGGGCGAGGGTGCAATCAGCGACCGAAAGTTCGTCGCTCATGAAGTATTTCTTCTGCTCAAAGAGCGGTGCCAGCGCCAGCAGAGTGCTTGCCAGTTCCTTGCGCGAATCGGAACAACCATCTTGGGTTTTGTCCAAGAGCGGATAGAGTTCCCGGTGGATACGGCGAGCCAGCATGCGGGTATGGGCGCGGGCAACGGTGGTGCTGGGTAAGAGCGCCGGATGCGGGTAGCGCTCCTCCAGATACTCGACAACCATGTCCACCTCATGAAGTGCGAGGTCGCGCTCAGCCAGCGCGGGTGCCTGCATCGTGGAACCGAACTGAGCCATCAATCGTGCATTGGCTGGTACTGCGACATCTAAGATGCGAGCGTCGATTGCCTTTTCTGCCAGCACCAATCGAACGATATGGGAGAGGTAGCAGGTGCTGTTGGAGAAGAAGGTTAGGGTGTTCAGTTTGCTCATGGCTTTTCCCCGAGGTGTTGTTTGCGATGGGGAAATTTTCAGCTTGGTTGGTGTGTGCCAGAACCATCCGCGAAAAATAATCCAATCAAAGCCGGGCAGCCAGTCGTAGCCTTTTCCCTTGGCAGAGCTGAATAAAGCTACCGATCATGGACGAGGCGCCATCCACCTCAACGTCGAATCCAGCCCGAAGATCAGTCCCGGATTTGCCGTACCGGAACCCAACAGTCCTGGCTCGCGAAATTGCCATCAATTGCTCTGCGGAAGGTTCTGTTGTGAATGTCAGGAATCCGTTCCGGAGCTCAGGATTCAATTCGGCCAAGGCTTGGCCGGTCGGAGCCCCATCGACAGTGAGTGTGATGGTATCCATTCTCCGGAGCAGCGAAGGGGAGTACCAGGACTTGAAAAGGGCAGCTAGTTCGACACTGGCATCTTGACTGCAGGCCAAGGCGATCTTACCTGTACCCTGCACCTTCTCCTGAGTCCCCACCAGTACGATGGCTCCCTGGACCTCTTCGATACCCCACCGCGCCGGCAGTTCACCCGCATTGATCAGGCCCAGGTCATAAGCCTCCTGCGGAGTCAGATACCGCATGCTCTCACTACCAGCCGAGACCATACGGTCCATTAGACTCAGGCTAACTCCCATTGCGCTGAGGTGAGTTGCGATCAGTGTCGACGCGACCTGCGCCAATGACAGGTCGTTTGCTTGCTGCCCGGCAGCCCGATAGAAACGGTGTACGCCCATCTTCGAATCCTCATCCAGGAAGCGAAAGCGCCCCCCAGCGAATGCAAATGGGCAACCGCTCTCACAGCGACCAGGTTGTGGAGTGCCCGCAGAGCCTCGTCGGCCTACTCTCGTTGAAAAGCCTCGTTCTCGAATGAGTTGGCCGAGTTCAATTGCGGCAACCAGGTCCCCGCCGAGCGAGTTGAAGTAGACCATTCCCAGGCCTGCCCCATTGAGATTGCCGACGCGCTTGAATGCTTCCACCGTTGGCTGATGGATATAGCCGTCGATGTAGATTTCAGGGAATCCGCCATCCTCAGACGGTTTGAGGAACGTCACTGCTGCAGGCTGAAGGCGCGGATCGTCCGCCGGCACCGGAGCGGGGGAGGCAGCCAAGTTGATGGAGATGCCGGCTAGAAGAATGGCGATGATGCTTTTCATGTTGTGGCCGTAGTAATTGATCGCATTCAGCATGCGTGCTTACGGCCAGTGCCAGAAGCGTAGCGATCCTGCCATTCAATACCCGGAAGCCCAAACCAAAGCCGCAGTCTGGAATCCATACCCTAGTTACCGTTGCCGACTGACATTCGGGTAGGAGTTGTCGGTGTCTGGAGCCTTGTTATGAGGTTGCATTCCCTATCGCTGTGAGATGATCGGTACATGGAGTGGGGACTGGGCGAACAGCCGTTATCCTGGCTCCCAGTTACTGAGGAAACCGCCGACTACTGACCCTCCAAGTCGCTGCCGAGCATGTTCAGCGAAATGCCTGGAGCGAGGCTTCTGGCAGATCAAGGTGGCACTCTCGGCGATCTCATCACATAGGAAAAAGCCAATGAGCATCGAGCGTGAAGAATTAGATGGTTTTGAGGTCGCTTACAGCGTACAGGTCGACAACAGTCGGATGCTTGAATTGTTAGTTGACGAGATTGAAACAGGTGACTGCTTCTGGCAGATCACGAATTCCTGCGGACAGATTCTGGACCGCTCCGATCGTTATGAGGATCAGGCGCACTGCCTCCGTGACGGTCTGAACAAATCGTTGGCATAGGAAAGCTCATGAGCACAAAAGAACCCGGATCTCTGGAAACCGAGGCATCACAGGCCGCGAAGGAATTGAGTTCAGTGTTGGCAATTGGTGGAGCTCTCACCATCGGCGATTTACCGATAATTCGCCGTCGATTGGATGAGGTCATCCAGGCAACGAATGCTGCCATTCAAGCGTGCGAACAGCATCAATCCGGCCAAACCGTAGAGTAGAAATTTTGACAGCCCAGCCTGGCCCCATCGAAAGTCGATGTAAGAGGATCTACCGAATGCCTGAACAAGCCAGCGGTTAGGCTGACTTTCGAATGCCAGTGGCCGTTGAGATAGGGAGCCTGGCCTCAGAAGGGCCAGGCGTGTTCTTGTGCATCGATCTGCTGAACAGGAATCAGCAGGCCTGAGGCTTGCTGTTCGAAAGTAGGGGAGAGGCCCTTACCCTTCGCCGCGGCCTTGGCCATAAGCTCCTCGTACCGGACGATGATGCTTTGTGCATCTCGATAGTTGATGGCCAAGCCAAGTTCATCGGCAACAGTGCATCGCACCTCGGCAAGCAGTTCGGCCTCCCCGTGGGTAGGTACCGCAACAGGCCATCCCTTCACATACAGCAAGTGCTTCGGAAGGCGAGCCTCCGCATTTTGGCGGGTGATGGCCTTACGCTTTGCATCCTCCAGAGCCTGGCGCATGTCTAGCGTCAAGAGATCAGGCCTCACGTCTCCCAGCCATTTACCGGATTGGAACGAGAAGGTGGATGCGATTTCGAGCCCGACCATTTCCCTGTAAATGTCGTGGTTCCCTTCATACCCAGTCGACGACTTCAGGTCCCCTGCCGAAGCAAGCACGCAAAATGCGCAACTAATCCTGGTCATGTTGTAGGTGGTGTAGCCGACGTGCCTGGCCAGTCCGTATGACTCGATGAAGTCGATCACCTCGTCCCGCTTCATATCGATGATCGCGTTCCAGGTCGCCCCCTCCTTACCCCGGGTGACCAGCGTGCTATCCGGCTTGCTTACGGGTTGCTTTGCCCGGTTCGCGCTTTCTTCGCGTCGCACACCCACCACGTTGATTACGTCCTGGCCGGGAAATCGTTTCTTGAGGGCGCTCGCAATCGGTTTTGCTTTCTTTTCGGAAGTGCAAAAACGCATCGAGGCAGTAGACCAGGGCAGGATCATCTGAACGCACTCGAGGTCGATGTAGCGCCTCACGTTGTTATCAAAGCGCGTCAACCAGCGATCCATCATGTCGCCGCTGCCGGTACGCACGACCAGAAGCTCCCATCCCAGGAACTCTGCCATCTCCTGGCACTTCGGAAGGCTCTGATCCCATTCAACACGGCCTAAGTCCGCATGCACGGCAATGCGGGGGCCGGTATGGCCGATCGAATTGAGATGTTCGTGTACGGCCAGTTGGCAAGCCTGACTGTCTTGGCCACCGCTGACTCCGACAGCAACTGCAGCATTCGCTGCCAGCAATCTGTCGATGTCAGGGGTGGTGCTGATGAAGCGGCGCAGGAAGGACATTTCGTTGATCCTGTGATGAAAGTGTTGGTCACAGGATCAAGGGGTTGGAAGTGTGCCAGAAGCAGGCCAGGGTTCAGACTGGCGTTTCTTCCTCGCCAGGTACCGGGATCGCGTCGATGTCCCTCGCAGCAAGAATCTGTCCCGATTCATCCATGAGAACTACTTGCGTGGGGGTCACCACAAGGCTGCCTTGTGGAACAGGCCGGTACCACAGGGTATCGTCGGGCGAAATCTTCATGAACCCGTAATGTCTGGGCTCAACCTTAAAGCGCCCACACTCGCTGAGCGTTGGGTCGCGGATCTCGAAGTCATCATGTTCGAAGTACAGGTCGCTGACCTCCCCGTAGGGTCTTAGGCGAATGTCGATGAGCTCAGGCTTGTTCAACTGCCGAACAACCCATCCCTCTCCTTCAAAGTCCCAACCTCGGGGATCTAGGCACCCGATCTCATCAACGTCGATCAGACCATCTTCATGGAGTGGTGCAGAGCAGACTTCACCTCCAACCATGAAGTTGACCTCTTTGAAGTGCGGGCTCTCTGGGCAGCGCAGGATGAGCCCGCGCCCCGGCCGGGCAATCAGAATGGCTTCGTTGCCCTTCCAGTAAGCCCGGAAATCCATGGAATCAGTGGTTAGAGGCGGGACAGAATGTGGTTCGCTGGAGTTGGGAAGTCTGTAGAACGGCATGGTCTAATCCTATTGGTAAGAGGCCAACAGGATCTCCCGCAGCTGCATGTGCCAGAAGCGGCTAGGCCACTCGCTCGAACGGATGTTCTGGGTCGCTTCCAAGTCCATCGTCGCCCACATATTCGGTGCCCATTATCAGCGAATAGGCAAGACGTGCGCGCTCGATCCTAGCGTCGGGCATTTCTAAAGTGTGGCGCTCACCAGTTGGGCTGATCAGCACCAGGGGATGAGCAAACGCTGGTAGACCGTAGCTGTCGGTCATCTCTTCCAGCTTGCCTCGACGCAGCATCCAGCCCTGGAACTGAACGATCCAGCCTTTCTCCCCGGTCTCATAGATCTGGCTGGGAGTGATATCGTCCAGGACGAATTCCCGTCCTAGCTCTACACGGGCAAGAAATTCATCCTTCAAGTCGAGTGAGTCGAACAATGGATGGCTGCTCGCATTGATGCTCTGCCGTCGACAGTAATCCGCAAGTTCCTGAATAGCCTTTCGAGCCAGGTCCAGGGTGGAGTAGTAACCTTGTAGGCGAGGCTCATACAGGCTTCCCGTCCCAAAAAGGTCAGAGTAGATCGCACGGCAGACGCGGAGCTGGGCACTGTGTAGTGCGGCGTTGAGCAACAGCGAAAATAACGGGCTGGGCATGCTTCACACCTCCTGCAGCGGCGTTGCGCAAAGATGAATCGACGTTACCCGATCTGGATAGATCTCTCGAACCTTGCGAACAATGCGCATTGCGCCTTGTGTCGTATCACATCCGTGGAACTGTTCGATTTCCGTGAGGTGGTAAGCGACTCGCTCCCTGCGGGCCTTTTCGCTGGGAGCGCAGGCTCGGATCAGATCGGCGTCATATCTTGCGGAAATGATGTCGTACCAATCCACCAGCTGGAACTCGAAAGCGACATCGACTGCCCTGCCGGTGGGTAGTGCCTCATCCCACGCATCTCTCCTGGTGTCCCACTCAGCTTCGCTGATTGTGTCAGGCCTGTCGGTTGAGTTCTGGTAGTGGTAGTCAGTGAATCCCGCGTCTTCAATCAGGCGAGCGAACGGCGCATGGTTGCGCCAATACGTCAGCATCAGAACATCACCGCGGAACGGCAAAACTGATACCGAACCTATGAAGTCCCAATTCATGGTTTTGATCGTATTGTCCTGATTACGGTAGGCGTCCTCGATCTGGCCTAACACATGGTTTCGGGACCAGCGATTGCGGTCCTCATCGACAAGGCAGTAGTTCTCCGCCAGGTCCCGGCCGAAGGCGAGCTTTCGAGCAATGACGGTAGCCACCGCCTTGCGAGCTTCCTGGATGAAAGCAGGGCGTATCCGTACAAGCTCGGCAAGTGCCTGCTCCAGGGTTGCGCGGCGTTTGATCCGGCCGTGATTGATCTTGGTACTCATGAGGTGACTCCTTCAATCGATGTCCCATGGTGAGGCTGGACGGTGTGTGTCACCAGCCAAGTGGGTGGCCTATATTTCGTGGGCCATCGTCGGCTCAGTTCAGCAGGTGCAGCAGCAGCGAGAACGCCGGCACTCCAAGAACAATCATGAGGATCGTGGTGTACATGGAGGTAAGCCTCCAGATACGGCGGCCGTCCATTGTTGCCAACGCATCACTGCGCTTTCGAAGCCGTGGGGATCGAGCATCCAAGGTGTCGGCTCTCACCATCAGAGCCAGCAGTAGCAAAACCACGTTGTGCATGGCCAACAACACAACACCGAGGATGGGGCTTTGAGCTGCCAGGCCGGCAGAGGCGACGAACGCAAGTAGATGAGGCACGTTGTCGATCAGCTTTGCCAGACCTTTCGCAGGGGTGAATCCGAATCCTCGCTGAGCCGTTCGTTCGGTGCATACCCAACAAGCCAGCGATGCAGACGCCATGAAGATGGTCAGCATGAGCATTTCCTCTTGTCACACCAGTACCAGGACGCGGCCCTGATCGATCGCGAAGTCAACAATCTTGCTCCCTCGGTTACGAAGGGACAGCACACTCCAGGCTTCGGCGTTGGGACGCCCGATGACACGGGCGGGAATGTTCATCGCAATGAACTCCGCGCGTTTGGTTTTGAACGTGGCAAACAGACCAAGATCGCCCTCGCGGCGGATGTTTGAAACAGCAAATTCACGCCGGCCAACAGTGAGGTTCTGGGAATCGCCGATCAGCTCTTCGAGCTGGGATTTGGGCGGAATCGTAGAAATCATTCGAACGTACTCGTATTTGATCAGGTCTATGCTCGGGAGACCGAGCGCGTGCCGGAAGCCGTGAGCTAATCGGCCAGGGCCAGCACGTTGGCTGGCATGGTCTTGAGCAACGACTGCCCACCCTGGTTCTTGCCGTAGTTACAGCGGACAAAGACGCCCTTTGGGGTATCCCAAAAGCGAATGACCTTTGCCTTGTTCCCAGGAATGCTGTCGGCGAAGAAAATCCGGGTTTGCACGGCTAGCCCCCGGCGCAAACGAGCTACATCAAGAGCGGGGAGGTCGAGCGCTGGGTAGAGCGGGATCATTGCTCAGCACCATTTGCGCCGCAGACGAAGTCCTTCCAGGTTGCCCGGGTCAGGCGCTTGAGGTTTGCCGGATGCCCCTCACGGGAGAACGGGTAACGACGGTCCTCTGTCAGTCGATAACGACTGAGGGTAATCGTGTCTTTGCTGGTACTGAGACTGGTGCACCACCACACCTGCAGGTCCTGGAATCGAGGCATCATCAGGTCGGTGTCATCGCCGGGCACCAGCAGTGCGACACCTGGTGCAACCCGATTGTCTTTCAGGACTTCGGAAGTCGATATCGCAACCAGCGGGGCTTTGAATGGTTTGAAGTCGAAGGCCTTTTCCCACAGCCGGCAAAACGTTCCCCCTGCCAGGCATGCGGTGAAGTAGTTGTGGTCCGAGAAGGGGCGGAAAACGCCGACCGAAGTGGTCATCTGCAAACGTTTCATCGGCTCAACGTCATCCAGATCAAAGGCCATCTTGCCCTTGATCGCGATTTCCATCGCTTCATGGAGAAGTTTGGAGCGTTCCCGATCACCGACCGATTTGCCTATACCGTTGAAAGCGGCACGCATAAAGCCGAGGCCGGCGCTGACGGATGTGTTGTTCATGTGACTTCCTCAGTTGAGTGGACTGAGGAAATCTTCAGGGGGCTGACGGTGTGCCAGAACCGGCGCGGGAGAGAATGATCACTGATCTTGCAAGAAATCGATTTGCCGGTTGTTGAGGTCAGTCCTGGGGGCGTTAAGCGGGTGCCCGAGCTGGCGCTTGACCTCAGAGAGCCACGCTTTGTAAGGCCTGTTTGCGCGGTTTCCCCAGGGGTATGCCTCGGCGAGAGCCTTGCGCAATGCAGTCATGTCTTTCCGGCCAACGCGGTTGATGACTTCTGCCACTATCGGTGCCGCTCGATCTGCCCAGGACATGTTCACCTCACCATGCCGTTTTGTCCGCTGGGCGTGCCGCGGACAACTGGATACGGATGTCTTCTGCAAGGCTGATGAGACGGTTCCCTTCACCCTCAAGTTTCTGGGCTACTGCCTGGACCTGCTCAGCGGTGGCCACCTCATCCCTGCAGAATCCCTCATCTAGAAGCCACTGCTGGACCTTGGCGAACCCCTCTATTGAGAGGCTCATGCTACTTTTCCGCCGGCGGCGATGATCGCCTCCTTGATGGCATCCAGCTTGTCCTTCGGTGCCTGGACCGAGAGGAAAACCGTGTCTTGCTTCTTCTTCCAGCGCTTGAAGTAGGTTTCGAAGGAAACGTCGACAGAACCGTCATTCGACTGCACCCACCCAGCCATGATTCGAACCTGGTCCTCTGGCTTGAGGTCTTCGCCGATGGAGAAGGAGTCATTCATGACCTGGCCGTTAACTTCAAGCTCAAGCTCCTCATGCCAGACATCATCTTCACCATTCGGCTTCCAAAACCCGTCGTCGTTGTAGAAGGCCTTGAGTTCCGAGCCAGTCGTTTTGGTCGGCATTGTGATTACTCCGTTACGGACTGGATCGCGCCCAGTCGCTTTTCAATGGAAATTGCCTGCTGCTGGAGATCCAGTCCCTCGAGACCGAGCAGTCCGTTCTTCGCTGAGCCGAGCTTGGTCAGGGCCTCAACCAGCTCTGCAGCCTGGGCCTTGGCTTTCTCTAGGGTCGCCCGGTCCTGGGCGTTCAGCTTGCACATAGTTCACCTCTTGAATGAGCTACTTGGACTGCGGGCCTTCCAGCTCCAACAGTTCGGATTCGATGTTCGACCTTGCAATCGCTTCCCATGCGGCCGAGATTTCAGGGTGGCCGTACAGCGGGTGAGAGCTCAGCAGTCCCCGTAGGACGTCTGCACGTCCGGCACGGAAAAGGTCATCCGGTACCCAGGCAAATTCCTGTTGAACTGCCTGTTGGTAGGATTTATACGCCTGTGGTGGCTGTGCCAGAACCGCCAAATCAATGTCGAGCACCAGGCCGCAATCATCGGCCTGGGAGCCAGTCTGGTGGGTGGTCGCCATGATCATCGCTTCCACAGCTGGGGCGTACTCGGGAACGCCGGCAGCTGTGAGCAAGGCGATGGCGTACTGAGCGCTGCAAGCTTCATTGTCCACTCGGTGCGTGTCGTAGATCACGTCGTGAAGCCACAGCGCCAGTTCAACCAGGTGAGGTTTGTCGGCCAGATGACGCCAAGAGTCGAAGTGTTCAAGGCACGCGGCTATGTGTTCAAGGGTGTGGTAGTGCCGTCCGGGCTCGCTGTATTGCATACAGAGGTAGTCGAAGGCACCTGCAGCAGGTGCTGCGCCAAGCGCGCGCCAGAGCCGATGCCAACGATCTTCAAGCTCGGTGTGATTCAAAGGCATTTCCCTGCTACTCCAGGCGTTGTGTTGACATTGACGGATCATAACCTTGGGCATGGTAGGGAGCTTGCCGTACCGCACACCGTGAATTCTCCACGCCATGGCTAGTGACACCAGCCACGAACGAATTTCACAAACCTACTTTGGCGTGAGCCGCGGGAGCGGTGTTGTTACGGTTGCCCAGATTCTGGGAGAAATCGATGAAAACCGAATTCATGGGGGTGAGCTCCCAAGATTGGAGCGATGTCGTCAAGCAGCAGATCCGGCCGTGGGTTCGAGGAGCTGATGACTGTGTAGTGCAGATGTTGCCGAGCAGAACTCAAAACCGAGTTGGCGAGTTGTACCGCCAGGCGGTAGAGCGATATCCGACGTACGAAATGGTGGTGCTCACCTGCTTTTGCGCTGCCATGCGCAGCGAGTTTGGAGATGAAGAAACCGCGAGCCAAGAGGCGATCGAAGCTTTTCAATATGCCCGGGAGAAGTACGGATACCGTAGTCCTCAAGAAGAGGCTGAGGATCAGGCAGGGGATCGAGAGGAGGGCATTTGCTCGCACGGACTTACCTGGCTGACGTGCCCCTGCGGATGCTTTGAGTTTTAAGAGGCCAATAAGATCGGGCCGCCATTAGGCGGCCCCTTTCGTGTCTGAGATTAGGCAGCCAATCCCAAGGCAGCCATGCGGATAGCGTTTTCGAACTGCTCCTCGATCCGCACCAGATCATCCGCAACCGACTTGTCCAAGCGCTCTTCGACGAAGCGGGGGAGGAAGAGGCTGTATGGTTTGCCTGGCTTCTTCGGACGCATGATCTGGTTGGATCGTACAGTGATGATCATCCCGCGCCACGTATCCCGATTGAGATGGATCTCTTCTCGTTTCTTCTTCTTGAAGCCGCTTACTCCTACAACCAGCTGGCCACAGGAGCTCTTGCAGAGCAGTGACCCGAAGGTCTTTGCGTTTGCTCCTTTACCAGGAAGGAAATCAACCACTTCAAGCTCGCAGGGGGCTTCGAGCTTCAGCTTGACCTGATCCTTGCTGGTACCGTCAAACCAGATAGCCTCGGGCTTCTTGATAATCGTGCCTTCCAGTCCGAGTTCAAGCTGCTCCACATAGTGGTCAATGGCCTCCTTAAAGGAGTACACGATGCGCGTCTCGATCATCGAGATCGCCGAGTGGGCGAGCGCCGTTACGAGATCGGTCAGCTGACCGAAGCGGTCCTTGTATGGGGTGTCGCAGCGCCCACCCTTCTTGACCGAGGCCAGCGGGATCTGATCCCACAATTTGATGATCGGCCGGCAGCCAAGGTCGAACTGGCCGCCCTGGACTACCGAGTTCAGCATGCCGTTGCCGACCTCACGGGGGAGAATCTTGCCGTCGCATTCGACGAGCAGCTCACCATGCGCTTGCCCGGTCGGAAGCTGACGAAGCCCGTCGAGCAGTTCTTGGAACGGTGCTCCAGGGAGAAGGGTGCCAGCGCGCGAGGTGAGGCTGACCTCATTGGCTTCGATCGTCACGTTGACGAACATGCCGTCGGCTTTGACCTGCGAGTAGATACCAGCAGCCCAGTTCCACTCCGAAAGATTGGTGTGGTGAGGGAGGCTGCAGCGCATGTAGCTGAACTCAGGAATAAGCCCGGAACAGACTTTGTTGACGCTGGTTTCGCTGAAGCCGGCGCGCGGGTCCTTGGAAAGGATGCGCCAGAGCAATTCAGAGGACTCTGGGTTCAAGGACGTCAATGCCCGAGTAACCGCCTCCTCAGCGCGGTGTCCGGTGAGGCCTCGGGCGGCCAATTGGTCGAGCATCGACCAGGTTTCCTGGCTGAACTCCTCGGCCCCGAACTGGCTAGCCCGGGCCGGGCGGATGCCAAAAGTGATGAATGGGTTGAGCATGTAGATCAGGACGCGCTGGAAGGCTTCGCTGTCGACGTGGGTCTTCAGTAGCGCCAGCTTGTCGTTAGTGCCAGGGGTATTCGCGATCTGCTCGAGGGCATGGTAGACGGTGGTGCTCATCACGGGCTGATTCTCCAGAGTGGTCTGCCTTAATTGTCCGGATGCTTGGGTTTCATTCCAGCGAAGTCCGGGGACTGATGACCATTCTTAAGGCGCAGGGGGTGTGCCAGAAGCGCCCGGAAAAAGCCCTCTACGCTGCATCAAAAAGGGAGAGCTGGGCAAAGGACTGCGGGTTGGCAGAACCTGTGTCTGGCTTCCTGGAGGCTTTCATTCGGGCCGGTGCAGTTGGTGCTGGCGCTACAGCACGATCGGGCACGGTCGCCAGCGTGGGTTCGCTCTGCGCTGGAGCCGGTGGCGGGATTAGTGCAGGAGGCGCGACTACAGCCTTGGACACGGAATTCTGCTCTGCCTCTGCCGGAGCGGCTGGGATTTCGGCAGGGTCTTGGGTGAAGTCGCACAAGACGATCTCGCAGATCGGACTGACGCCGTGCCATTCGTTCTTGTAGGCGGATGTGTCCAGGCCGCAATTATGGTCGAGCACGATACCGGTCTGACTCATGAACTTCTCACACTCCCGCGTAATCTCGACGCTATAGGAGCGTTGGCCCGAGTACCGGAATGGGGCGGATGTCTGCGGGATGATGAACACGCCGTGATCAGCGATCTTGGATGCGGCTTCGATGAGCTTGTACTCAAAACTTGCCCCTGTGTAGCGACCGTCGAACGCCTGGCCAGTCTTCACAGATCCAAAGGGTGGATTCGAAATCGCAGTACTGAAACGCCCCATATCCGGGATTGAAAACACATCGCTAACGATCCACTCCGCTTCTGGGAGCACTCGCTTCCCAACTTCAGCGTACTCAGGGTTAATCTCGACACACACGATACGCTTTGCACGCTCGCGGCAGGCGAAAGCCAGCCTCCCGATGCCTGCGCAAAGGTCAATCAAGGACTCACACTCCGGGACTTCGATGGAGAAATCGTTGGCCAGTCCCTCTGGCGTGAAGAATGCGCCGGCTAGACCATTCATGTTGGTCGCGGACTCATGGAAATGTTCCAAGATGAAATAGCGGTCCTCGAGACGCAGGCTCTTGTCCGAGTAAACCAGGTCGAGCGCCTGCTTGTGACGCTTCGCCGCTTCTTTGGATAACTTAGCCATTTCATCTCCTCATCGGCTCAGACGGTATGTGTCTGATTCGGGTGTGTATTTGATGAGGGAATTTTCTGACCAGGTAGGTCGTGCCACCATCACCCAGCACAAGGTCTCTATTGAGCACGCTAGAAGCTCGGGTGATGGCGGGTGAGGAGTCAGGGCGCGGTCATGTAGCCACTGACAAGCCAGGGTTCTTCCACTGAACGGCCTTGGGGATCAGGACCTGAAACTCGAAGCCAGGATCGACGGAGAATTTGATAGTGTCGCCGCGGTTTGCTGCCACCTGACGGGCGTACTCCAGAGCTCGATCGAACTCCAAAATGGAGAAGTAGGAGGAATCCTTAATGTTGGCGTTCAAGAAGTCTGTGCAATGGAGGGACGTACCGCCGTGGTTGTTTGACAGGCCGAAGGTCATCACCACATACATGGGTTCTCCGACCGGCAAAAACAGTTGGCCATCGATGATGATCCGATCGCGTGCCCACCTCTCCAGATATTCGTCAATCCCGGCCTTTCCCTGATAGGCGCCGATGTAGATTCCCTGTTCCCAATGGCTCAGCGTGACGCTTTCCGTCACCAGAGAGATCTCAGGCTCTGGCATGCGATGGGTCGCGTTCGGGCCTCCTTCCGCTTTGTTGTCCCGCGCGCCGGCGAAGAGCTTGCAGTTCGTCCAGAGGCAGCCCTCGAAAGTGCGGTATTCCACTGGATCGTGCCCCTGGTCGCTGTTGTTTCGGCTGATGATCGCCACCGGGGCTTGCTCCGGCGGGATTTCCCGAATTTCTACGGTGATCAGTCCGTCGTGCTCGCGGACTGTACGAGGCAGGCGGCAGCGAGGGGGCACGATGCTGTGGTTGTAGCTGTAGGTGAAGGTTACGTTCATCGCATGGCTCCTTATGAGATGGAGCCATGATCAGGGCTGGGCTGGTGTGCCAGAAGCCAGGTCCCGGTCAGGAATAGTTGTTCCTGCAGGGCTTCAAAATCGGATCTTCGGGGTCGACGCCGTTGGCGATGGCCATCTCTGCATAGCTGTCGAACAGATCGACTCCGCCGTCCGAAACCTGGTTCATGTCCAGTTCACCATTGATGAGATTTAACCGAACCGAGAGATTGTGATCGGCCCCCCTGAGGAGGAAGCCCGCGCAGGTAGTTGGCTTCTCCTTCCCGGTGGTATGGCAGCCAAAGGTTCGGTCGCTCATGTCATAGGCGGTTGCCGCGGAAAGTCGGAATGCCTCGGCCGGGAAGACTCCGACGGAATCACGCCTCCATGGGCAATCTTTGCAAGGGACCTTGCAGGCATGTTTGCGCCCGCTCTTGATGGTGACCACCTGGTGGTTCCAGTCAGCCCAGCGAGCATCGAGGACTTCTGGTTTGTTGTTCTTGGTAGTCATTGAAGGTACCGGTTCGGACGGCATGCAGTGATCAGGAGGGCAAGCGCGAGCAGTGCCAGGATAGCTGCCACACCTTGAATTTCAGTGGCAAAGGCTACTGGAAGAGTGTGGGCCAGCCAAGTCATGGCCAGCGCTGCGCAGATGAGGGATGCGAAGAGAGCGATTGGTAGAAGCATGGGCGACTCCCTGTTTGAAAGTCGCCAGTCTCAGGGGGCCGGCTGTGTGCCAGAATCCTCCCGGACAAAGGTCATGCAGTCATCTCTGCCTGGCTTTGCTAAGGGAGCTCCCGATCAGCATATTCTTCTTTGATCTTGTTCCTCATGTCCCGGACGTGAGCGTCAACAGTCGCCTGGTCACCTGCCACGTATGCAGCAGAAATGCTGTCTTTCGGGGCAAACACCATGGCGTCGAGGCCGAACTGGTCTGCAGTGATGTCTACGACGTGGATTCCGCCCTGATATTCGACTTCAACCCAGTAGTGGCCGTGCGGAACCCCATCAATAACCAGGCCACCATCCCTCTTACCGTCACCACCTCGAATAATTGGGTCCAGAGCGGCGAATTTTCGTAGCAGGGCCTCACAGAGGATGGCGGCGTAGAGGCAGGTACCGTTCGTACGCCCATGCCCGAGTGAGGAGTGCAGCATCGACTCGTACGTTGCTCTGACGCCTTTGAGGATCTGGTCCGGTTGCAGACTGGTCACCCACTTCTCCTGTAATGCTGTATTCACGTGGTAAGAGTGGTCGGGGCCGCTTAGGCCCCTTGAGAGTCCTTCCGCTTCGCGAGTTGGTCTTTGAGCTGGCGCGGAATGTTGCGGATGATCAGCATATCCTGCTCTTCATCGTACTCAACCGTCGATCCCAAATGATGGGCTTCGAAGGTGATGGCCAAGCCTTCAGCACGTCCTGTGAAGCGCTGGAACTCCTTCAAAGTCCGCTTGTCCGCAGGAATTTCCGGAGCCAGACCATAGTCCTTGTTCCGGATGTAGTCGTAGAAGGCTTTCGGTCGGTCTTCGTCGATCAGGCTCGAAAGTTCGTCCAGGGTTACCGGTTGCCCGAGTCGCGCTTGGGCGTTGGCGTAATCAACCAGCGTGTCGGTTTTCTCCCTGGCAGCTGCTTCTGGCAGGTCTTCGCTTTCAACGAAGTCGGAGAATGCTTTCAGCAGAGTTCGCGTCTCGCTTGGAGCATCGTGGCCTTCCTCGCAACCGATGAAGGCGCGGAAGTAGTCGAAAGCCTTGCGGCCACCTTTCTTGAGGAAGGAAATGTACTGGCGCGACTTGGGGTTGTTACGCCACTCAGACAGATTGATCCTTGCGGCAAGGTGGAGTTGCCCCACATCGAGATGCTTGATGGCGGCTACCTCGAGGCCTTCGGTCAGCGCGACGCCGTCGCGGTGATGGAGCATTGCGAGCATGAGGTAGTCAGTCATGCCTTGCTGGTAATGCGCCAGCAGGAAATGGCCCCCGACAGTCAGGCTCGATTCTTCCATCAGCCTCACCAAGTGCTCGGCTGCCTGGCGGCTGAAGCTCACGAAATCCTGTCCGCCATCCAGGTACTCGCTCAGCCACCCACTCAGTGGATAGGCCCCCGATTGACCATGGAAAAGCCCCCAACCTTTAGTTGCCTTGGCGTTGTAGGCATCGTTGAGATCGGCAAGCAGGTTATCTGCGGCCTCGTTGTGTTCCAGTTCGGCATCCCGGGAGTGGAGTGCCGCCGGGTTCCCGTCGGGTTTCTTGTCGATGAAATGGACAATGCAATGGCGAATGGGCATGGGGACCTCAGGTCAGACTGATAAGCAGAAAGCGGTTGCCGGCGAGATCCTAACGGGTGAGATCCTGCCGGCAACGGAGGAGGGCGATTAAGCGCAAGCGTCGAACCGGAACTCGCAAACTCGCTTGCGAGTGGTGCGTGCGCTGGGTCGATCGGTGACGAAAGATTCCGTTGGGATGCTGAACAGGCGGAGTTGGTCCCGTTGTTCGTGAACGGTGCAGATACTGCACTGCTCCAGCAGCACGTTGGTCGGCTCAGAATCCCGGTTGAAAACCAGCATGAGCCCCGAGGAGAGAGTTGGGATGTCCGGCGATAGTGAGCAGATACCCCCCTCGAGCTCCAGCATCAGGTCATGGAGTACAGGGGACCGCAGATCGGGGTGAACGATCAGCTGGGTGAAAAGCGTGAAGGTGCCATTACGGCGTGGCCATCCTTGACTGAAGAGTTCCCCGGCTAGGTAAACGTCCTGGCTGATATTGTCCATCGCGATGACCAGATCCAACCCTTTGCAGGTCGTGGCGATGAAATAGCCCTCTGCGCAGAGGAGAGCAGTGCCAGCAGTCTGTTCGGTATCGGTTACCAGAATTTTGAATGCTACTGCTCGGGCGTCTGCGCCGAACTGGTTGTATCCGACACTGATGTAGGCATGCAGGTCCTGGGTGGTACCAGGATTCAGCTTGATCAGCCTGCGTTCCTCGGAATCGAAGATTGCCTGCGGAGAAAATGCCTCCTTCAACTCCTGAACGGCAGTGTCCACCGTACGATCGCCATCCAGCATGTAGGTGTAACCGTCGAGAAGTTCGGGGGTGAATTTGACCATTTGCCTGATTCCTTTTGGCTGGGGGTGGGAAGAGGTTGCGCGATTTGACGGGTGGCACAAAGCCAAAATGGCACGCTGAAATCCCGACTCGCCAAGCCGATAATCTGCCACCTGCTGGCGTGCCTGAACCCCCTGAATTCAGAGTGTGAACTCCACGCTTCCTTGTAGGAGACGTCAAGCTGCGCGGCTATCCAGTCGACGAACATCCAGGACCTGTGCAGGGGAAAAGACCACTACCTCGTAACTGCCGTCCGGGTAGGTGGCCACAAGTCCGTCATGACCGAGCTGCTCAAGTCGCTGCTGAATCTCAACTCCAAAATAGCCGTCGGTTTCAATAGCCCTGGTTATCAGCTCAATTGCAGTCTCGATCGAGAAAATCTGCTCGATGAGGGGAACGGCCGGACTGTCCAGGTCGTAGTCATGCTCAAGGCTGGCCAGGCAGTGGAGAGGGTTGCTCATGTTGAGCTTGACCTCCCAGACAGAGCCGCCAGGTCCTGCGTATTCATCGGCACAGGCTTGATCCCCGAAATACAGGCCGGAACCAAAAGTTCCGCGACTTGCGGGCTGGAAGTTAGTGGTTCGGGCTTTGGTCCCTCGGTAGAAGTTTTTTTGCTTCGGGAACATGGTTCTCTCCTGATCGAGTGCTCATGTTCCATGAAGAGGGGAGGTGCCAGAACCGAGGGGAAAATGCCGATCATCAAAAGATTTGGCAGAATGCTTCTGGCACAAGAAGGACGGCTTGATAGTGACTCCATCGCGGGGCAAGGGGCCCCAGCTACAGGAGCCAGCATCATGCAGAACGCCAACAACATTTCCGCATTCGAACAGCGCTACAACGAAAAGCTCGATGAGCTCGCAACCGAGCTGGATGGGGCCCTGCCTTCCTATCGTGAGCTGATGGCCCAGGTATCAGGCTTGCTGGCAGAAGACGGTCATTCTCTTGATGTGATCAGCGGATATGACGACTTCGAGGCGTTCTTCACCTGGCTCGACACGCTGACGGCATACGACCAGATGGATGAGGATGGTTCGCTCGAGGACCATAAGCCTCTCTTGGCAGTCATCTACGAAGCCATACGCGCAGGCGAGGCCTGACATTCGGGAAAAACCCGACACGCCTCTTTGAGTGTGTGTCGGGTTTTTGATTATCAGTCTTTGGCCGGTAGCGGTTCGCTGGGCTGATTGGGCTCCAACCCAGAATCGGCTTCGGGTGATTCTGCCGGCGGGAGCAGCTCCCCGGCCGAGTCGAAGCTCAGTCCATCCGACGTCTCAGAGCTGTTGATCACAGAGTGGTACAGCCCCTCGCCCATCTTCCAACCGGGATATGCAGTCATGCCGCCGACAAAGGCGATTACCAGCGCTGTCAGCACGATTCCGATCCACTCGATTGAGCGCTTGATCACTTTGACGGTGATCGAGTCCGGCTCATGCCGGTAATTCTCTTCCTGCTTTGCCCTTATCTCCAGAAACACCTCACGAAGGCGGGCTAGGAGCTTGTTGGCTTCTACCTCGCTGGTGAACCACGCGAGTGTGTTGTAGCCCTCCTTCACCTGCAACAGGGGCTTTTTGGAATCGAAGGGATTGTCCTCTTGAATGACCGTGAAGGAAGTGTGGCCGCCGTAGCCGCAACGTACAGCTGTGAACTGCCCCAGGGCAGCGAGATGGATGTCGTCCTGGTGGACTTCGATTTGGACTTCGTCCGCGGATTCGAAAACCTTCTTGTCTCGAATGCTGATCATGTTGGCTCCCTGGGTGAGAAAGGCCCTAGTGTCCTGGCCGTGGGCGCGCGCACAAGCGAAATGGCAGGGCTGAAATTCGGCCTAGGCCTCACCCAGGAACAGGAAACCCCGCCGAAGCGGGGTTCATGGAGTTGGGATTGAGCTCAACTCACTTTCTTGGACAGATCCGCGAAGGTGAAGCCTTTAACCTGCTGGAGCTGGCGCTCCAGGTGACCGATCAACTCAGCTTTCGCCCGGCTGAATTGCTCCACTCGCGTTTCCTGCGGTTTGGATTTGGAAGTGACCATGTAGCCGCCGATGAGGCTTTTGACGTTGTCATGTTCATAGCGATTCAGCGGGGAGGGAGCAGCCCCGGTTTGACTCTGCGCCCAGTCTTCCTGAGCAGCTACGACCTTGAATGCGTTGTCCGCAGGCACGCATTGCCGGAATACCGGGTTCTTCAGCCAGTTTTCCATCGTGACCCGGTGTTCGTCCAGATCCTCGGCGGAAAGGCCCTGATAGTCATTCAGGAAGAACCAGTTGACATCACCCCAGCGGCAGTTGTCATGCCAGTCCGGGGTAGAGAAAACCTCGATTCGGCCGGCATACGGGGCTACGAACAGGCACTCGCCTTGGCCCAGATCAGCCATGGTCCCGAGAGGCATCTCTATAAGGATGTCAGCAATCTTGAAGCCGACCTCCTGCATGCGCTGATAGGCCAGGCGCTCCGCCTCGTCACTGGAATAGGTGTTGATGGCGCGATTGAGGTCGAGAGCGTTGGGGTTATTGGTGCTCATGGAGTAGATCCTTCGTTGATGAATTCGATGGACCTATGGTGAGGCTGCGCCGGTTGTGCCAGAACCGGTGCAGCAGACCGAACTGGAAATGCTCAGGCAGAACCATGATCCAGTTTTACCAGCGCTTCCGGGAACGCGATGATGTGGCCCTCCGCATAGCTTTCGACGCGGATCTTGCCGAAATCAGCTCCCAGAGTCCTCCCAAGCTCGAACACCTCGATGGCGTTGGTGGCCCGAACGCCGATGCAGTAACTGCCGATACCGTCGAGGCCGGGGGTAGCTCTCTCCCGCAGGCCAGCTGCTTCGAGGCGAAGTAGCAGATTTCTCGCAGTTTCATTGCAGGGTTGGAGCACAGTTCAGTCCTCCAGGCTCTCTTGCGGTTGGGCAGCCGGTGCGCCAGGCAAATAGTGTTCAGGCCCGAGTTTCTCTGGCGAGATTCGCTGCAACGCCCAGCCGTCAACATATAGCCAGCCATCTTGCTCCTGGAATGAACCCTCAAGGAGGTTTGTCCGGTAGCGATGCGCGTAGGCTTCGACCTCCGCATCAGACGGCACCGCAGGCAGGCCTTTCTCCACTCGGGTCCGCGCATCCCTTACTGCCCGGTCAAGACGCATCTGAGCCGCAGCCCTGTTCATTCGCCCTCTTAGGGTATCTTCTGCATCCTCAAGATCGGGGTCGATCCCCATCAGCTTGACCTCATTGCTGAAGGCGGATACGGCAATTTCAAGGTGCGCCTTCCAATGCTCGGCTTGGTGCCGGCACTCTAGGTCGAGCTGAGCACTGGTGGTGATGCGGCCAACAGCTCGATCATAGTGGGCGATCATGCATGCCTCGGATTGATCTGCGCGGATTGGTTTATGCCAGTAGCGCCATCGGAACCCGAGATCCAGCCAGCCAGGCTGCGAGACGATCATTTCCGAATTGCTAATCCGTTCGACAACAAGCCAGGGGGTCTGATCGATCCATACCGCATCGACGGGCGGTTCGTCCTCAGTCAGCGGCTCGTAAGCGACTGGCCCGTCTAATGGGGCGAAGACCTTTTCGGACTCCACAACGTCGTACCAGGGGTAAGAATGGGACAGGGGAGGAGGCAGCACCAGTGGTTGCTTGCCGGCGAGGAGCCGATGATAGAGCGAACTCTTGTCCGGGAGGTGGTTGGGCATTGCTCCAGCTGCGGCAACGATTTCGAGATAGCGCTGCCACACCGGGCAGCTTTCCGATGGCGTGATCATTGAGCTCCTCCAGGAGTTGCTGAGGCTCATGATGGTAACGGCCGACTCTAGCTTGGCTATGCCAAAACGCAACGGTGAATTTCCCGGTTATCCTCGTCCACCGGTGCCGGTTTAATTGGCGGCTGCTCATTACTTAGAGGCTCAGGAGAAATAGCATGAGCACGACAGATGATGGATTTCCTCCGCGGGTAAAAGAAGATCTACGGCGGGATGTTGGGGGTTACTGTTCAGCCCCATTTTGTGGGATTCAGACCTTTGTCTACGACCGGGCCCGGCGCAAAGACAAGCTGACGGGCGATGCTGCGCATATCTGCGGAGCGCGCCCACACGCGGCCCGATATTACGATCTGCCGATGGATGTGGATCGTCACGGCTATGAAAATGGGATTTGGCTGTGCGCGGTGTGCCATCGCATGATCGATCACAGTGCGTGCCTTTACCCGGTTGACATGCTGCTCCATTGGAAGCGCCTGGCAATAGACGCTCACCAAGCCGGAGGACGCCGCCTTCAAGCTCTGATGGTTGGCAGTGATCTCACCCGCGATCATCAAAACGCGGCGCAATTTCTCAACGACGTATGGCAGGTCAGAGTGAAGTTCCGGGAGGCGAAGTTCAACGTATCGCCCGGGGATCGGTTCAACTCCACTGTAAAGTTCGACACTGAGTTTGCTCGACTGATTCGGAACCGGGCCGGCCTGTACATGGCCAAGCCCTGGAACGCCTACCATCCGCACTGGACATTCACTCCGGAAATTCAGGTTTGGGAAAGTGAGATCGTTCGGATGGCTGGACGCCTGGCCGAAATGCCTGCCCTGGCATTGATGGGTGAGGGAATGTTCGATTTCTACCACCAGGTGGACGAGGAGGGGAATTTGGTGTTCCGCGACGAATCAACGAGGTCCCTGCACATCTTTGTGCAGATGCTGGAGCGCTTCGACGAGTTCCTGACGGATTACAAGGGGCCACAACAGAGCCCCTATGGCTCCTCACCCTATGGCTTCTAGCAGGGTGCGACTGTACCGAGGTGGAAGGTCTCTTGGACCTTCCTGCTCACCAGTTCGAGTGCTTCATCGACGGTCAGCGGGGGAAGGGAGTCGTCTCGGTAGAAGACATGCACTCCGCGCCCGATGAGATTGGCAGTTCCCCGCTCGCGATTGATGCGCAGTTGGCAGGCATCTATCGAGTGTCCGCCGGCTGCACGGCCCATGATGGCGAAGATGCTCTTCGCACAGCCTTCGGGAGATGCGAAATCGAACTCCTCGGGGATAGGAGTCGAGGTGGTGGGCAGCACCGGAATGGTGGTCGATCCATAAAGCAGGTGGGCGTGCTGGAGTTTCATGGCCGTGCTCCTGTTGTGGTTTGCAGTCAGGATCGGCCGCATGCTCTTGTGCCAGAAGCAGCTGGGCCGGAGTAATCCCGGCCCCACCGGCGCCTTCAAGCGACCGCCGCGGACTCCACAATCTGTACCGGGAACCCGATTGGCTCCAGGGCCTGATATACGACTTCGCCGCCAATGGTCTCGTGCGCCAGCAGTTGCTCGACGATGAAATCCAGCTCTGGGCGGCAGTTCTCGATCAGTGCCAACGCCTTTTCATACCCAGCGTTCAGCAGCGTATCCACCTTTTCCATGATGATCCGGGCATCGATCGCTATGCCGAGCTCTCGCATGGTCGCCAGGCTGGTGAGGCTTTCGTCATTGGACATCCCGTAACTGGTCACCATTGAAAGGGCTATCCTAGTGGCTTCTTGCAGGTCCCCGGCAGCGCCAGTGGATACTTCCTGAAAGACGTTAGCTTCCGCAGCGCGACCGGCCAGAACCATAGCGAGCTGCGCCTGAATCTCGGACTGCAAATGCAGTCGCTTGTCCTCGAGCGGAAGAATCAGGGTGACGCCTTGCGCAGGCCCGCGGGGGAGAATGGTGACTTTTTCCACCCGTCCGGTGTTGAGAAGCGCGCCAACCAGTGCATGACCAGCTTCATGAACTGCCACTCTACGACGGTCCTCAGGGCTTGCCAGTTTCTGGTTCTCATCCGCTTCACCCATGCGCTGGATCTCGATTGCTTCCAGGATGTGGTGCATTCCAACTTCGGTATCGCTGCTGCGAGCGGCAAGAAGCGCTGCGTTGTTCGCAACGAAGGCGATAGCTGCTGGCGTCAGCCCCATGCAGTTCTTGGCAAGGCGGTCATAGTTCAGGTCTTCTGCCGGCTTGGTCTTGCCTAGGTACAGCTGCAGTAAGCGTACCCGGTCCTCGAGCGTCGGTAGGGGGACATGAACGGTCCGGTCGAATCGACCTTCCCGGCGAAGAGCTTTGTCCAGGGCATCGACATGGTTGGTTGCGGCGATCAGCATCACCCCAGCATTTTCGCTAAACCCATCCAGCTCGGTGAGGAACTGATTGACGATGCGGTTCCCTTCACCATCGGCAAGGCGCCCTTGGTCGACGCGCCGGCCAATCCCGTCTATTTCGTCGATGAACAGGATGCACGGCGCTTTGCGGCGTGCCTCTCGGAACAGGCCCTTTACCTTCTGGATGCCAACGCCATAGAACATGCTGCTGAAGCTGCTGCCATTCGCTTCGATGAAGTTCACGCCACACTCATTTGCCAGCGCCTTGGCCAAGAGCGTTTTGCCTACGCCTGGGTCGCCGGTAAACAGAACCCCTCTCGGTGGTCGCGCGTTCAGCAGGGCGAAATTCTCTGGGGTCCGCAGCCATGCGGTCATGTCCATCAGGGTTCGCTTTGCCTCATCGCACCCGATCACGTCCTTGAAGGTGACCTTGGATGTCGCTTTTTTCCTACGGATCGTGAGGTAGGGGCTCAACATGGGCCAGAGCATGCACCCGAAGAAGAGGACCATCATCAGTTGAACCGCTACGTCCAGCGAACGGGCTGCGCTGATCTGAGGGCCGATCTTCAGTTCCTGAATGGTGAACAACGGAGTCTTTTCGTTGTAGATCAAGTTGAGCAACTGCCGGGCTACTTGGCCGAACTGGTCGCTCACGACATAGGCCCGTTCGTCCTTGGTCGTGATGTAGATGTCTTCCTTCCCGATGTCAGCTTCGATGACGTTCCCTAGACGGACGTCTTCCATGAGGTTGTCCAGCGTTTTCCTGTTATCGGTCCACCGGGAGGGGTTCTTGCTGATCTGATCCATGATCGTTGCCTGGTGCTGACCAGCAGACGTATCAGGCCCCTGGGGTTGCAGGAATTGGTTGTACGCCCAGTATCCGCCGAACAGCACCAAGGTGAGTGCGCACCCGATCATTGACTGCACATACTTGTTGCGCAGGGACCGGCGGATGCGCGTGAGGAGCGAGTCTTTCATGGAGTTCCCTTTAGGCCGGGCCCAAGGCTGGCCCGCTGGTGATGAAAAGATCATGAGCAGGTGGAGTGTTCAAGCCATCTCCACCTTCTGAAAAGCTGGCGCTTGGTTAAAAGCCCATGCCGAGCTGCTCTGTCAGCTGGGTGGCCGGAGCAGGCTTGGGCGCTGGCGAATGGTTGCCTGCAGGCGCGTCTGCAGGCACGTACACCGGCTCCTTCTGCAGGCCCAGTTCAACTTTGATCTTTTGGACAGCAAGGTAGGCCTCGATGTAGGGACGGGTGTGTTCACCGTGAAGCCCACGAGTGCTCAGGTTGAGCCCTACCTTTCCACTTGCATCAGCCATGAGGTAGCGACGGCCATCCTTGATCACCTGAACGAAGCCCTGTGCGTATCCGCTCTCCGCGAAGCGGGTGAGGCGGTCTACTTCAGAGAAACGTGAGCACAGGCTTGTGTGCAGAACCTGCAGGTGATGCTCGGCTTTCTTGAGGTCGTCTTGCTTCGGATCTACGCCGGCCCATTCGAGGATAGTGGCCCAGGTGCCGGATTGAGTGCGCGGCAGCTGGACTCCGGTAACCGCGGTGAACACTGCCTTGCCGACATTGTTCAATCCGTTTGCCAGGAAATTGAGCGCATACGCATCGCGTGCCAGGAGAGCTTCGGCGAAATGCAGGTGATAGTCCCGCACCTGGATTTCTCGACCGGCGCGCCCGCCCAGCTCGTGAGCGTACATGGCTGCTATCCCTTCGACCGTATGGGTCTCAGGTGACGGTTGGAGTTTGCGTACTGCAGTCATCGTGTATCCCCTGGCTGTGTTCAGAATGGACACAGTTTCAGGGCAGACGATGCGTGCCAGAACCGCAGTGAATTGCCCTGCGGCCCTGGTAGAAGGCCTTACAGGCGCTGAACCTTTACCTTCAGCTTGATCTCATCAGCACCTATTCCGTTAGCAATTTCCACCTCGGAATTAGCCATGACGACCATGCTGCTGTTTAGACTTTGGATACGGAAGGATGCAGATTCGAGTTCGGTGTCTCCGAGTTTGAGTTTTTGCTCTTCGAGGACCTGAACGTAGCTACCGTCGACAGAGACGGCAAATTTGTCGTCGGACGCTTCTCGAGCCGTAATATCGGCCATGAACCCAACGGGCACCTTTTCCTTCTCTCGAGTCGGTTTGTCACAGGCGGGTTTGAAGGGATTCAACCAGCGGCTGATGCCTTCCCGGCACGTCACCGTCACGTTGGTATCGATTTCCTTGAAACGCCCATCGTTGAAATGGGCGGTAGCCCCTTTCGAGATTTCCTGGGTACCGCTGCTGAGCACAACGCCGCCCTTGGTGACTTCGGTCTGGATCGTGATGCGATCGCCGGCGGATGCAGGCACCGAAATTACAGCGGCCGCGACTGCGGCAAGAGCAAGCATGGGGAGTTTTGGCATTCGTTCTCCAAAGGGTATTTAAACCCTGGATTGAGGGGTGAAGCACCTTTTCAGGTGCTTCGTTCAATGAGGCGGATCATTGCCTTGGCAGCTTGAGAGAGCCTACTGTTCTTGGTCGACGGCGCTCCGCTGACCGACAGCCATGCAGCCGGCAACGAACATAAGGATGAGAAGGCAAAGGGCACCGGCCCCCATGGTCGTCAGCAGACCGAAGATTCGATCCGGGTCAGCGGTCATGTCCTGGTCGAACAAGGCGTACAGCCAGTCACTCTTGAAGCGGCCGAGATAGTAGGTCAGAGCGAACACCGCAAAAATGATCAAACGAAGCATCATGAGCTCCTACAGGACTGCTTTGAGATAGTCGATTGCGGGGTCAAGTTGCTGGACGGGATTGACCTGGTGGTCATCCATGAAGCCGATCAGCAACTGGACATCGGAACTGAAGGCTCCCGAAGTCAACAGGGCCTGCGCCAGCGAGCTGCCAACTTCGTATTTGGAAGCTGCAGCCTCCCAGTTACCAACTGGACCGACCTTAGCGATTTGCGAAATGCATCGTTGGGCGGTGAACCCGCTGGTGAGTCCACCGCGGATAGACAGGAGGATTGCCAGTTGCGTCTGAGACGAAACCTCGGTGTCCTGGGGCTTGGTAGCGTCAGTGTTCTGGTTCATATGGATAGGAGTCCAATGGTGGAGACTCCTATCCTATGAAGTGGTGGCGACCCGTACGAGCCAAGTTGAGGGGCTGAAATCCGTTATGGACCGGGACGGCGGACTCACTTCTTCGAGATGATCTCCAGTACCCGCACGAACAGGTTGATGATGTCCAGGTAGAGCGATGCCGCGCTGTCCACCGCGTTGTCGACGGTCCGCTCGATCTGGTTGGCCCGCCCCCAATCCACACCTACGTATCCACAAAAAATGGCTGCGACGATCCAGTCCATTACGCCCAGTTTTACGTCGAACACGAAGATCTGCAGCAGCTCAACCACGATCGTGATGCACAACGCCCAGAAAAGCGCAGCCTCGATCCGTTTGAAGAAGGCCGGGAACAGCGTTCCCAGAACCATCATGGATACCGTGAGGAGGGTGGTGACACGGACTGCCGCGATGATGTTTTCCTGCGAGTGGCCGGGAATGAACATGACCAATACCAGGCCGATCGGAACCACGATCATGTTGTAGCCGAAGAAGCTAATGATCGGGTTCTTCGAGCTGAAGATAATGATGCAGCCGACGATCGCACTGGCGAAGTATCCGATGATGAACACCAACGGGTTGATCGCTTTGATGGTTTCGGTCGGGATGGTTGCTACCATCCACCAGTTCAGGGCGAAGCCCCAGAGAAGTACCGCTCCGAGGATCAGGTTGTAAACCGACGCGGATATCTGGTGATAGCTGCCGATGCGGCTGAAGGTATCGTTCTTGAACATGATGGTTCCTTTCGCTCGACGAGCCCCCCATGGACATCGTCAGGTCCTACATTCAATTACCTGGTCGCGTGTGCCACCAGCTGGTTCATAGCAACTTAGAGATGCTCAACTACATCCCCGCTCTGAGAGTAAAAGACGGTTTTGTTGACGACGTTGAACTCTCTATCTTGGTATGCAGCTCGCCACATAGACTCCGGGACGTCGCAGCCCAGTTCACGGACCACCCCCTTGAAATAGCCAAGCTCCTGGGCATGAGAACGTGGGTCGTCGAGGTTGGAGTAAATGATCCGTTCATCGCTGTATTGCTGGCCCGCAGGCGGCTCCGCGAAAACGACTAGGTAGAACTCTGCCATTGGCTTGTCCCACCCAAGTTGAACCCGGACCAAGCCATTGGACTTCGCGCACGGCACGCAAACAATGTGTTGGCTCATCCGAAATCCCTAGAAGTTGATGAATGTTGGCGCATCGGCCAGCTTGAAACGGTACGAAATGATAGGTCCGCGCTTGATTCCTCCCCAGAACGTGGACGCATTTGAGGTCTGATCCGGCACCACCAATGTGCGCGAAAGCAGTGTGAGTTCCTTTGCCTGGTCGAGCAGCCACACTGGTTCATAATCTGGCTCAGGGCGATCTGCGCCGATGAATAGCAGATACACCCGCTGAAGCTCGGTGCTGTAAGCAACCCCTACATTCTTTTTGCCCATGAAGTCGGGATAACAGATCAACTCATATCGATCAATGTCCGCGCCGACACCATCGTTGAGGGCGTGACGATACTCGGCCAACATCATTTCTGCTTCCGCATATGCGTCAGCAATGGGAGTTTTCCCTTTTCCACTGAATGGTATCGGATCGCTGAGAGTGCATTTTCCTGTGGGCGTATCAGTCATTTGTCATTCCCTACATTATCGCGGGCGCGAATAACACGCCTCTTTTACGGCCCAAGCCCCACACTTGATGGGGCTTGGGATTCAACAGACGGGCTTAACCGATCAGGATGCTTTGGCGAGGTGAGGAGCCTGGGCCACTGGTGTGAGGAGTTCGACCAGCGCGGACTGCTGTTTCACGTCGAGCTTCCTGAAACGGGCAATTAGGCGAAGTTCATCCGCGGACAGACCTTCGCCGTTCGCTGCAGGAAGGTTCTCATTCCCATCCTGAGATTCGGCCTCAAGGCTCGCTTCGAGCCGAGCAAGGATTTCTGAGTTCATGCTGCGGAAGTTCCCCCGGGCAACGTCCGCGATTTTGTTGCGCATTCCGTCCGGGAAGCGAACCACGAATTTGTCTGCGATTCGTGAGGCATATAGTGGGAATTGACTGTTGCTCACTTTCTTTCCTTCATTCTGTCCACGTTCATGCGACTGAGGACCTCTCAGGGCAGTCCATGGGGTTGTTAGTCTATCGGCCCGCTGGCGTTATTCGAGCCAAACCGAGGCCCAGGTTTTCAGGCTGTACTACTGAAGCGCTTGGTCATTGTCGGCCGGTGCTAGTCTGGGATCGGGTTGGTTTCGTTCTCGTCGCGGATAGCGCGGCACAGGTTCAACAGCGCTTCACGGACCTTCGGGGAGCGGCCGCCGCCGGAGAAGGGCACACAGAACTCGACGTCTGCCATTTCACCCTCGTCGCTGATCACTGCTACGCAAACGTCAGAGTCCCCGTCCAGGATCAACCGCAAGCGTCCTTGGCCCATATCCTCCCTGCGTTCGAAGAACTCACCCAGGGGAAGCGGCGGCCCCTGATCCTCGGTCTGCTGCTTGAGCAGTGCGCGGGCAGCCTCAATGACCTGGCCGCCAAAGAGTGTGTCGCCGAATCGACCTCCGTCCTCGGTCAGCGTTTCTGCTGCCTCTTCGATTGCCAGGCTGGTGATCAGGACCATAGTTTCATCCTCGTAGTTCGGGTTTAGAGAAACAGCGCCAGCTGCCCGATCAGGGCATTTCGCTTGTCTTCTTCCTTTTTCTGGAACTTTGCTTGCAGGGTTTCGACCAGCGCATGCGGGTCATTGATGATCGGCATCAGCCCGTGGAACCAGGCCTGGTTGCCCACGCGCATCATCCGATCCCACTCTCCCAGGCTGCCCTTGTAGAGGGTTACAGTTCCGAGACCGACCAGGTAATGGACAACGCCAGAGGGGTTATCCAGCACCGAGATTCGGTTCAGGGCATAGTCGAGGTCGAACTCCCAGAACAATGCCGCACCTTCTTCGTCGATCTCGAACTCGTCACCTACGTTCGCGTTCTGAACGATCTTGCCGTTCGGAAGAACGGTGGTGTCTTCCCAATCCACGGCAGCAGCTTCCACATTGCGGAATCCGCGCCACGCGGCGAAATATTCCTCATCCGCGAAGGGAACCTCTGCACGGAAGGAAACGTCCTTCTCGGTGTACTTAGGAATCGAGGCAAGATCGGGAATGTCATAACGCTTGCCTTGCTCGTAGATCTCTTTCCAGGTGCGCAGGGCCATGAAGCTGCGTTGGTACTGGTACCGGCCCCAGAGGCAGTCCAGAGCGATTAGCTGGCGGTGGTCAAGAAGATGGAAGCGGGGAGCAATGCCCAGCTTGCGTGCAGCGATCTGCTCCCGGACTTGTATCGTCAGAATCAGGCGCAGCAGCTCCAGGGTATATCCCGGAGCGTAAGCGTTGGGTACGACCTTAATTGTCCCGGTTTCTTCGTTGATCGTACGCGCCAGCCAGCAGCGCGCAGACGGATCGAAGTGTCGCGCCAGCATGTAGTTCCGCAGGTCGAGCAGGGGCTTCATCCAAGCGTGCTTTCCGCCCTCAGCCGAAATCATGTTTTCGGCGCTGGTGTCCTTCGAGATACGTCCGCAGGCCCAGCAACCTGTCCTGGCGGAGCAGGGTGGGCGGTTCTGCTCCCGGCCCGAGATGTACTGGTTGACCATGCAGTCCCCGCCGTTGGCGTCCCGGTAGATATCAACCAACTCTTCGAAGTCGGAGTAGGCCTCAATCTTCTCGGAGCGGACGTGCCCGATGTAGGTGAAGATGTCGAACGCATCCCATTCGGCGATCGGGCTCAACACGAGTTGACCATCTTCCATCGCATCGACAGCTTCCGTAGAACTCTCACCTCGAGCCTTCATCCGTGCAGCGCGCTGCGCGCTTTCCTCGAAGCGTGTGCCGATCAGGCTTACCAGATTTGCGTCTTTCGCTTTGACTCCATCCTTTTCGGCTATCCAGGCACGCACTTGGCGCTTGATTCGGTCCAATGCTGACTTCTTCATCATCTGTTGGCACTTGGTGTTGTTGCCCACCGACATGATCGTGCGGCCGGACAGCAGGCCAACGAGATAGTCGTTGGACAGATTTGGGGAGGCCACCCAAACACGAGTCTCGATACCGGCAGTTTTGGCGTAAGCCTTGATCGCCCTGATCTGGCCTTTGTTGTAGATCTCGATCACTGGATTTTCGAGACCAGTGTTCGAATGGATTACGTGCAGTGCCGGAACACTGTGGCCTTCAGCGATCAGATCGCGCAGGGCGGTAAACGCCAAATTCAGTGTCACGCTGCTGTCCTTGCCTCCCGACCAGGCCACCACTAGGCGACGACCTTCGCGCACCTGCTGCTTGATGGCCTCAACCGCGGCTTTCACCTTCTCGTCGAAGGTCAGGTCTACCACCTGCAGAAGAACCGGGGCAGGCTCTGCGGCGTCGAATAGGCCGGCTTGTATCGACTGGTTCAGTTTGGTTTGCGCGGAGGTCATGGTGCTGGGCTCACTGCGATGAATATCGGAATGAGCCCAGTTTCAGGGGCACTTGGTTGTGCCAGAACCGGGGTAAAGGAAAAGTTTCGAGTTGCTGCTCAGGGGAGGTATGGGAGCCGCTGGGCGCAACTCAGGGGCTAAGTTCAGTGCCAATAGCTGGAGTTGAACCAGGGTTAGGGGGCAGGCGCCCCCTCAGTTAACGGACGGGATGATCAGGAGCCGAGATTGCGGTTCAGCCCGGCTGGACCAGCACTATCGGGACTCGCACTACGGGGCCCATCTCTTTGGCGACGATAGCGCGGCAGGCGGCCACCTTGACGCCCTTGTAGGTTTCAAAGCTGGTGCCCGAGTCGAAGCAATGAGCGCTCCCCCAAAATTCACCTTGGCGGCTCGGGTCTCCCGATTCGTGGTTGCCCAGGACGATGGCGCGCTTCTCGATCAACGGGCCAAGTTGGCTCCAGTTGCTCGAGGGGCTGTATTTGTCGCCGATCTTGGCCATCATGCCGCCAGGCGCTTTATCCCAGATCCAGTAGCCTCCATTCGCTGTATTTCCGAAAGCCATCGGGTCGTACTTTATCGGCAGGCCTTCAATCGTTGCGATGGCCCAGTCCAGTGCCGCGCCGATCAGCTCCTCAGTTTGTACTTCAACCATGTTCATCGTTGTGGTCCTTCTTCTAGAGACGCGCTCTTGGGGGGTTGGTTATGCGATGACGCGATTCAAGAGGATCGCCGGGGCGGTGAGCTGGGGAGTTTGCTTGGCGGCTGTGATAGCCAGGATGCCCTTGCTGCAGCTGATCTGCAGAATGGCACCCTGATCGTCACGCGCCAGGATGGACACGCCCATCGACATTGCGACGTCTAAGCGCATGGCTCCAGATGCCACGGCGTAGCCGAGGGCGGTGAGTTGCTGGAGTGGGGAGTGCTGCTGGCTCATGGCTCATTACTCGCTTGTTCGTTGATGTAGCCATGTTCGAGCGGCTCAGCCTGTGCCACCACCAGGGGCTGAATTTTCTTTCAGGCCCCTTACTCAGTCGATGAACCGACGGAACTGAGCCCTTTCCGGATGCTTTGCCATCGGCATAAGGCGATCCGCTTCTGTGGGTTCCTGCAGCTCTCCGTCCCTCAGCACGCAAGTCATGAGACCATCGACCGCATCGCGCAGTACGTCGTTGAGATTTCGCAGGTGTAGTGCTTCTTCCTCATGACCATGAAAGGCCGCTTGTTCGCAAAGGCCTACGAGAAGCATGGAATTCGCGATGAGGGACAGGGCCTCCAGGGACATCTCCAGATTGCGCTGGCAAGCCTGCGATGCGACCACCACACGGTCTGCTTGCGGCAGAACCATGGCAACTGCACCGTTGTTGTACTCGCGGAGCTCCCAGAGACCGCCAGAAAACTTGCCCTCCATCAGCGAATTCATGACCGAATACAGGTTGTTTGCGAAGTTCGAGCTTTGGCGACCGATCTTCAGTTCCAAATGCTGTACAGCATGCTCATTGGGGATTACGCGGTAGGACACGTGGAAGACTCCAGGACGATGAGCCCCGGTCAGCCCGGGGCGTAGGGGTTAGATGGTGCTCGCGACCGGGGTGGCGACCAGTTGGGAGGTGATGATGTAGTGCTGACGATGACCTTCAGCAGTGGGGTCCGGGCTAGAGCCCGCCTCTTCGTAGAGGTTGCGGATTGCCACTTCCTGGGCGGTTCCCTCATCCGCACAGCGCACGTGATAGACAGAATCATCATCATCATCTGCGAGTCTGCAGGTCACGGCATACAGGCTGCCATTCGGGTCCACCTCATGAACGACACTGCGCAGAGGGACGAGTACCGAAGTGGAGGGCTGGATCGAATCATTGAGGGCAGTTGCCAGACGCTCGATGTGCTCGCGGCAGCCGCTTGAAAGTACCTCGATCGGTGAGTCCGGGTTGTCGGTGTTTACGCAGAGCTCCCAGGCAATCCCAAGCCAGGTGCTGGCGCTACTGGCAGCGCGATAGAAATTCTGGTGCTCACTTGGAAGGAGGTTGACCTCCTCTTGGTCATAGATGAGGACATGCTCGTCGTCATAGAGCAGGGCAAGCCCGGGAGCCAGGCCCACGTCGTGTTGAATGCTGCTCAGCAGATCTTGGTCCTGGGCAGGATGGATCGACCTGAACAGGATCGGGGTGGCTGGATCATCAGTGTTCTCCAGCTGGCCAACCTGGCGGGTGAATGAGTTCGTAATCTTCATAGGTGGACACCTGTGGCCGTTGTGTTGATGAGGTCATTACACGGTGGTCAGGGGTGTGCCAGAAGCGGTTCGTGAATTGGAGACGGGTACTTTGGTTGGTACCAGCTATACAGGCGGAATAGCCTCATGGATGCAAGGTCGTCGCGCCTTGCCAATCCCTAATAGGAGGCCTGAATGGCAAAGCCGGAAATCGACTGGTTGGTTTATGTGAATGGCGTGGAGGTAGGGCAGGTCCCCCACGAGGAAATGGAGCAGATCACCGCGACGGTGAAGCGCGACTGGGTGGTGTATGTCTCCCAGGGTGTGGAAGTCCTGAAAACGGCGCTTCGGATGCTGAAGCTCGCAGTGATGTGTGCCCCGGCGGTTGCGTTGCTTCTACTGGTGTTCGACGCTCTTAGCTCGCCAGTTGAATTCGATCGTGACTTCCAGCTGCGATCTCCTCACGAGCTGGTTCTGGCATATGCTGCGTTCGGATACCTGATCGCGGGCGGCACCACGCTGGTCATGCTGGCTATGGGGTGCCGGTTTGGCTTCCAAAACCAGTTTACGGCCCGCGTCGTGCGCTCTACCAGGAGATTCCTGGCGGTACCAGCGGACGGTGAGGTGCAAATAGAAGGGATTCACCGCCATCCACAACCGCCCGTGATGAGTTGGTGGCAGATTCTCCGTGCAGCACTCAAACCGCTGTGCAAGAGAGGGGAGGTGCAACCACCGGCGCAAGGATGATCAAGGCAAAGACACGAAGGCCGGCTTTGCCGGCCTTTTTGATGGGGCTATCTGAGTCGCACCAGGAAGCCTGCGAGGGCGTTATCGATGCAGCTCCTGGCATCTAAGCCGACAGCCATGAACATGCCCGAGAGCCCATCAGGTGCCGCTGCAGCCTCCAGTCGAACACGAAGGAAACCGTCAGAGAACTCAGGTCGATACTTCAGAACCCAATCCAGACGTTCAGTCTCTGACCGTTCGACGCCCAGCGAATGATCAGAACAGCATTTCACCGCGCTCACCTTTTCTTCGGGCTTTCTCTCGAGCCTCTTTCAGCAATTCGTCGGGCCACGGAACCATGCCCGTGACGGTGCATTCTTCTATGGGGGCGATTGCGCCGGCGATACCGGTCAAGGTCACATGCGTTGCCTGCTCGCGAAGGCAGTAACGCATCTTGCCGCCCTGGAAGTCCCTGCAAGAGTCGAAGAGGATCTCGCCAAGGAAGTCGTCACCGAAATCAGGTTTCGATTCCACGCGGCACATGTAGCCGGTTACCCGGTACCGACCTGGTTCCTTGCCGAAACTGTCGGTGCCGTAATTGACAAGAGCCCCTACTTCTGGGGCCAGGATTTCTGCGGGGATAAGGTTCGACATGACAGTAGCTCAATGGTGAATTTGAGCCATGCTCACCCACTCTGCGCGGTGCCACTATCCCCGCCGGCGAGCCCATTCATTAGTCGCTCAAGCGCCTCACGGGTGGCGTCTTCAGCTTGCTCGAGAGCATCCTTGTGGCCCTGCTGATATGCGGTGCGAAGATTCTTTGCACTGAACTCCGGGTCACACCGTAGCTCACGAATGGCTCTACAGAGTTGCTCCCCAAAGCCCTGAACATGGTCCAAGGTCACGGCGGGGAGTGCTGGCGTCTGACGGTGATTCTCGCTTTCCATGGCTTGCCTCTCGGGAGCACGGTAGGAAACGGACGTTTATAGGGCCAGGAGCCCTAGCCTCTATTTCATTCCCTGATCTGGGCCATGAAAAGCGAAAATGGGGGGCGGAAATTCCTAGACTGGGCTGAAGTCTCTGGCTTTCTCGTTCAAGGCCCGTAGCAATTGCTCGCCGGCAGCGTCACCGAAACCCCGCTGTAACCTGGTACCAACAGCTTCGTTCCCAACGAATGCCATTGCCTCCGCCACACGCCTTCCAGCTTCTTGATGGCCGATTAGGAAGTCGACCGCAACCACGAAATGCGAATGTCGATTGCCGCGGCTGTCTTTCGTCTGGTGGCTGTCCCTGGTCACACCATAGACAGTCAGGGAGGGAATGGAGTCTGGGTCAAGCTCTCCATGAACAGCCGTGATCTGAAGTCTGTCGAGCGGGAATGTCTGGATTTCCAGCTGCAGAACGCCATGGTCGACGCTGATATGGTCATACGAACCCTGGGCAAGCCAGTTGTTGAGGAGGGCGGCCTGGCGCTTATATTCCCTTGTTATCTCCATGGCCTTGCCGATCCGGTTGAAGGCAAGCAAGAGGCATATCGCTGCAATGGTGTTCGATATCCAGAAAACGACTGCTGTGGATAGGCTTGCTTCCAGCAGTTGACGACCATCACCGATAACGCACCAGGTCATCCAACCTAAGCAGATCAGGATATCGCCCAGGGCGAAGAATGTGCGTTTGTCGATAGGGGCGTGGAGCTCCCATTGGGTGCGAAGATCAGTACCTTCGAATATCTCGTCCGCCATCAGAGAGCGTCGAAACTTGTGCATGGTGAACCTCATGGACTGTTTGAGTTTCGCCCAGTCTCGGAGGCGGGCTCGCGTGCCAGAAGCCGTAGCCGGCGCTGCAGTCACCGGCTGTGGAATTCACGCAGCTTGGGTCGGCTGGTGTTGGGGAGGGGTGGGTACAGTCTTGAGGCTCTGGCCCTTTTTCGGCGTCAGCGCGCGGACGGTGTTCGTCATTCCGTCGGCCATGTCGATCAGGTAGGTCGTCGAGAAGACACTCACGATCATCCCAACCAAGCCCAGGTGGCGAGCAACAGCGGAGGGAGCCTGGTATCCGATGAACCCCAGCGCGATCGCAGTTGCGGCCAGCGCAAAGGCATACCTGTCGATTTTGCTGCGACGTGCGATCAGTTCGTCCAGACTCCGGGTGCATGTTTGTGGGCGGGCACGGCCAACAGTATCCATACGGTGGTTCATTTCCTGGTTTGGGGATTGGGGAAGTAGTGCCGAACATCTTCCATCGGCGACACGTGCATCACGGACATGTATCCGAACCAAAAGTCATTGAGGTTCAGATTGATCGCCGTCGAGTCGACAGGGGCGATGCGCGTATCGCACATAGCATTGGTGCCCGAAATGGAGAAGTGAAGCCTGCACGCCATGGGCCTGGAGTTGTAGATAGAGCAGGCATTCTGCTTCAGGAAGGGACAGGGTTGCCGGAAGTAACGGTTGGCGAGTTCACCTACCGGCTCCCCGGAGGGAGACTGGGTGCGCTTCCTGCCAGTCGCCTCGGCGATGATGTCGGCCTCAACTTCATGGATGGCCACCGCGATATGGCAGCAGTGGCTGCAGGTCTTCTGGCAGGCCGAATGAGGGCCGATGGCCTCTGCAATCCGATCGCCAAGCTTCCGAAGACGCATGTATTTCGCCTTGAGACTACCCTTCTGATCACCGATTTCAGCCGCCATTTCGCCTGCATTCACTATCCAGGGAGCGTCCCGTGCGATGCGGAAGGCATTTTCCTGGGCAGTCGCCTCCAGTGCCTCTCGCTTCGGCAAGCTGGAAACGTCGATGGTTGAGATCAGTTCATTCATAGGTTCGGATCGGGGAGTTAGATGGCCGACATCATAACGCCAAAGCCCCGAAATCCGAGGGGCTGATCAGCTTTCCGCTTGGTATTGCTGCGGAGAGAGCCCCGTCAGCGCGGTGAATTTGGAGTCGATGCTCACGAGTTGGCGACGCCAGCTCGTCAGGGATAGCTCCAGCGCTTGAATTCCGGGAGTGCGCTCTAGGGCTCTTTGGTCAAGGTCGATGAAAGCGAGGATGCGCTCTCTGGCGCGAAGAAGTTTTTCGATTTGAACAGGGTCTTGCATGAGGGTAGTGCGTTCCTTCGTGGGGAAACTCCATTTGATGGAGATGAGGTAGGCATGAAACGGGCCAAAAGTTCGTTCCGTACTTGAGGCCCAGCTCATGCCCAGTGGCATGGACCATTGAGGGGATGCCAGTCAGGATTGCTGAACGTGGTGCCGCGCGAGATCCCGCTGCTGCCGTACATGCTCGAGCAACTCCGGGCAGACTAAACGCCAGATCGGTGCAACGGCATGACCGGCAGTACAGGCGAGTCCGGTGTCCTCGAATCGGCCGGTGGCCAGGAGCTGCTGTGCCAGGTCTTCGTCGACATCCCAGTTGACGCAGAATTCATCCGTTTTCAACAGGGCATCCGGAATGTTCACAGAGAGTGTGCAGTAGGGAAGGCTTTCCTCATCCCAGACCTGGAGTGCGATGCCGAAATTCTTGTAGAGGTGCGCGGTGAAGGTGAACTCTGCCATCAGTCGAACACCTCTTCAGGTTTCCCGTGGATGATGGGAAGGGCGCTGCCTTCCATCCTGACGGCGGACATCGCCTCGTCCTCATAGCCCCAGATATTGGACTTGTCGGACTGTCGCTGAAAACCGAGCCAGAACACGGGGATCTGGCGGCCGTGTTGGATGTAGTCACGCATCGCTTCAACCAGACTCCGCATGGTTCCGCCGTGGGTAAAACCGTGCCAGCCGTTCCCGAATGTTGCAGGGTGGGTGTAAACCCGGGCTTTGGAGTAGTGGTCGTGAAACCACACTTTGCCGCGCTGGTCGAGCTCCAGTCGGGCAGTGGTGTTGGTCGTATCATCGAAGAAAAAGCGCCGGCCGTGCCGGGCGATGACTTGGATCAGCTGGTTGGCGTGCTCCAGACGTTCTTGCTTGCTCACCTAGTTTCCTCCTTGGGGATAGGGCAGCTGGAGCCGATATCCTCTCGCAGGACTTGGTGTGCCAACAGCATCCAGTGGCGGATAGGCTATGCCTCTTGCCGGCGGGTTCAAGTGAAGTGGAAGGGCTGGAGTTCATCACCTGGGATGAAGGCGATCGACAAAGGCGAGATAGATAGAGAGGGCCGCAGAAAAAGGAAAACCTACCCCTGGCGGGGTAGGTTTAGAGGCATCACAACTTCACCCTGATGGTGCCGGTCCCGAGGGAACTGCACCCAGGAAACCTAGCGCAACAGCCAGGGGCGAGCAGCTTAAGGTCAGCCCTGAGGAGCATACACCGTTTTCTCTTTATTGGATTCAAAAGAGATGCAGGCGAGGTTCCGCTTAGGGATCGAATCACCCGGCTTGTGGTTCAGTGCAGCGAGTCGTTCAGCGTTGCAAGCCTGAGCGAGTGCAGCATCTTCTGCAGCCTTCTCCACTTTTTGGGAGTGAACTGCATAGATCACGAGGCCGATGAGGGCGATCAGGAAAAGGTTTTTCATGAGGAGTCTCCATTCCGAGCAAAGGACGATGAATCCCAGGGCTCGGTTGCCAGGGATCTAAGGCAGATTCCTGGCGCGCGGCCAAAGAATCAGCCGCGAGGGGACTGGCAGTCAGCAGGTTGCATGACTGCGCGTGGTTGTGGTGCCTGGGTGGATCTATCACCAGATTTGCAGAATTCTGCCAACCGAGTGATCCGCTCAAACCCCCTTGAATGCAAGGGCGTAGGAGCGGTGCCTAAAAGCAATTTCAGGCAGTAAACGAGGCGAATTTATCAAGGGTCGGCGAACAGATCAACGTGATTTGCTTGCAAAAGGCCACTACTCGGCCACCTTTCCGAATCAGCCGAGGCTTCTGGCACAATCTGCACCGAGGAATGATGCCGACTCTAGGCAATCAAGCCACCAACAAGGAGTTCAGAACATGGTCGCCATCACCGCGCTGAAGAAGGACGATGTCCTTTACGATGTCGTCTCGCAGAAGGCCGGCAATACCACTCTCCGCCGGCAGGCGGTCTACAGGGTTCTCGTTACCGAGGTGGCTGAAGATCATTCCTATGTCATGGCCCGCTGGAACGGAAACGCGGAGCGAAAGTACCGCGAGGGCCAGGTTAAGAAGTGGCGACGCACCGCTCCCAAGAAGGACTGAGTCAGGCCAAGCCTGAATCTGCAAGCAGCCTGGCCTGCTCCTCTGGCAACGTGCCCTTCTTCAGCTTTTGCTGTTGCCGGTAGAGCCAGGCTCCCACCTTCTCACCGGAAGAGGCTTGGTAGGTAGAGGGCATTGAGCCATGTTCGGCCACGTACGCCGTGGCTAGGGTGAAATGCTTTTCCCAGGCTGCTGCAATCGGGTCCATCTTAAAGCCCAGATCAATCAATGCCTTTGCCCGCGGATCTTCGGGCCGGGATTTCAACCTGGTGCGTTGGTTCGAACACCACGAGCCGAGTTTGTAGCCGGCCGCGGTCACATAAGTGGTCGGAACGTCGCAATGGCCATGAGTGGACTGGAACAGACGGAGTTGCATCAGGCCGTCTTCGAACGCGGCTGACTCCATGTTGAACACGAACCCGAGGCGCTCAAGCCTGGATACGCGGTTCAACTCCAGCTTTCCGGCTTGATAGCGCTGGCGCTGGTAACTCACCCAGGTGCCTAGCGCAAACCCACCGGGGCTCTCGTATTCCAGAGGCGGGCTGGGACTCAACGTGTCCTCAAAGTATTCAAGGAGGGCTTCAAAACCATCCTCCCAGGATGATTCAGCTACAGCCTGCAGGCTGACTCCCACCCCTTCGAGCCGCCGCTTTCTTGCCAAAGTGATTCGGCGCGTTCTCTGGTTCCTCAACCAGTCGGCTAGCTTGATGCCCCGAGATCCCTCTACGGTTTCCGGGACGTTGCTGTGTCCATTCTGCTCGATGAAGGCCTGCAGGGCCTTGAAGTTCTCTTCCCAGAGGTCTTCGTTGACATCAAAAGCGAATCCTTCAGACCGGAGCTGCTCCTCGCGACTATCGGAGAGCCTGCCAGCGCGGTAGGCCTTTCGCTGTTCGCTGCACCAGGTCCCGAGGTTGCGCCCGGTCCCAGTGACGTGGCCGGCTGGGACGTTTGCATGGCCCTGATTCCTCTTGTACTGCCTCAGTTCCTGGAATGCTTCGGCCCAAGACGTGGCGTGTGGATCGAAATCGAATCCGATCGCTTCGAGTTGAACGCGCCGGTCATCTGCCAGAACTCCTTGAGCGTGTAGGGTCCGCTGCTGGGCGCACCAGAGCCCAAGACGGGAGCCATTGGCTGTCACGTACCGCTTAGGCACGGCGCAATGCCCAAACTCCTCCAGATACCGTTGCAGATGACCGAATGAGGTTTCCCAAGACACTGTGAGGCGGTCAACCAGTTGGTGCTGGATGAACTCCTTCACCGCCTCGAGCAGTTCGGCCGGGGCGTGCACCTCCAGCTTGTCGAGCAGGGAGCTGACTGGAGTAATTCCCCACGAATCGGGATCAACCCGCCGGCGGATCTGCACCAGTTCGTCCTTTATCCGGTCATCCAGCTCGGCCACCGTCGAGAGCACTCTCCAGATGTGCTTCATCGAAGATCGCGCAAGGGCCTGTTGGACGGTTTCTCCGTGCCCAAGCTTCAAGCGGACAGGGAGCAGAACATACCCTTTCAGTTTTCCAGGGGCACGACGCAAGGCCCGGCCGAGGGCCTGGACGATATCGGTTGAAGACTCCTTCGGATCGAGGAAGCCGACCATATCAACGACCGGTGCATCGGTCCCTTCGGAAAGGCAACGGGCATTCGAGACGACGCCCATGTCGCATTCTATGAACTGCCTCAAGATCAGGTGACGTTCGCTACCGGCCATCCTGCCGTCGACGTGCCAACCCTGAATACCGGGGGCGAGTCGATCTCCCACCTTGTTCAAGGTGTCACTGAACAGGCGCGACTGTGAAATGAAATTGTGGAACGTGAAGGCCTTGCGGGCTCCGACTTGCTGCATCGCCCTGACCAGTTCTACGGCATGGATTGTAGCGTTGGCCCCTGCCCAGTCTTCCTCCACAACTTCGTACGCATCGCGTAGCTTGGGCCCTGAGTCCCCCACAACGGTGATGATCACCTGGAAATCGCAAATGATCCCGCGGGCGATCGCTTCCTGCATCGAAAGGTGGTAGGCCACCGGGCCGTACACCTCTTCGTTGCACATCGAGTAGACCTCGAAGCCTGCTCGCGCGGTTTCCGGCAGATGCTTTGGCGTCGCGGTGAGGAACAGTCGTTTTCCAATTTTCAGGGTCGAATGGTCATGGAGCGCGAAGGTGAAGCCAGCGTCGACGTAGCCGGCGGTCCTATGCGCCTCATCGAAAATTCCCAGGTCGAAGAGAAACCCGACCGGTAGGCCTGCGGCGAGGGTGGGAACTGAGTGATAGGTGCAGAAGACATAAAGCGGGCCGGTCGACCGCCGCTCGATAAACGTCCCAATAGCCAATGGATCTGTCGTGACCTCTACCGGCAGGTCCACGATGCCCACATCCTCATCCTCACTCTCCGCAACGGATGGGTCGCTGCAGACGCATAGGATGCGATCCAAAGGGAGTTGACCAAGGCTGATCCAGGCGGCCAGTGTCTGGCTGATCAGCGAAAGCGAAGGCAGGAGTACCAGGACACAATCAGCAGCAGTCGCGAACGCCACTGCTTGGCCCAAGCGGGTCTTGCCCGTGCCGCATGCCATGTGAACCTGGGCACGGTTCCCCCGTTGGAATACCTGCAAGGTGCCGTTGAGGCCTTCGTGCTGATGCTCAGCAAGGGAATTGAGATCGAAATGCATGGGAGAGTGTCGGTTACGTGGCCAACAAACTTCCGATTATACGAAACGGAGAGGTACTCGGGGGCTTTGAGCCGGTTGAAGGGGAGTGGGGCCGGTAGCGCCCCACTGGGTTTGCGCGGTGTGAGGCGTTCAGGCTTGCCCGATGCTATTCAGCAGAAGGCATCACACCTTGTCGCGGTGCGCTGCCTTAATGCGGTCCAGATCGGCGTACATATGGTCGAATGCCCTCAACTCATGCTTCCAGAATCCACGTTCATCACAATCAGGTTGATGGCTTTCTGGTTCCAGCTCAATCAGGCGCTCGAACGCTGCACGCCAGCTTTGTCGGTGACTGAGCAGATTGTCGGGGATCAGCAGGACACCGTTCTTTACTTGGGCCGCCAGGTAGAGAGAATGCCGCCCCTCGGGCAGCACTTGGCGACCATAGTCCGTCAGGTGGCAGAAAGAGGCCACCGGGCCGCGGCCGCACTTCGCAACCGGTTCAACGCCTTGAACTGCGTCCGTCGAGATCTCGGCCAGCTGGTGCTGGAGCTGACGGAGCGAGCCGCGGAGCTCATCGATGGTCATTTCCATGCCGCCACACTGCAAGCGTAGATCTTGGTTCTCCTGCTCCAACCCCACCCGTACAGCGTCTTCAGGGAGGCAGTACATGGTACGAACCTCCAGGCCCTCTGCGCGCGCCTTCTCAGCGTCTTCAGTAGTGCAATCTTCCCAAAGCGGGTTGTGCATCTCTCGACACTGGTGAATTGGGGTAGTGGTCGGGGAGCCCAGGAGCGCCAGCAGTTCGGCTTCCCGACGTTGCCAGGCAGCCCGATCGCTGTCGTAGTTAAAGTCAGCCTGGGAGACCTTGAGTTCCAATGCGCGAACGAGTTGTGCCGCATGTTCATAGCGGATGAAGGCGCCTTCACCAGACAAGCGAGCAGTTTCACTTTCTTCGCAAAATTGGTCGAAGCGTGGGAGTGTGGCCAGATCGTAGGAGGCGTCTTCAGCAACCAGGTCCTGGGGGCGCTCCGCGAAAATCATCAGGTGCTCCAGGGCACGATTGAACTCGTGGTCGACGTCGGCTTCCTCGCACTGAGTGGCAGAGTTGAACCATTCCTGGAGCATTTCCTGCATCTCTGCTCGAACCCGAGCAGACCAAGCGCGGGAATCAGCACCAAGCCGGTTGGGAGTAGTCTGGGAGGGAATGTAGGTGTTCACGCCTCGGTCTCCATGGCCTGATCGATGTCTTCCTGGGTAAGAACGTGCTCCTGGACGTTCTCGACAAGACCGAAGTCGGGACGGCAATGCAGGCGCGCCCAAGCTTTGATCGGTTCAAGCAGAGCCTTCAGCTCGGCTTTCGCTTCATCAGAAGGCTCCGGGTAGTCCTCCACCCATTCGCCGCAGTCACTTCCCTCTGCCTCTTCTTGCATGTGAATGAGGACGTCATCGACGTCGGGGACGTAGTCTGCAGGATCGGGATACTGCATTTCGCCGCGGAAGACGGTGGAACCCACCAGCAGGTGGTCGTTGCGCTTGAGGACTTCGGCCAGGGTTTCGTTGTGCCAGGCCTCTCCATTGTTGCTCCAGATGACTTTCCCATCGCGGGGATCGCGGTAGGTCTGGGTCGGAAGGGCTTCGGTTGCCATGAGGGCTTGTTCGGTCATATCCATTCAACTCCGCAAATTCACAAGGTCGAGCGAGTAAACCATCCGGGCTGCCAGGGCTCACTCCAAGTCAGGGCGCTGAAAATCACTCTGCAGGTTGCAAGTACTGGATCTCGTCGGAGGCCAATTCGATGAGGCGGTTTTGAAGTGCAGATGCACTGGCATTGCCCAGTTCGTCTTTGTTGAACAGCACAACGGCGTAGCCCTGTTCACGAAGCATGGAGATGGTCTGCTGGGAGGTATGGAGCACCTCGGCGACGCAGATGCTGACCGATTTGCTGTCGACGACGGCCGGAGTGTCCTCGGTCAGGCCACCATTGCCGATCATGGTGTTGATGGAATCGCTGATCTGGCGACCGAGTTCGCTCTCGGTGACGCTCGGGCTACCTGGTTTGCCATCGTTCACGTCCACGCTGCCATGGATGGTTGCTACGAAGTGCAGTTGGCGGACGCCTTTCTCGTCAGCCACCAGGTCCATGGAGGGTTCAACCACCTTGCTGGCGCTGGGCTCGAGAAGGGAGTCATCAAGGAGCGACTGGATCTGGCCATTTACCCAGGACCAGTAGCCGCTGGTGGTGTCGTCTGCTACGACGGCGTTGCGCCAGTCTTCACGGGTGAACGTCGGGTGTTGGCCGCCGCCGGCGGGGCTGTATTTCTGCTCGAGCTGATCGGCGGACAGGTGGATGTCTTGGTCGGTGGTGTTGCGCAGTTGCATGATGAAAACCTCATTCGTGGTTGATGAGGCATATCGTCAGCGGGTGAGGGATGTGGCAGAAGCGACGGAGGGTAAGATTTTCGTTACCCCTGTTTCGGATTGAAGCTGGCAGGTAAAGAAAAAATCGGCATACTCCCCAGAACTAAAGATTTTCTTGGCCGAGTGAAGAAAAACTTGGGAACCAGGGTGGAAATGTAAGGAATTCCAGGATGCAGGCAGCAGGATACGCACTTCTTCACGAGCGGCTGGCGCTCTCGGCTGTACCACTAAGTCTTCCAGCCATTGTACAGCCTGTGACTCGTCTTGAGCGCATCGGCCAAACCCTGGCCGTACCGCCTGCCATCGCACCAGCCCCGGAGGACATACTGGGGAATGTGCTGTTTGCCCTAAAGCATGAGGGCATCAACCTTTCGATTCTCGCACAAACGCTCCCGCGGATTCCGGTTGAAGAGTTTGAGCGGGCGCTACAGGCCGCACCCAACGGGATCTATATCAGAAAGGCCAGCTTCTTGAGAGAAGCCTTCACCGGCGAGCAACTGGCCCAGCATTCCCCCGTCCGCGGGCCCTTCGTCCACTTGTTCGATCCGGAGCGCTACATCACAAGGCCGGGCAATCGGAACTCGAAGTGGCGAGTTGAATTCAATGGCCTTGGCGATCTCACCTACTGCGCCACCGTGGAGCGGACGCCTGCCATAACCGAGCTGCTCGAGCACGATATTCTTGGCCGCGCGAAAGCTTTCATGGAGTCTCTTCCGCCGGGAATGATGGATCGCGCCATCAACTGGGCCTACCTGAGCGAGACGAAGGACAGTTTCGCGATCGAGCGTGAGGCTCCAACGGAAGACAAGTCACGGCGCTTTATCCAACTGCTGCGCCAGGCCCATGAGCGCCAACCGCTGACTGAGGAATACCTGGTTGGGCTCCAAAACGCGACAGTCGCAAATCCTTACGATCTTGCCGCTGCCTTCCGGCATGAACAGAACCACCTCGCTGGCGCTCTTCAAGGTGCTGCAGGGGTGACATATGTGCCGCCGCCACCTGAGCTCTGCAGGGAACTGATGGAGAGCCTGATGGGGTTTGCCAACGAGGCCCCCATGCAGATCGATCCACTTGTTGCCGCGGGAATCATCTCCTTCGGTTTCGTATTCCTGCATCCATTCATGGACGGCAATGGCCGGCTTTCTCGTTTCCTCATCCACCAAGCGCTTTGCCGTGCCGGCGCGCTGGAGAATGGTCTACTGCTGCCTGTGTCCGTGGCCATGAAGCGAGAAGAGCGCATGTACCTGGAAGCGCTACAGACGTTCTCGCGCCCGGTACGAGACTTCTGGGATGTGCAGTGGATCGACTATGGCCAACTAGCCTTCCAGTTCCGCGGGCACCCGGCGGTATACCGCTTCTGGGATGCTACGCCTTGCGTGACCTTCACTATGGTAATGGCCAGACATGCATTGGAGGTTGAGCTAAGGGAGGAAACTGCGTTCTTGGAGTGCTTTGACGCTGTCTATAGGGCCGTAGACGAGCGATTTGATGTTCGCGGCAGTGAGTTGGCACAGCTGGTAATGATGTGCCTGACCAACCAGGGGATCGTTTCGAAAAACCGGCGAAAGCAGTTCCAGTACACGGTGCCTGAGGAGGTGTTCGAGTTCATCGAGCAGGTCGCCCAGCAGGTACTGGGCGACCAACGCAACGAGGGCAACGTTGGGGAAGGCGAGTAGGGTTAACCCTTCCGGAGACCATGCTCCGGGTGCCGGCTGCATTTGCAATTGTCCATGTAGAGCTTCACTGCGTCTTCGTTGGACATTTCGGCTGGCGCTTTCTGCAGGGTCTTGTCCTTCAGGATGCAGAGGCAACCACTTTCGAAGTAGTCGCGCATCTGTGCGTCATTCTCATCCCATGCCGTGATGTAAACGCCAGCCAGCTTCACCAGGTAGGTCAACTGCCGGTTAGCTGATCCTGCACGGCCAGCATGAGCCTCCGCCGGTTCATCTCCACGGCGAGGAGTGATGGTGGCCAGCGAGTATTCGAAGGTGTTGTCGCAGCGGCTCAGGAAGTCGTAAGCCTCTTCCGGAGCGTCTTCACTCACTTTGCGCTTCAATTCGCGCACCTCCCGCAAGGCTTGCTCCATCGCGGAGTGCGCTTGCAGGGCCTCATCGTCGACCAGCGCCAGCCAATCGCCGGCACGGGGTTTGGCCAGTGCCTCCGACAGCACCTTGGCTGCATGCGTGGAAACGGTGCTGACGAGACGGACAACTTCGTGGAATTCCATTTGATGATCCTGATCTAGTAGTTCGGACAAGTCATATCGTCAGGCTACCAGAGGTGTGCCAGCATCCCTGCGGCGACGATAGACCTTCTTTTTCGGGTCAGGTATCGACCACCCCCCAGGGATCAGCGCGCGAAGGTCATAGCCCATCATGAAGAGCCCTGCTTCTAAGGCATGGCACCGGTGAGCCAGGGAACTGTCCTCACCTTTGAACAAGGTAGTCCGCTCGAGCACGGCTCGCATGATCCAGCCCAGGATCAGCTGGCGCTGCGCCCAAATGTGAGGGCTTTGGTAGAGGAGCTGGGGAGTCCCGTTGTAACCGCGCCCGAGCATTGCGGGATTGCGGATCTGTCGAATCCTGTCAGATTCTGGATCGTCGAGCCCCGGTCCCCAGCCGAACATCCGGTGCGAAGCCTGGCCGGCGGCCCGAGCCTCTGACGAACCCCTATACAGGTGGTAGAGCATAGCGATCGCCGCCCCGACTCTTCCGTCATAGATGGGGGAACCATCCGTATCCAAAAGCGCATGGACTTTAGTCAGGCCCGAGTTGAATCTGCTGAACCGTTGTTTGGTGAGATCTGAAAGCTTCTGAGTGCCTGCAGGGCTCAAAAGGGGTTGCCGGTCGGTCAGGTACTTGACCAATTGGCCATTCTGGCTGAGTTCCAGGAGAAAGCCCTTCGAAGACGGCACATTCCCCCAATCGAGAATGGCGGCACAGGCGCTGAACGTATCGTCCTGGTCTTCGGCCTGTACTGCCGATCTGAGGTCTTCCCGAAGAGCATCCAGCCGGACTTTGACTGTTGCCCATTTGCCCTTCCATTGGTATTGGCCCTGTACGGCTTCGATGCCTTGAACTTGCACATCTAGCCCCCTGGGAACGAACTGACTGGGAAGGCACTTGAGGTGTACTTGGAGAGTGGGTAGGTGGTTGGTCAGCCAGCGGACAAATTGTTCGACATCTGGCTGGGCGAGGAAGTGTTCCCTTTCCATGATGGCTCCTGAGGGATGGAGCCATCGAGGATACGACCACCACTACCTAACTGCGAGTGGCTAACGTACGCCGGCGGCAATGAAAGATGTCATGGCTGGGTAAGCCTGGCTTCAAGTACATCGGCCGCGACCAACATCGCCGTCTTGGCATCCCCCATATTCCGATGGGCCAAGCTGCCGAGGGCCAGGTGGAGAGGTCTGCCTTTGAAGTCTGCCGGCGTGCGATTCTGGATTGCGTCGGCGGCCAGGACCATGACGGTCTGACAGTCGCCGATGCTTTTCCTGGCCAACCGGCGTAGCTCGTCGGTCAATGGCCGACCGTTGAACTCTTCCATCATGCTCAACTCCTTCCTGCAGTCTGCCGCTACTTGAAATCTTCGCGGTAAGGTTGTTTTTGGGTCGGGAAGGGAAGGCCCTTCTTCTTAAGCCGGGAGCGAACTGCCTGAGCCTTCTTGGTGGCCTTCTCCCGGCTCTCCGCCGGGATCTGGTACACCTCGCTGAATTCGTAGTCAGAATCCTCTGGCCTTCCACCTGTGGTCCAACTACCAACAGGGAAGCGGGCAACAGTCCAGAGCCTGGTTTCCATGTGAGTCTCCTTGTGATTTTTTGTTTTGACAGCGGATTGGAACGCTGCGCCCATGATCTTGCTGGTCGAACGGTGCCACAACCATCGTTCTTAGTAGAACTCGACCTTCCCGTCAGCGCTCCGGCGCTCTCCAGAATGAGTCTCTCGATGCCAACCTTCGGGCCTGGTCTCGTAGTCATCCCAGTCCTCTAGGGCGCAGAGGGTAGCCATCAGGTCGGAATAGCACCAACGCCTTGAATAGCTCGTTACGGTGACGTCGGCCACGATGGCGTAGGTGAACATGAACTTGATAACGCCGGCGACGCGCCCGCAAGGGAATCTCTTGGTGTCCAAGAAGTAGCCGCTGGCCTTCATGTCGGCCAGTTCGTCATCACTGGGTGGCGGCAGGCTGGTCGGGTGGCTTCCCAGGACAGTTTTCTGTTGAGGGCGCATGATGCAGCTGATCCTTGCTCAAAGCTCGAGGGCGCGGCGCGCATTCTGAAGGCTGCACCCCGTCTCAGCACGGAAAGCCTTGATAGCGTCAATCACCTTTCCGTTGGCGATAAGCGCCTTGCACTGTTCCATCAGGCTTTTGGGAACGCTGATCCCTGCATAGGTGGTTTCGTTGATCATCGTTAGACCTCTGTTCTGGTAGGTAGCTATGTCGAATTTGTACTGCCGGCCAGACTGTGCCACCAGGTACGAGGATCAGAAGCTCGCCAGTACGCTGCGAGCTCGAGGCTCATCAGCACCTGTGCGGCGCATGTAGGCATGCAGCGCGCGCTCATGGCCTTCCTCGGCAACCAGGCGTTTCGCCAGCCGCCGCGCGAGTGGCTCTGTCGCCGCGGTGCGCAGGTCAGCAAGCCAGGGGCGCTTGTCCCAGCTGGCAGCGTATCCAGAATGCGCATCGATGATGGTCAAGGCTGCAGCTTCGATTGCCTGGCTGTCATCAGCCACGAATGCTTGGCTTGCAGCCTGAATCCAGCCTTCAGGCAAGGCAGGTACTGTGGCGCGCTGAGTCTCGGCCGTCTTGAGTGCGACCGCCAGGGCCGCTTTGAGATTGAGGTTCGCATCCATGAGTTCAGTTTCCAAAATGGAGATCAGAGGGCTTCTGCGTCTGCCACTGCTTTGCACTTACGTGCGGCAGGGGCGAGGACCTTCTCGATGATGCGGCCAGAACCATCCTGCCAGTCCCTGAAATTCAGGTCAGGGTCCAGACGAGCCAGAATCTTGGCCGCCGCGGTACAAGCCTTTACCACCTTGTCGTAGTCCGAGGCTTTCACACACTCCAGGTCTTCTTGTCCCGGCCGGAACACTTTAAGGCGCGCGGCACGCCGAGAGCTGGTTTCTCCTTCACGCTCCGTGACTACACGGCAGCGCCGGGCAGCATCAGCGAGTGCCCGCTCAATGCTGTATCCGGTGGTGCCTTCCTCCCAATCCTTGAATGCCAGGGTGGGATCGATTCTCTTAAACGCCGCGACCGCATCTGCGCAGGCCTTCACGTTGAAATCGAAATTGTCGGAGGGAACACAAACCAATTCTGCCGAGCCTGCACTCACCTCAAGCCGGCGCGCTTTCTCTACTTTCCGAGCCATCAATTAATCCTCGGTATCCGTCCATGTGGATGCCAGTTCATCGTCCTGGGCATCAAGGGCTTCTTCGTCAGCGTCGATTTCCGAAGGATTGTCGTCCATCCGGTCAAGCGACAGATCATCATCGTCAACGAGCATTGAGGGCCTCTACGATTTACCGAGCCGACTGGGCATGCTTTAACGCTTCGATTTCAACGAGGCGCTCGGCTTCCTGGTACTCAGAGCCACTACTGGCATATTCCGCGCAGATGCGGGCCAAATCTCTGAACTTGCCGCTCTCAGGGAGGCAGCCAAGCTGTCGCCAGTGCAGCACCTCGCCGGCGAGAACTGCGAGATTGATGTGCGCTACACCCTGCGCGCGCTTCTTCGACTCAGCTTTCAAGGCTGTCTGCAACTCGTCGACGATCGCTTGGTTGTCCAGCAAGGTGAATTGCCGGCCAACGTATGCCTTGATGATGTCCTCGGAACTGGGCATCAGGCCCTTGTTGATGTTCACGTTGCACCGGCCAGCAATCTGGGCGGTACCGTTGAAGAACACGACTTTGGCGATCACGTCGTCGCCCTGGTAGTCCTCTGCCAGGGTTCCATAGGCGAAGCGGTGGCCATCCAGGGGTGCCTGTACCGAATGGAAAATGCTGATGTGCATGGTTTGTCTCCGAATGCTGGGTTTGGCCAGGCCGGTTCTAGACCTAGACCGGATTACTTTTGGCTGCGTGCCAGCAGGCGCAGCATGGCCGCCGGCACATTGGGTTTCTTGGCGACATGAGCCGGAGTCACGCTCATCCCACCTTTGCTGTCGCAGGGTTGCCGATCATTGCGGCGTACCATCATGGCGGGTACGGTCAGCCCTTGCTTTGCCACGGCAGCGCCCACAACCAGCTTGCCTTCGTTGCAGCTGATCTGCAGGTCATTCCCATTTTCGTCACGGACAATGATCGAGGCGCCCATCGACATCGCGGCCTCAAAGCGCATGGCACCATTGACCAGGTCGTAGCCGAGATTGGCCAGTTGTTTTACAGGGGAAGTCAGGGTGTTCATGGAGCTCTCCAAAGCGCGTATTTGGTTGATGAAGCGATCTTTACAGCGATGAGAGTGTGCCGCCACCCCTACCCTGAGAAATATCGAGCCTGCAAGACAACTGCTTATCGCCTTGAATGGCCTGCTCTCCAGGGCAGTGTTTCGACGTGGTCAGAGCTGAGTCACCCGTTATATTGAGGTCGATCCCCAAATTCGGTCAGGAAAGGCAATGGTCAAGATCTTTGTGGACGCCCGGGAGGTCCCATCACGTATTCCCGACGCCCTGCGCGAGATGGGCGCAGAGGTCGAAATCGTGAATCTGGAGGTTGGGGACTACGTCCTGAGCGCCGATCTGGTGCTGGAGCGGAAAACCGCCCTCGACTTCTGCATGAGCGTTACCGATGGCAGATTCATCAACCAATCCAGCAAGATGATGATGAACTTCAAGCGCCGGATCTGGCTGATTGAAGGCGACGTCTACTCCACCAGGGCTCAGATTCATCCTGATGCATTGGATGGAGCGCTGAGCTACCTAGCGGTCGTGCTCCAACAAACAGTGCTCTGGTACAAAGCCCCCAGGCGTGCGGCAGGCATGATCTACCGGCTAGCCAAGCACGAGCAGGAAGGACTCGACTACGTGCCTGCCACTCGCAAAGGTAAGGTGCCCGCCGGCGTTGGCCAGTCTTTATTCACCTTGGAGGGTTTGAATGGTTGTGGCCCAGTTGCCGCGCGCAAACTCCTCGAGCACTTCCGTTCCGTACATGCGGTGATCAATGCGTCGGTGGAGCAGCTGTGCGCGGTGAAGGGGATCGGTCCGAAGAAGGCTCAGGCTATCTACGACGGGATTCACTTCCAAGTTTCGGAAGGCATGTCTGTTGAAGAGCAGCCCAGTCTCTTTGCTGATCCGCCGGCATCAGATCCGTTGGTTTGAATCCTAGTAACGGCGAAGAAAGCCCCTGCAAAGCAGGGGCTTTTTGCTGGCGTAGGTCTTTGCAGTTGAGACCAGTGTCCTAGTCTTGCCCGTACTCGAAGTACACCGCATGGAAGGCGTGGTGAGAGGCGGCTTCTGCAGCAATACCAGCAGCGGTGAGAGCTGAAGCCAGGATCTGACTATCAGCCCTGTTGCCCACCTGGATCGACCAGCGACGCCCAGGCTCCTGGGGTTTGATCTGGACAACTTGGACTCCGAGGAAGAAAGCGGCTTGCATCAGCGGGCCGGCCTGGCTGGCATCAAGGGGCGATGTGCGCAGTATCTCCGCTGCTTTCTGAACCTGCAGAGGCTGCACAACCCCGTCAAAGTCCACCGAGGTGTCGAGCGGAACATTGTAGTGCTCCAGAGGGACACAGCCTGCCCATGACGACTCAAATACGTCCGGAACCTCGGGACCGAACTGATTCCAAACGATGGCCAGGCAGTAACCGTGAATAGGGTCTGCGACGCGGAAAGCTTGGGGTTCACCGGCCGGTTGATCAGCAGCCCCGATCGCGGAAGGGGACTGAACTCCTGATTCCGATATCGGATTGTGCCTTCCCAATAGTCGAAGGGTGCCCAGCTGCCAGAGGACTCGTCGAAGCCGCCCATTGCCAGGGCCACGTACAGGTTGAGCAGATTGCCTTGAAGATCCAGCGTTTTCATGTGGTGTGTTCCATGGCAGAAGATGCTGCCATAGTCACGGCCCAGAGGGAGTGCCACTATCCCTGCTCTTGATATTTGGAGTGAAATTGAGGCCTCGGAGCCCTGCTGGCAGTTTCGCATGCGAAATTTGAAAGGGAGCATGGCTTCATAACGCAAAGGCCCCTCAATTTTGAGGGGCCTTTTACTAAGCGGTCGCCACGAATTACTGCTGGCGCTTTGATGTCTCTGCCTTCGCGCATTCGTAGCCGTCGACATAATCTTCGTACTGGGCACTGCCGATGCGCAGTTTGCGGAGTGCGCTCTGCTCAAGCGGTACCCCGCAGTGGTAGGCCTGGCGGCCTGCTTCGAAAGCGATCGACTTCTCTTGCTTGGCGGCCATAGGTCAGTCCTGGATTTCTACTTCGACATTGAACCCGGGCAGATCGGGTTGCGCGTCATCCAAGGCTGCCACTACGTGGTCATGAAACTGTTGCTCCGTCATGTCCATGTCAGCGAGTTCGTCGGCGGTGAGGGATACCTTCACGATCATTTTCTATTCCATCCAATGGTTGAGTTGATGGGGCTATCCTACCGGAGCTGTCGAGTGCCACCAGTAGCTGCCGGAATATGCCTAACTACGATCCCTGGTGGCATGGTCCACCAGAAACTCCAGCCATAGCCCTTCGTTGTTGTCGTCGAGAACAAGCGGGAAGTGCTCCGGGTTTTCCGCGTGGGACTTGCGGTATTCCGAGGCGAAGGACTCCAGGTCCTTCTTCATCTCTTCGATGAATTCGTCGAGGCTTTGTGCCATATATTGGGCCCTGATTGCATGAAATGAACTGTCGCCAGGATGGGGCTGTAGGGGGAGGATTGGAGAGCAGCCTGCTGACACCTGCCAGCGCTCTCTGCCGCCGCTGCGAGGGCGCATCTTGCGCTATCCCAGCCTCATCCCTGGGGCCGTGTCCGCGGACGGTGCTACTGGGTTCCGGTCAGGCCGCTCTCCAATCCTCCCTATTCCAACCATACCGGTTAGGGCGGGTGCCACAAGGGCATCAATGCAGAGGCAGATTCAACTGCCAGTTTGCATGTGCCTCTTCGAGGATCTGCGCTGCCTCTTCATCATCGGAATCGCAGCCTCGCCCAGCGCCGAGGCCCTCGGCGTTCATTTTCTTCAGCGCCTCCTCGCCAGCATTGCTCCCGCTCATCTCATCGATGATCCGCCAGGGCTTAACGGCATCAGCGTCCAAGTAGCGGTAAGGGTCGAGCACCAGGCCGCAAGAAAAGGTGTTGTCCGCATTCTGGATCAATGCACGGCAGTTCCGATCATCACCAAGCGCGATACCGAGGTCACAGACCTGAGCGATACAGCAAAGGCCGCAACCGTTGCATGGATCGCCCTCGGCTGGCTTGTCCAAGACTACTGCTTCAATTAGCTGCCAGCGCAAGGCGATTACCTCCAGAACTTCAGAGTAAAGACCGACAGAACAGAGGCCATGCCGAAGATGCAGGAGCCAAACATCACCTTGTTGAGAGCTGATCGGATGATCGGCTCCCTGTTGACAGACATCCCGTTGAGCCTGGCCCCACTAAGGAATAGGGCCGAGTAGAGTTTGTGCAGAAAATAGACAACGACCAGATTGAAAACTGCACCGAACACCATCTGGAGCTGGATTCGTTCAACCAATGCCGTATCTCCCTTTTTGAGGGCGAGGAGATAGAACTCTTCGAACAGGTTGGCGCAGATGTACATGCTGCCTGAGGCAAGCGCAGCAATGACGATGCCGGCAACTACAAGCTCGAAGATTGGGTTTGAGAATATGCTGCGCATGATTCGTCTCTAATTATTTGAACTGACGTGGCAGCTTTCAGCAGCTTCCAAGCGCACGGGTCACCGATTTTACCTCATCAGTGGAAGCGCGGATGAACGTCTGTCCGTCGTGCTTCCAGACCTCACCCGTCTCCAGGTCCACGAAGGCCCACTTTCTAGGGCAGGTCGTATGGATGGAGACGTCGATGGGTGCGTCCAGGACAGGAACAACTTCGGAAGTTCGCAGTGCACGGGTTTGACCGCCGGGGCCGTCTACCACCAGTTCCCGTTTCGCAGACCTTCGGAAATAATGCACCCACTGGGAACCGCCGTGCTTACCCTGGCGTTTCTGACCATCGGCGTACTCCCACTCCACGTTGAACCCGGTACCGAGCGGTGGGGAAAGCTTCACGACACGGCGTGCGCCGCCAGGGAATTCGAAGACGCGGCCAACCTGAATAGAGTTAATCGGCACAGCCATGGATCTGCTCCTGAACAGCCTGGTTTAGGTGAGGGGTATTGGAGAGTGGCCGGCTTACGCTGGTTATCGCACTCTCCGATACCCCCGAGGGGGTAGCGGGCCTGCGGCGGGGACCCGGCAGGCGCGGGCGATGGAACAGGTAAGATCAGCTGGCGCTGGCCAGCAGTTCGTTGAGTTTGGCCATTTCCTTTTCGATCGACTTGCCGTTCTTCTTCCGCCAAGCGATCTTCATTTTGTAGAGGTCGATCAGGCCGGCCCTGGTGCAGCGGTAGTAGTCCCCCGAGTCGTCCGAGCCGCATTTTTCCAAATGGCCGGCGGCGAGTCGCTCCTCGACGATTCCGTCTAGGTCACTGAAGCATGCGGCTTCCTTAGGGGATACATGCAGGGGCTTCTCTTGGGCTGCGAGCCACAATACCTTTTCGGCATTGAACAGTTTGCTCATAGGTTCCTTACCGCTTCTCGACCAGTTCACCGCCTTCTGCGATTCGCCAGGTGTATCGCTGGCCGTGGTTCACATGGTCAGGAGGGCAGCTGTAGGTGACGCTGCCATCCTTGTTCAGGCTCCGCGGCTTTGTCAGTCGCTCGCACAGTGGGCACTCCAGTGAGGGATAGTCCCGATGGGTTTCGGTGGTCATGACCGGCTCCTTACTCGGTACCGGCCAGCCAGCCAGGTTCCTTGGCCTCGGCCAGCCATTGACGAAGCGTACCGACAGCGACACCTGGTTTGTCTTCTTCCTGCCATGGTTTGTCGAGCAGATCGCCGACAACCTCGGTGCAACTGTCGACTTCCTCACAGTCAATGCCCGTCAGGTCGGAGTGCAGTCGGAGGGCTTCGGCCTCGTCGGCGGCGGCGTAGTAGTCATGGTCGTCCACTCGGAAACAACGAAGGTTGATTGTCTTTTCGACCGGGTTTCCATCGATAGTCAGCTGTTCCATATCGGGTCTCTCTGGTTGCTCCTGAACAGAGCGGTTCGTTATTCGGCTCCGGCGATGATCGCCTGTGCCCAAGCACGTGCTGCGTGGAATGCGTAGCCTCGGGTCGGCTCATCGGCGCAACCGCCGGAGCGCCAGCCAGTCACGTGGTGGAGTAAGGTCTTTGCTGCATCACTCATGCACATGTCCTCTGATTGGCGCCCGGTACTCAGCTTTCGCCCCGGAGAAGTCCGTCTTCGTCGTAATCCGATGCACCGTCACCACCATTAAACGATCCATCCAGGCGTGCCAGAATCAGTCCGGCGCGTCGGGCATCTGCCTCGGTACGAAGGTCACCGGTTCCTGAACCGCCGAAGATCTCCAAACCCAGGGCTGCAGCCTCGCGGGCATAACGGCTCAGTCCGGCAGCTATCCTGCGGACCTCCTTCGGATCAAGCCCTGCAGCCTCGCATTCGCGCGCGTTGACTTGCATGATCAGGCCAGCCGGGCTTTGAAGCCGAACATCGCAGTTGCGTCCTCGAAACAGTCATCCAGTTCCTGGTACGCCTTGTATTTGGCCTGGGCGTGGTTGGCAGCCCAAACTTGCATGGTTTGCCGTGCAGAATCCCACCAATTCCTCCCCCAGATCAGGACTTCAAACTGGCGGAGGGGGAGGTCACTCGTAACTTCCCCGTACACCATCTCGTCCGTGGGGTGGTAATTCCGAATCCGCTTCTTCGGGTCGCTATCCAAAACCACGCCGATGTAATGGCCGTGGTCCGCCATGATCGTGCCTGGTTCACCGTAAGCGGTAACGCGCCGGCCAACGCATGCTGGGACTTGATAGTGCTGGCGCACGTACTCGAATGCCATAGGGGCTCCATTACGCCCTGCGGGGCGAACTAATTTTCCGGGCTGCATGGGAGAACGAGCTGGTACCGCGATTCAACTCTCTCTCCGATGCCCCCTGGCAGAGCCGTGACGAACTGCCAAGGGTATCGGGCCTGTTTTACCTGGCAGGCTCAGGCGGGGAAGGCGTTAGTCCAGGCACTTCAACTCATATCCGGCCGGGGTATGGGATAGCACCCACCGGCGTTCATCGATGTCCGTCAGGTTGGCATTCCCCCTGGCGCGTGCGAAATACAGCAAGTTCGACGGGGTAGGCTTGTGCAGGTCCGAATACCAGGTCTGCTCGTCGATCCATGCCAGCACTTGGGACTCCGTCATGGCCGTGAGGGGGGCGGTTTCAGGGGTTTGATGCACTGTCGGGGTTCTCCTGGAGTGTTATGACTTCAGCCCATCTTCTATTTGATCAGTGCGTGCCAGAAGCCACCGGTAGGCTTTGTCTAGTCAGCCAAACTGTCGATCAGGGTCTCGATTTCGCTCTGGGCCTCTTCAAGACCTTCGCGGGTGGCCTCGCGACTGCGGCTGGTATCGCCGTAGTAAGCGCGGATCGCGTCAAGCAGTTGAACAAGATCCATGGTGCTTCTCCTGGTGGGGTGTGCTGGACAATAACGCCCAGGATGTGGATTTGGAGGTCGGGGTTACGGTTGCTGGAGACGAAGGAGCCGCTTCAACTCTTCAAAGTCGGCTAGATCGGACATGCCTTCATCGTCGTGGGCAATGCGCTCCAGCAGATCCCGCGGTAGGACCACATGATTCGCAGGAAGGACGTAAAGCTCCTGCACCTCATAATCAGGCCATTCCTTTGGGTTGGCCTTGACCATGTCATGGTGCTCCTTGCTGCATGGCCCCCAGTGCTGGGGAGCGCTCAAGAAGAACGCACGATGACAAACCGGCTTCAGCTTCTCAGGCATGGACGGACTCCGCGCCCTTCAGCACAGCGTTCAGCTCTGCAATGACCTCCGCAGGGGCCGGCACCGCTTCTTCGCTGAACATCCTGCAGTCGCCGAAGCATTGCCAAGCGATGACCTGTCCAAGTCGACGCAGAAGCTGTTCATTACCCGCCCGGGCCTGGCCGCTTTTCACCATGACGCTCTTGTGAGAGCTGGTGCCATCGACGGCCATGGCGGTGATGAAATAGTGGTTTTTCCCACGGTTGTAGACGATTTCTTCGCGGCCGGTTCCCTCGTGAAGTACCAGTTGCGCTGGCGCTTCGATCCCGCTGTCTCCGACCTTAAAGCGAAGCATGTCCCCTTGTTTGACCTGCCCCGGGCCAGTGAGGGCCATCCACTCCGGTGCCAACCCCAGCATGGCGCGGAGAGTGGCAATCTCTTTCCGTGCCGCTGCGAGCGCATTGGCGTTTGCCTGGGATTCGGCGGCTACCTTGTCGAACTCTTCGACGTAGACGACCTCACCCATACCCTGGCCGGTCAGGAAGCCTTGTGGGTGCAGATGCCTTGCATCCACGCTGTAGCGTTGCACCTTATTCATGCTGGTCTCCCTGTGCCTTGGGGCACTTACACGGACCGATTTCCGCGGACCAGGTGCCGGCGAAGCGCGGTTCGACGGTGCAACCGTCGTACAGCCATTTGCCGAGCAGCCTGCCCGCATCCGCTCGCTCAGTGCGATTGATGTCCATCGCACCAATGGCAACGCCGCACTGGCAGGTCGCAACGAACCCAGTTGGACGGCGCTTCATGCCTCGTCCTCCTGGGCGACAACGCCATCACCAACCAGGTCGGAAGCGAGGAGGAACAGTACCGCCTCGGCAATGCCGGATTCACCCGCACGGGAGGCGGCATAGCCGGCACCGTTGTGCAGGTGCTGGACGATGATGCGCTCGCCGGTACGCTCGATCTTCCAGTTTGCCGGGATCACGCGGACTTGAGCCGCCTGGCTGGCCAGTGCAGTGTCCCGTTCAGCTTGGAACGAGTCGGCAAGGGCCTTGTTAGCGACCGCCAGCCGGTCGAAGAGATCCACACGTGCTTGCAGACCAGCGACGTCGCGCTTGTACTGGTCGGCAGTTACCAGCTCGACCACTACATCGTCTTCGGTGGTTACACGTTCGGCCTGGAGCCGCTCGACGACCTTGGAATCAACCTGAATGTCGTTGTCGCCGTACTCCGAGCCGCTGATTCCTCCCAGCAGCAGAGCACCCACAACGTCAGGTTTGAGTTCCGGAATCAGCCAGGCCGGACGTGTCATGTCTACAGTCGGGATGGATTTGTCGAGCAGGACCTCCTGGGATTCCCCCCAGGTGTATTCGATAACACCATCGGCCGTCGTCTTGCACCCGATCATCCCGAAACAAACGATAGGATTCCGAGTGTGCCGACTCAGCGGGATACCGGCAGTAATCAACTGCTGGCGCGTCGGTTCGTGGTAGTTGAGCAGGCTGCTGCAACCGCTGGGTTCGCTGTCGGGATGCTTCAGTCGGACAACGATCTTCTTCGGCCTGCCTTCTTTGGCGACGGACTCCAGTTCGCTCATTCGGGAGAGAATATCGTCGCGGGGTGCCAGGGGCTGTGCTTTGGAAAGTGCGCCGGCCAGCATGTGGATGCATTTCTCGTCATCCGCAATGAGTGCCATTTCTTCGAACAGCTTGCGTGCCAGTTCGATATCGCCAACAGGCACCGGGCTGGTATTGTCGTCCTCGTCCAGGCGCAGATATTCCGCGTACTCCGCGGCATTGCATTTGGGGCACGGAATATCACCGCCGTTGAGCAGCGGCCCCCCTGGCTCATCGCAGCTATCTTCGTCCCAGAGGTAGCCATTCTGGCATTGAGCATCCAGGTACGGCGCTCCGAAATGTTTGCCTCGGTAGTCACACCCAAGCACAGGGCTAGGGGAGGCTTGCCCGGCTTCGACAGGGCGAGTGGCGTACTCCAACATTTTCCCGATGAGGTCAGCATCGAAGGTGCTGCTCTCGCGCAGATACTCAATGACGAACGTTGGATCGAAGCACGACCAATCAGAATGTCGTTGATCCTGAACTGCCTCATGCGCGCCAGCTTGCTCAACTGCCGTTTTGATCGAGGACAGGACGTGTGAGCCCACTCTTTTTTTGATTGCGGCAAGCAGATAGGACCAAGCAAAACCACGATCTTCCGAAGGGATGAGCCCCAACGCGCGACCGACATCATCCCGGCACTGCTTGTCGAGCGCCAGCAACTGGTCGGAGTGGGCGAGCGGGAGGCTCTTCCCGATTGCGCGCAGTTTGTCACGCAAGTCGTCCAACTTCTCCCACCATTTCTCGCCATAGTGGTGCCGCAGATTCGCGCTGCTGTCGTGCCCGGTGAAAACCTGGATGGCATCTGCAGCCTGTTTCACCAGCTCGAGGGTGTTCGCAATCTTGGTCTCGTAGGTCTCTTCTTGACCACCTCCGGCCAGCACTCCTTCCTGGTGCTCGAGCAGCAGTATTGCCCCTTCCTCAGGGCACTCCTCGTGGTATGCGTATAAGCCTGCCACAGGGAAGTCCTCGTCCTGGTCATGCAGTTCGATCACCAACGTCTGCTCGAGCTGCTCAGTTGTGTTGTCCGGGGCCAGGAACTCGATGGCGTTCAGCAACTGATAGCCGTTCAGCACGAGGCTGGGCACATGTTGGGGTTGATCGTCAGCATCGAGATCGTCCTTGTCGTACGGCGCTATACCCTGGGTGGGCAGGACCTGGGCGGGCTCATGGTCAACCAGGTAGATGGCGATGTCGTCTGGGAGTCTCTCGTGGCGCGCGTAAAGGCCGGACTCAGGACAGCGGATCTCCTGAGCTGCGGAGTGCAGTTCGATCACCAGTCGATGACTCATCTGCTCAGGGGTGCGCTCCGGGGCTAGGAACTCCAGAGCATTTCGGATCTCATAGCCGTTCATCGCAAGGCCCATAGCTTGCGGTGTTACGTCGGCTTCGGTTCGGCCGCCGGATTTCGACGGGGAAGGGATGAAAGACATGTTAGCTCCACGAGATTGGGAATGAAGAGATGCTGGCGCCTCTGTCACTGTGCAGAGAGCGAGGTGTCACCCATGCCGGCGTTCGATTCGGAAGTGATCTTGAGGATCTTCTGCACGTCCTGATTTCGGCGGGCGAGGATCTTGCTGTTCATTTCGTGGGCGGTGTGGTTCTTGCCCTTGAAAACCCACCCGCCAGAAGAAAAGAGGGACTTTTTTTCGTCGTACTTCCATTCCTTCAGGTAGGCGTGATACGAGTCCAGTACCTTGGCGATTTTGTCTTCGGCGGTTTGTTTCCGGCTCATTTGCTAGTCCTCCTGCATTTGCTTGTCGAGGATCTGCTCCGTAGCCTCCTTGAGGCCCCGGGAATAACCCAGCCCTTCAGCGCGGCTTAGCTCAAGTTGATGCAAGCTTTGCTGGCGCTCCATGGCATCCGCGGCGTCCTTAAGGCCCCGGGAATAGCCCTGCTCTTCAGCCCGGCGAAGTTCGAGCTGATGTTGGGTTCGCTGGCGCGCCATTGCTCGGTGGATTTCGGCATCCTCGTCGTTGTAGCTGCGCATACGTGCTTCCATCTCGCGGTACTCCGCCACGTCGATAAGGCAGGCCGGCGATTGCATCTCATGAGTGCCGAAGTGAAGGGCGGCAGCGGCCTCGTCGAGGAAGTGCTCGCCACAATGGAAGCAACGCCAACCTGCCGTCCGATCCGCGCGCAGCGCCTGCAGCTCCGCGCGCATGGTGTCGGTTTCGGCCTGCTCTTTTGTCAGGTGCTGGGACAAAATGCAGGCGAAATCAGCAGCCAGGCGATCGCGGATGTATCGGGTGAAGTCGTAGCGCCCGAGTTTGGTCTGGAAGTAATCCACCAGGTAGCCGCGGCCGCCGGCCGATGTGCTCAGGTTGTGCTGGGTCTCACTCATGGGCGTTCTGCTCCGGTTGGGCCAGGCTGGCGAGCAGGGCCATGGACTTGTGAGCTGCCCCGCTTGGGTTGTACTTCGCGCAGTTGCTGGCCCTTGAGTCCTGCTTCCCATCCTCGTAGCCGGACACGTAGGTGTTCCAGAAGGCGGTGTAGGTGACCAAACCGACATGCCCTTCTACGTCGGTGGGTGCAGGTATGGGCCTGGGCACCTTGGACAGTGCGTTCCACAGCTGGACGAGGCCGGGCTCGGTGAAGGTCGATACCGAATGCTTGCAGGCGGGGCATGCAGCTTTCCAGAAAGGTCCCAGGGAGTTGCGTTCCAGGGTCACGGCCGGAAGACGTTGATCGCCGCAGCGGCACAGGTTGAAGGTGGGCGTGGCAGTAAGCGTCTTGATCTGCGAGAGAGCCCCCTCATACAACCCTGCGAGCTTGGCATGGGCCTCATTCATCCCAGCAATGGTGACCTTGTTACGCTGCAGCTCGGCTTGAGCCGTAGCCAGGTCCTGCAAAGCGATGTCCAGCTGGGACGTCAGGGCATCCACACTCTGGTGGTACTGCTCAACGGCCATCAGCTGCTTGCACCGCCCTGAAAGTGGCGAGAAGGAAAGGCCGGCGACGTCCTGCTTGTGGTAGTTGAGGTACGCGAGAACCTCCGGCTGCTGGGGGAGGGTCGCCGGCATGGTGCTTTCCGTTTCGTTACTCATCGCTTGCAGTTCCTGAAGAGGTGGAGGAATGGGATTTCACGGAAGCAATCATCGGCGTCCTCGGGGTGTGCCAGAACCAGGCCCCTGCTCAGACAGGCTGGGCTTCGGCCTGCGAAATCGTGGCAAGCAATGCAGTCAGTTCTTCGCTTGAGCGTTCAAGCCGGTTCATGTCCGGGCGGGCCTGGATTCTCCGTACACGCCTTCCCATCCTGGTTCGCTGGGTTTGTGGCGGCAGGCATCCATACGAAGACGGCCATCGGGCCCCCTGAACATGAATGCGACAGGTGCCTGATCTTTAAGCCGCTCAAGCTCGGCTTTGAATTGATCGCGCTCCGCTTCAGCGGACTGCATGGCCAGGACGGTACGCTCGTAGTCTTCCGCAAGTACCACTTCTGCGAAGGCCCCGTTCCCGTCGGTGTCGATCGAATAGCGGCGTACTTCAGGTACATGATCCTTGGAATCGAGGATCGTGGTCAGCCGGGCCAGGAGCCCCTGTTGCAGAATCTTGAAGTGGCGGAAGTTCCACGCGCCATCCGTATCTTCTTTCCAATGTTGAAGACAGGAGCGAACCCATTCAAATGCGCCTGTAAAGTCACTGGGCACGGGTTCCGCTGCTTCGACCAGCACCAGCATCTTCTCCAGATCGCTGAGGATGGATACGAGGTCCTTCAGGCTCACCTTGTCTTGACGGGTTTGCAGCGTGAGAGTGATAGCTGCAGCGACCAGGGAGTAATGCGCTACGTTGGCCCAGAAATCGTTTTTGCTTACAGGCTCTGGTGAGACCCCTGCCGGAATGAAGACCTCGAGTAGGCCCTGTCCGTTGTAACGTCCGGTGATCCCTTGCTCATCGAAGCTCAAAGGGGTGCCTCCCTGAGGTCCAGTTTTGGTTTTGCTCATGATTCGGTTCCTATTCGCGGGAGTTACTTGAATTTGATCTTGCCGGAGCCGGCGACACGGTGATCGCGTTGGGCAGGGTTCCCGTACACCAAGATTTCACCCGATCCGGCAACGCTCAGGTCCACTGTTGCCGCAGTAAGTTCATTGAGGTGTGCCACTACCCCAGCAGGAGCTGATCACTCCCGCCACTGTCGCCAGGATCAAGAACACGCCGAGGTGTTTTCAGTGTCGTCTGACCACGGGTTTTCTCTAGAGATGGTCCCCGGATTGTCCCGCGACCGAAATTTGGCTACCAACGAAAGCGACCGGCTGAAATTCGCTTGATGAGAGTTTTGAGGGGGAAAGCGAGTGTCCTAATCCACTCGCTCGAAATGCTTGTCCTGCGGAGTGTTATGGGGGTGAGAGTTAACCCAACCCATTCGATTCAATGAAAGCGATCACCGATTCAGTCGTCGGTTCCGACAGCAAGTGATACGCCACAAAGTGGAAGCAGCTGTCTTCACTCTCAAGCATGGAGAGTTCATCTCGGTTGAATGACCAGCGCTGGCCAGCATGGTCAAACTCTATGTACTTCTCAGGGAGAGGATCGACTGTCACCGGCACGAATTCAGGCTCGGTAATCCATTTGCGTGTCTGGCGGTAATCCTCATCCATCCAGCCCCCAACGCAGGTATTGAACGCGCTGCTATCGAAGTCGTAAGGCTCAGCCTCGTCGATCGTGCTATTGCGGTTCACCGTCAAGCCTATTAGCTCCCCGCTGGCGCTGAGGTAGGCATAATGGCAATCGCCAATTCTCATTGCTATGTCTGGTTTTCCCGTCAGTAGGCGGCGGTACTCATCGAGGCAGCCCTGGAAGGTGTAGACCTCAACCCGAAGCTGACAGTAGAGGTCGATTTTCTGGTCGTGGGTCAGGCCGAGATCACCAGAACCGTACTGTTCCCACCAGGTCATGAACGCTGGTGCGTCGTGAAACTCGTGGATAGACCGGCTCGCGTTGTCGAGACAGCTCAGAACTTCGGTTTTGGCTTCGTCCATGATCGTTGGATTGAGGCTCATGATGGGGCTCCATGGCGTGTTAGCGATGAGACCAGTCTGAGGTCAATCGGAGTGTGTCAGAAGCGGGAGGTCAGCAATCGGAGCTGGCGCTTGATCCGCGCCCACATCGTCTGGTCCTGGGTGTATTGCTGCCAAACGCCTTCATCGCTGATCGATTCCAGGACCACAGGGCTTTCCCCTCGGACTCGGATGAGAAATGCTGTGATGCAACGGCAGGACCGGCACACTCCGTGGCCATCGATCACCACGACATCCGGCAGTACCTGGTTCCAGATCCCCCTAAAGTCTTGCTTTCTGATTTCACTCCCGCACAGCTTGCATTGCGGGACCACCTCAGTGAGCTTAAAGCCCGAGGGGAATGTGAAGGGTAGCCGGGACGCAATCACTTCTCCGGCCTGGTACTGGGCGATCATGGCTTGCAGTTCTTCGGGGCTGACCTTCTTAGGTTGCTTCCGTTGAACCGCCCGCTGTTGATTGGTTGTGGTCATGCGGTGTCTCTCCAGATGTTCGATCAGCTATGCGGCCAGCATGTCCAGCTGGTCCGGCTTCGCATAGCGCCCGGGGCCCACTCGGCGCGCAGTCTGCTGGCAGACCTTACGGACCTGCTCCTTCCAGTTCGGGTTTGCCGTCGGCCGGCGTTCAGCAACGTATTCGTAGATTTGGCTCAGGTGGGCCTCACCCTCGAACAGATCGAGGGCCTGCCCGACGACCTCGCGCCAGGTGGCTGGGCCCTGACTCATGGCCTCCTGCACATCTTTCGGCAAGCCCTGCAGGTACGCCAGTTCGTGGTATAGGCTGAGGCCGATCATCAGGCGCTCTTGGTCTTTGGTGAACGTCACGAAAGTCAGGGGATGCTTCAGCCCGGCGTAGAGGTTTCTGGGCAGCATCTCCTGCTGGATGGCCCAGCGTTCGTTGTACCGACACACTCTCGCCGCTGTCTGGAGGAAGTAGCAGGGTAGGACGAATGCCACCTGGCCATTGTCGACCAGTAGGCCGTGTACACGATCCAGCAATCGCTCGATGAATTTGGTTTCGAAAGGCGGATTACCGAGGACCAGAGTTGGACGCTCTTCGAACTCCACCTGGAAGAAGTCGCCGGTAATGACCGGCCTGCCGGTCAGGTCACGTGCTTGCTGAGCGAGATGCGGATCGATCTCTATCCCCAGCGCCGGCACATATTGGGGAACCGCTTGCAGAAAGCGCCCTGGGCCGCACGTTGGCTCAAGGACGAAATCCTTGGCGCTGAGGTGGCTGAAGTTCTTTCGTACGATCGCGGCTGCAGCCCAGGCCGGGGTTGGGTACTGGCCGAGTTCGATCTGTGTGTTTTGTGTGCTCATCGCCTCAAGTGCCTGTTCGTTGATCAACTGAGGCAAGAATCGGGCTGGTCCTCCCGTGCCACCATCTGCGATCCGGAAATCAGCCGTAGCCTTTGAGCATGTACCTCCTCAGGATTGCAGTAGCCTCGGGGAATCAATAGGGGAGATTTCCTATGCCGTGGATTGATCTGAAATCAGCACTGAAAAGCGAGGCCGGATTCCTGGAGTTCATCAGGAGCAGCTATAGGCACGGCACCGTCGTGGCCCTGTGCGCTGGCGCGATTGGAATCCTGAACCGCAGGTTGGAAGCCGCGGTGGCTCGCAAAGACCGTGACGGTCAGCGTTACCTCTATACGCAGATCGAAGTGTTGCGAAGCGAGATGCATGTACGGCTGGAAATCCGAACCGACCAGGCGCTTGCCCGTGGCGTTCTACATCTCGCCGGCGAGGCCGCCCTGGCGCGCGTGCACGACTACCAACGAGAGCGATATCTCTCCGAGTTCTCGAAGCTGTACCCGGAGATCGTGGGCGCTGTGGGAGTGACCCGAGCAAAGTTCTGGGAAGCGGGTGTATATGGTCAAGATTTTCCGCTCTGGGCCCAGCAGAACGGTTTCACCGATACACAACTCCTGCAAGCCATCCAGGTATCGAAACTCAGGGCCTATGACGCCCTGGTCGAACTGAACCGTGAGCTGGAGGAGAACGGGAAAGGCGCCCGGAGTTGGAAACTGAAAACCGAGTGGGACCGCCGGCGGAAGGAGATCAAGTTACTCTCTGATCTGCAATTCAGGTCTGCAATCTACAAGTGCATACGCGATGTGCTTGGCGAAGGCTTTATGCCCGAGCTTGAAAAATGGATGACCCTGAATACTCGGATACCCCACTTTCGGAAGCTTCGAGACCGATCTCGGGACTCGAAACCGAACCTCAAGCTCCAACTGCTCCCGGGCCGGAAATTTCGGCCTGAACGCACTCCTCCTCGAAGCACGGTGAGTTCGGAACCTCGGGCATGAATCCGAGCCTCACTACGGCTAGTGCGTAGCTTCAGGCCCAACCGTAGGGCCCGACCTTCCCTGCAGGAACGAGAAGCCCGCCAAATCGGCGGGCCTTGATCGGGGAGGGTGGGTCAGTTCGGGAACCAACGCTCGGCCAGCTCGCGGAACTTCGGCTCAACGGCCTTGGCCTGCTCGATGCCGGCACAGACATATCCATGGTGCCCGCCGGCCTGCCCTCGCTCCCAGTAACTGCCCGCGGCGGCCACCATCTCATCTACTGAACCGCCTTCAGCTCCAATACTCAAGCAGCGCACCGCGGCACCGACGTGGTCCCCGGCTCCAGGGATGCGGCTATCGCTCAGGGCGGCGCACCAGCCATGTTTTGTAGGCGCATTGGCCGTCGGAAAGTCGGAGTAGAACTCCATGATCGCAGTTGCCAGTACCAGGGGATGGCCCGGGTAAACGGGGTAATTCCCGGTCACGCTCTTGATGAACTGTCTTCCTTCCATCAAAAACCTACCTTCAGTCAGGAGTTGCTGCCTTATGGATTCGCTTGACGTATTCGTGCATGGGTTGGCAATCGCTGTCCTGGTAGCCGAATCGGTTCACGAACGTCGAGAACGAATCCCCACACTCTTCATCCTGTTGCAGCCAGGCTTCGTACTCAGCGGCCACCTTGAGGGCTTTCAAGCGGAATGCCAATGCCGCGGCACGCTGGGCCTTCTCGTCGCGATGCCGACGGATCATTTCTTCTTCTTCGGGGCTCAAAGGGCCTAGGGAATCGGTCATGATTTAGTTACCGGATGCTGGCAGGAGTAAGTGACCTTGACGCCTTCAACAGCTATCTCAGCCTTTTGAACATTTGAACTCTCTTGAATGACCTTCAACAAATCATGTTTCGTCATTCGATAGTCGTCCTCGTCACTGTAGGGGTATATGACCTCGACAGACTCTCCGGTGAAGCTTGCAGTCCAGGGGGAGCCGTTCGCTGTTTGCTTAGGCGCTCCCCTCTTCATTAGCTCTTCAGAAGTGATTGGGATAGTGGCACAGGGGCCGCGACGGGCCTCAAGCAAAATCAAGGCATTGGGAATTTCATAAGTCAGATGCTTCGCAGCCAGTTTACCCATGCCTTGAGTAGCAGTGGCCATGATATTTTGGCCATAAAACAACATGCCAATTACGGCACATATAATTAATAGAGCAACTGCTAAAGCGTTGGATGCAAAGCTTTTGTTTTTTGAACTTTGTTTGTCTTGTTGCATAGCTAACCTTGTATTTAATATCGCTTTATTGCGTGAGCGCAATGAAATAGTACGTTATGGCTTGGTTCATTTTACTATGACTAACGGGTGTAATCCCAACCATCAGTTCTCTGTCTAGCTTAACGAGGCAGTTGCCTCGATTCTCAGGGGTAGTGATCTTCCAGAGTTCTGAGAACTGCTGGCTTGATTGTCCAGCCCGTCGCTCGCTTATACCGCTCGGCGAAGTCTTTGACCGTTGCACCATGGAAGTCCCTGTCGCGACTTCGACGCTCGATGATTCCTGCGCAGTCCTCGCCGACATGTCCAATCTCAACGATGAAGCCTTTTACGATTCGCAAGCCGCAGCAGGCGCAAAGGCGGCGCTCATTCATGGGCGGGCTGATCTTCTTGCCCGAGTGAAAACAGGTTGCTCGATCGTCAAAGCGTTTCATCGTACTTTCCTTCGTGGTGCTGGGTGGAAGAGGTGGATCAGCTGATGCCTGCGGTTTCCAGCGTTCCGGCCTCTTGCAGCTCGGCCCAGGTTTGAGCAAAAGCCTGTTGCATGCTCCACTCGTCACGCCAAGCACTACTTGCGCGATCGTAGGTGTCACGGGCCTTGTTGATCGCTTCAGCCTGAGTGCGTGCGCTCACGTTGTAGAGGCGCCCGATTTTTCCTGTCTCGCGGCTGTGCCCGAAGACGGCCCATTTGACAGCCCTGGGCTTGGGCTTAGTTTTCTGCTTTCCGCTGCCGCCGCATTGAAAGCAGACACCACCGAGAACGGCAGTGAACAGCCAGATTTTCCCAGCGCCATCACAGCGGCTGCATTTGTAGAGTTTGTCTGCCATGTCCATTCCTCGGTCATGCGCCGGCGAGCCGGAAGCTTGTTCAGGGGTAGTACGCCTTCTGGCGTTCAATTTCTTCGCGGATCTCCTTGGCAATCCGCCATTCACCCTGTTGCTCCGCTTCGTGCTCGGTCTCCTCGAGCTCTTCGGCGCACCATTGGCTCAGGTCGTAATACTTACGTTCGCGCATGCGGCGAATCAGGTCTTCGTGAACATTGACAACAGCCATTGTCTTGCCCTCCTCGGGCATTGTGGTTGCCCAGCGACTTCCGTGGAGCGTTCAACTCAGAATGTGGCCAGTCTGTGCCTCATACAGCTTCACACAGTTCGGACACAGCATGCCTTTCTTGCCCTGGGCAAGCTTGGCTGCCTTCCAGCCCTTACGGGTGGCCAGGTCCTGAAGGTACTTGTAGGCCCGGATCAGATCGGCCTGAGTATCGTCAGCAGTTTCGAACACACCCTGCTCGTTCATGCTGTAGCAGTCGTCGGTGCTCGGGTCTTCCTGGTTGATGCACTGCAGTTCCAGGCGAATGCTCATCGTGTATCTCTCTCAAACTGACGGAGCTGATTGCCGGACATGGTCTAGCCTGACCATCACCTCAGAGGCCAGATGCCCCCACTGCGCTGGACTCACATCCAGATATCCAGCATTAAATTGCTGATCGATCTGGTCGATCAGGGTGGTGATGGATGCTTCCGTAATGGCTGACCTCAAAACATCTAGCGCGTCATCGAAGTCACAGAAAGCAAATGTGGCCATTCCGTTTGTCTCTCCGTAAGTCCCGGCCGCCCATAGCCCCCAGTGGGTGGGGGCGATAGTTGTCAGGGGGCTTGGATTAGCCGACGTTCGCCGCCGGCTCGGTGCCGCTCTGGGCAGATTTTACGGCCGCGCGGATGTTGGCCAGCGCCTTGGCCAGGTCCTGCAGGTTCAGGTCGGCACCGCTGAGGGTCAGTTCGACCTTCACACTCTCCGGGGTGGCCATGAAGGGCAGAGCTTTCTCCAGCTGGTCGGCCAGCTGGACCAGCACCGGGGCTGCTACGTCCAGGTCCTTGCGACCGTACAGGGCGGACGGCGCACCAACGGACTTCGCGGTGATCTTCGCGGAGCCGTTGCGCTGGGCCTTGGCGAGCTGCTCCTGCATATGCACCACAGTGTCTTCGCCGTTGGCCTTGCACTGCTTCTCTGCGGCCAGGGCAGTAGAGACGGAAGCTTGGCCCTTCTCGACCATCTCCTTGACCTCAGGGGCCACGTTCACCAGCGCCAGCATCTTGCGAACGTGGCTGACCTTGCGGTGCACCGCGGCCGCGACACCGGCGACAGTGAACTTGTGGTCGTCGATCAGCTCGCGGTAGGCCTCGGCCAGATCAAGAGGGGAAACCGGCACCTGCTGGTTGCTCACGCACTGACGCACGATCTCAACGGCGCGGCCACCTTCCACCTGGCTCACCCACACGCGCTTGATGTCGGCGCCTTCGGCGATGGCCAGCATCAGGCCGGCGTGGCGGGTGAAACCGGTCACTACGCGCAGTTTGCCGTTTTCGGCGACAACGCCCAGCGGTTCGACGGGCTCGCCGGCCTTGTAGGAATCGGCGAAGCCGCGGATGGCATCCTGGTCGAATTCGCTGCGGATTGCCTCTTCGACATTGCAGACGAGGAGGGCGGTGGGCATTTCGAAGGCGTTCTGGCGCTTCGGATCGAAGTCTAAGCCCAACTGTTTGCCGGTGATCAGCTTCTTGGCGGTGTCGTGGATGCTGCGCAGGGAGTTGCAGCCAGCCAGAGCAGCTTGGGCGGTTTCGGTGATCAGGTTGGCGGCGATGGTCTTGGTGGTCATGGGGTAGTGCTCCTGTGTGGTCGATGGAGCCATCTTCAGGGGAGGTCGTGTGTGCCAGAACCGGCGCCGAGAAAATTTCGAAGTATTTTTCGAACCCCTATCGCCTGACATCAATTCCCGATATTCGGACCCTAAAAATGCGCAGAGCCCGCTCTAAGGCGGGCCCTGGGGGAGTGGCTACTACTGCTATCAGAGCAGGAACAAGCGGCGGGCGTAGCTGCGGTTGACCTCGCGGTCGACCTTCTCCAGGAATTCCGGCACTTTCTCGGCGATCTGTTCCGAGGTCATGCCGCTGGGGATGTTCAGCCAGGTGGTGCTCAGAACGTTGTTGCCCTCACTCTGGTAGTTGCCTACCAGCTGGAAGCCTTCCGATCGCGGCTCGAGGCTGAGCGTGGCGGTCTTGATGCCAACGGCGGTCTCGTAGTCCTGGGAGGCCACCAGGCAGCAGATGTCCATATCGAGCTGGCTGGCGGCGGTCCAGCCATGCGCCACCAGGTTGACGGCGATTACTTGCTTGACTGCCTTGTACTCGGGGGCCTGGATGGCGATGTGTGCTGGAGTGTGTTTCATGGCGGAAGTCTCTTGGCTCGGTGGCTTGGATTCGATGTGGCTATCTTCCCCCGAGCTCATGTGTGCCAGAACCGGGCATTTCGTCGATGCCAGAAAGCACGAAGCCCGCACTGTGGCGGGCTCTGGTGTAACTGCTGCCTCCTGATCAAGCCCAGCTGGCCAACTCCCGCCAGAAGAATGCCCTGACCAGGAAATGCGCCACAAAGTGGGCGGTGAAAACGACCAACACAGCGCCGATGAGGCTGACATCGAAGTCACTGAGCGAGGTAACGTCGAACGCTAGCGCTACATCCGCCTTGAGGCCAGCGGCGACCACGATAAACACCGCAGAAAAGACAATGCCGGAGACGATGGCCATGAAGGACATCAAGGGGGTGCCGTATGCAGCTTTCAGGGTTTTTCGTCCAGTACCGACCAGCATTACCAGGACCAGCGCGAAGCAATTCGAGATAGTGCTACCCACCGGGCCCGAGATCAGCCAGGCGGCTAGTAGAGACAGCCCCACCAGAATCGCGGAGTAGGTCAATACGCCAATCACGGCCAAAGATCGGGCCGGAGCGCTGCCAGCTTCAGTAATGGGCATCCTTCAAATCCTATGTCTGTCAGGGAAAGGCCTAGCTTACCGCCCAAGTGCCCTGAAACCTGGCCAAAAGCTCCGTCGCACCAGTAACTCGGCCAAGATGCCGAGAGAGATGACGATCAACGCCGCGGCGAAAGGGCGTAGATCGAGGAAGTCGACGTCCTCGGGCAACGGCTGCACCCCGAACACACTCCGGAGAAGGGTGAAGCCGATCACCAGGCCGGCGACCAGCAATGCGCCAACTCCCCGCCCGATTTCCTTGAACTGCCTGCCTTTGGCGATGACGGGTAATGCCAGCAAGCACCCGACAACAGCGTGGCAGTGCGTGATGTAGGTGCCGATGTCCCATGGGATGGTCATCCCGGCCACCAGCACTGTGGTGCAGAGGATGAATGCGTAGATGAGGACTGCGAACACGGGCGTGTAGCGCGGTCTCTTTTCGGTTGGGCTAGCGTGGCTCATGGATCTCTTCAAGACGCTGGTTTGGTTTCGAGTTGGGGGCCTTATCTGCAAGATCATGTAGCGTTGCGCAGTTGCCGCAGGAGAGGTAAACCGCCGGGAACAGCTCACCGTCGATGTCAGTACCCTTCGGCTCAATGCAGTGGGTCCACATATCGGCGCACCCGCAATTGCCGCAGATCAGGTGGAGTCGGGCACGTGCCACTGGTATCTCCTAGGCGTCCTGGTGATGTTTGACCACGGCGCTACGCTCGGGCAGCGCCGGTTTGAGATCCTCGTACGACTGCTTGAGGAGGAGAGCACGGGCAACACCGTGATCACCAACGGTATCCAGAGTGAGTTGGCTGCGCGCTCCGGTGAACGAGTCCTTGACCTCGTTCAGAGCTTTGATCCCCTCCCGTCGCAGCAGTCCTACGGTTTGGAGACTGCTGAGCTTCGCCAGAGAGTCGTTGACGATGTCCACCTCAATCCACTCGGTCAGGTCCGACAGTTGGGTTTCGATTTCGCTATAGGCGTCACGGACGCGAATCAGGCGGCTTCCACCGTTCTTCGCAATGGTGTCCAGGACGAGGATGCACCCGTCCCCCAGCATCTGGTCGGAGTAGCCGGTGATGGTGCGAATGCTGGCCTCGGCGACGGTAATCCTGCCGCCTTCGACAACCGGCAGCCGGGCGTCCGAGTCTGCGAGAAGTTCCAGTTCAATCCATTTTTTAGTCATAAGCGTTCCTTGATGAGGTAATTGGGCCTGCCACTCAGCACCAAGTGGATAAAAGGCGACATAGTCATGAGGGATGGTGTTGGGATTTGGTTCCACTGCCATGCAATGAACTTACATCAACCCCAACTCCAGGTTCTCAACCTGAACATCATGCCATAGCTCCTGCTCGATCAAAGCGTAGGTATCTGCAAGCTCCTGGGCGTGCTGGCGCTCGTTCGCGGCGCGCTCTTCCTCGGCTACGATGAAGTCAATCAAGGCGAGGTCGTAAAGGTCGTACGCACGTTGCCAGCGGCCGGCAATCGCAGTGAAACCCGGTTCTTTGCTCAGCAGCGCATGCGCCTCAGATGCCATAGGGGCAAGATGACTTTGTTCTGCGGGGAGAGTTGGCAGATCAATGGACCGCGCAACCTGCTGGAGGGCCTTCTCACCCTCCGGACACTGGAAACGTACGAGGAGACTTACCGGCAGAACGGCACGGGCGAAAGCCAGGCAGGCCTGGAGTGCTGACTCTTCTTCCTGTTCGGCTGCATTGAGCGCCTCCAGCTCTGGGATGACCATGTCTCGTCCTCTGGTGAATGTCTTGATGAGCACATGGTCTACGCTGGCGGGGTGTGCCACCAGCTCAGGCTGCGAGGATAGGCGCGAGTAGATCCCGGTACAGGCGGGCCTCTTCGACAGATTCCAGAATGTCGTCGAGCGCGCGGTGGCTCTGGCGTTTGGCTGGTTCGAATGCTGGGCTGATCGTCTTGAGGAATTCCTTCACCGCGCTGATATCCAGATTGCGGTAGTGAAGGTGCGCATTGAGCGCCGGCATTTGGGCCTCAAGGAACATTCGGTCGAAGTGGATACCACTGCCGCACAACGGTGAGGCCTTGGCTTGCACGCCGTGCTCTACCAGGAACTCGATGATTTGCTGTTCAGCACTGGCCAAGTCGGTTGAGGAAGCCGACACATCGTCGAAGAGGCCATTGCGAGTGTGCATGCTCCGTACAATGTCGTCGCACAAGGGAAGGACGTCAGCCGGGTCGTTATGGACAACCACGACGTGTTGGGCAAGGACGTTGAACTGGCCGTCGGTTACCAGAACCCCGACTTCCAAAATTCGGTGCCGGTACACCATCTGCTTATGCAGCTCAGTGAATCCGGTTGACTCAAGATCAAGCCAGGCCAGCCGGCGATCATTATTCATCATGGGGGAGGGCTCCTGTGGTGGCAGTACATGGATATTCTCCATGCCAGGGGATGTGCCACCAGCCAGGCCAGGGTGACCTATCAGATCGTCTCCCCGCGCCCCGGTGCACGTTTTGCCCTGCGTGCTTGAATGCGCCAGCTGATCAGCGGGCCGAGGAGCGTGAGCAGAGCGGTCACCACCACCAAGGCTATGGTGGCCGGCTTGCCGCCGCGGATGTGGTAATCATCGGGGCTGTAGAGATAGGGGAAGGAGCCCTCCGGCAGGCGAATGTATATGTCACCCGCATCCCTCGGTTGAAGCCACCAGGTCCCGTCGAGATTTGCCTCCACCCGACCAACCACACGGCATGAGGTGTCGTAGGGGATCTGCAAGGCTTCGCAGGCCGCCTTGTCGCGCACGATTACCTTGGCAGGATCGATTACCTGAAGAGAGTGGCCGACCTGCAGAGCGGCCCAGATGACCAGCATTGGCCAGACGAAGGCCATGAGTAATCTGAACAAAGGATTGAACTCCTAAAATACGAGGCGAAGGCAGGGTATCCAACAGGCTGGCGCATTGCCATCCAAACTTAGGCCCTGAAATTCAGCCTTTCGGCGAATGAGGCTCCCAGCCAAGGCATCTAGCGATCTGGTGGCAGGGCCATTCGTCAGCTGGATATCCTCAGGGGGCTTGTTGGCGTTAATTGTGGGTGTTGGACCGCTGCAGAGTCATCCGAGCCCCACATCAACCGTTTATCTGGTGACGCCGTCAGGGCGTTCCGCATAATCACTACAGCCCTTTTTGAGGAAGCATCATGATGAATCCTTTAAGAGAACCCTCTGCGTTCAGCCCCAACTATTGGGCTGAACGCGCAGCTGTGCTGCGATCGGCAGTTAATAACGCAAATCCTGATATCGATCCGGTTCTCCTGGAGATAGCCCTTGAAGGCGCTGAGGATGTCCTGCAGATGGAAGTAGAGTTGGCCGATCAACCGCTTGTCGGTTGGACGTACAACGACAACGAGATAAGCGATCTGGTTGCGGCCCGTTCCGCTGCCCAGGCCCTGGCGATCCTGCATGCCAGTTTTCCTGACCACACCTACTACCCCGAGTGCCTTGAGCAGGTCGACGAAAATGGCTTTCGAAATCGTACCTGGTGCTTTGATGAAACTCCTGACGTGAAGCTGCCTTGGTCGGAATTCATCAAACGAATCACAATTCCCCGCCATCTAACCGGCGTTTACTTCTAAGTTTTTTGCATCGTACAACCCAGATTTTCGAGCCGAGGATCGGATGCGTTGCGCTGCCTTGAGCGGGGTATCTGCAACAGTGCTCCAGTCATGATGCCACCAGGCAATGACCATGCTGGCTTCCTTCGCCGTCGGCGCCGATATTACGGCTCGAATTTCAGCGCCTACAGCCTCCCACCAGTCCATGCCCTCGGAATCACGGGCGTTGGGATCGATTGCCGACCGATACACGGCCTTGATTTGTTCTTGCGTCAGTTCGTTCATTGCGGGGTGTCCAGTTGCGCCAGCAGGTACTTGGCCATCGGTAATTCGTGCTTGCCATACCGGTCGTAGTCGGCCAGGCGGGCCGAGATATAGGCCGCCAGCGGCTGCTGCCACTCCGCACTGCTAACCGAGTAAGCGTACTCCTCGTAGAAGCGCACGATATCCCTGCTCATCGAGTGGCGATAGGTCTCGGCAATCTCCTGGGCGAGGGCAGGTGCCGTGCCGAGGGCAACCAGATCACGCTCCAGATCCTCCGGGAACGTGGTCTGCCGAACCCAAGATAGGGCGTTGAAGAAGTGAGGTCCGAGATTCAGATGTGGCTGGACTTTGCTGGCGCTGGGAGTGTTCATGGTCATCGTTTGGTTCCTGTTCTCGGACTTCGACTAGGCGGCTGCTGGGGTGCGGGCTGCCCGGCGCGCCGCAATGCGCTTCTGGATGCGCTCGCGCGCGGCCAATGCTTCTTCGCCGGAGCTGGGGAGCGACAGCTTGATCTGGTTCACCCTGCGCAGTTCGTGTTCGTGCATCCAGTCCATAACCGATTCCGCGGTCCCCACGTCCTGGTAGCTGCGCGGGCCGCCCAAGCCCATCTCAGCCCGGGAGCCGAATTGCTGGCGCTGCTCTGCCAGATGGCTGATAGCTCTCATCTCTGCGAGCATCTCGTCGAAGCTGAAGCGAGCGCGCATGTGTTCGCGAATGTCCATGTCGCTGATCTGGAGCATGGGATCATCCAGGGCAACTACTGCGTCCGGTAGGAGGTGCGCCGGGCAGAGGGCTAGAGCAGAGCTTGCTGGGGGCGTTTGCGCCGAGAAGGTCAAGCTGGACTGAGTGGGAGCGTGGGTGCGTTGCATGGGATAGCCTCCTGAAGTAATGAGGCTATCTTCAGGGCAGGCTCACTGTGCCAGAACCGCTGAGCGCACACTTCGTGCACAGGATGGTCACGTCGATTGTTTGAACGATGATTCGGGGCCATGCCTGAACAGGTATTGGAAACCGGTATTGTGGCGTGGCGGGAAGCCCCCTTGGGAACCAAGAGTAAGGTTCCAAACTGGTGCTCCCGCCATCCTGTTGATCAAAAGAGGCCTTGTTGGTGTGAGAGCCTGGCCATGATCCGGACATCCATCTGCTGGCGCTCCTCTCGCATTGCGGCTTCACGCTGGGCCCCGACGCCGTTGTACTTCTCCACCAGGTAAATCAGGTTGGTGGGAGTCCATGCGTTGCGCCAAATGGTGTTCCAATCGCGGATGACCGAAGCCCTGTCGTCGCTCGGTAGGGCGAAAAACATGCTCCTGGCTTTGCGCCAGACTCGCGCTTCCCGAGCTCGCCAGTTGATCAAGGTTGCATCATCCCTTCGCTGGCGAATCTCCTTCTCGGTTTCCCAGTCGTGCTGTTCCGCTCGGATCATTTCAGCAAAGAGCGGCAAAGCGTTCGCCTCACGTTGCTGCTTTCGCTCGAACAAGGAAGCCTTGCGCTGGTTGAAATCGAGTCGGCGCAAGCGATGAGGAAACGGTTTGAACTTCATTGTAGAACCCCACACGTTGGAATTGAAAAGCCCCAGTTGTTCGGCCGTGCGTCGGGCGGAACATCTTTCGCTTCGATGTGACCAGCAAATCATCGGCGCGAAGCATGCGTGCCAGAACCCATGCGAACCCACTCCGCGATAAGGTCCTCGCACAGGACAATTACATCGAAGGTGGGGTTGATGAAGCTGGGTATGCTGGCGCTGACCTTGGAGTCCGGCATTCGGGTCTGGCAAGCGCCAGCATCGGGAACCAATAATCGGACTTCAACGTGGTGTTCCCACCATTCGCCGTCGATGTAGAAGGCTGGGTCATCGTGCTCGAACAACCAGGGCGTGCTGTCGAGAGGTGCAATGGAAGGTGCCCCCGTGGCCAGCGTCACTTCGAAGGTGTGCCCCTTGTAGGCAACTCGGACGGTATGCGGCTCGTCTGGCCGTTTCATTTGCAGCGCCCGGGCCGCGGCGTCGGTTGTCAGCTGAATCATGGTCACCCCCTTTCATTGAACAGCCTGCTTTTGCGGTAGCAGTGTTGGCGCTAGTCCACCAGGCCCAATTCCACGCACTCTTCGCGCCAGCCAGCCCAGAGGTCTGCCTCTATGGAGGCGTATGTATCCTGGATGTCTTCCCAGTGCGCCTGGCGCTCTTCCTCCTCCGCTAACTCCCTCTCGTACTCACGTTCGATGTGCGCCTGAACTACGGCCTCCGCAGCCTCGTCTGCATCCATCCCCCGGCTCCAGGCCAGCAATAAGGTCTTGGCTTGCCCCTGGGTAGCCTCAGCTACTTGCGAGTAGGAAATTTCCATCAAGGCCGCTACCTGCTTGTCCACCGCCACCAGCCATTTCGTGTACGGCTGATCTAGGGGCGAGGCCGGTTTCAGCCACCCAGCCGAGATCTGACCAATCGAGCCGTTGCGGTAGTTCTCGTAGTACAGCTCCGTGTACAGCTCGTGTGCCAGGTTGTACTGCTCAGCCAACTCAGGCACGTCCAGAAGGAGCAGCGGTGCCCGGGGTCCGTAGTGGCGGTGAATCAGTACGTCATCGCTCGCCAGCTGGTGGACGGCGTCATATGCCTCCTGCAACGCCTCCTCGGCCTGGGAATCACACCCTTCGATGCTGGAGAAGACAGCTACGTTGATCCACAGGGAGCGTGCGGCGAGTGCTTTTTCGAATGCGGGGTTCATGAGGCGGCTCCGTGACTGGGTTAGGTCTGATGGAGCCATCATCGGACGTGCCTGGCTGTGCCAGAACCTCCAACGTAAGTCGGCCAATGCCGGGCAAGGCGATCACCCCGGAAATCAGTCAGAACCGAAGATTGGTAGCCAATCGGCATACCAAGCAGGCGCGATTTGCGCCGTGGCTGAGGAGCAATATGCGGAGCTGCACCGCAAATATGCGCAGGACCGGGCGAAATATTCGGAGCACCTTCGAATGTATGCGGACCACCTCCGCACATTACGGCCGCCGGCGGAACCTAGAACGGGTTTTCCTTCATCAGCTGCCGGCAGTCCTCGAGCACCAGGTCGTAGTGATCATTGGAAGAAATCAGTCGTTCATGTCGAATAATCGAGAGTGGATCTCTCTCGTTCGGCTCCTCCGTTAGGTTCAGGAAGGTTACGACCATGCGGTGGTACCACCACTCTACGTTTTCCCCCGCGGCGGGCTGTACCAACGTATTGGTTCCCGATGTTTCGGGCTGAACGCATTGCTTCGGGTCTTCGGGGATGAAGGTGACTTTGAAGTCCACCCACCAGCCTTCGCCGCGATGTCGGAGTTCGACAGTATGTTCCTGGTCCTGACGCGGCATGCGCAGCGCCTGGCGGGCGGCCGGGTCGTAGAGGTTCAGCATCGTTCGGAATCTCCTTCTGGTCAGATTGCAGGAGCCCCGGCGCCATTCAGCGCCGAGGAAGGAGGTTCAATTGCTGCAGGGTATCAGGGGGCAGGAGGGGTTACAGCGAAGTGTCCACCCCCGAATCTCGGGGACGATTGTGGAGGCTGTGGTAGATCAGAAGGGGTGTTCTTTCAGGAGCTCATCACAGAGGCGAACGATGATGTCGTAGGGTTCGGCGAAGCTGGGCAGGAGGCTGTAGCTGTCACAGGTGGCCTTCACATCGCCGATCTCCGAGCCGTCATGGTTGCGGATGTGAACCATGATGTGGTGATACCACCACTCTCCGCGCAGCCATCCTTTTGCCTGCTCGTCGGTTACCGGGTGATCGTTGGGGTCTGTGGGTTGGGTGCCATCCTCGTCAGGGAGGAACGTGATGTCGAAGATTCGGCCTTGATATCGCACACGAACTTCCATTTCCTCATCAGGTTGCTGCATGCGCAGAGCCTGACGTGCACCGGCGGTGTTGAGATCGAACATGAAGGCTACTCCGGAGTGTAGTGGTTACAGCAAGCCAATCACCTCGTTCTTGAAAGGCCTGCTTTTGCTCTTGAGCCTCGCATTCTCCCAACCCCGCCCTGTGCCACCAGCTGTTGTCAGGCTGGCGCCTGGGATGCCAAGGGAGTGCCCGCTACCTGATCGCGATGATTCTCCAACCTCGCCACCTGCTCGAACTCAGCCAGGGTGACGCGCCCGCCGGCAGCAGCTCTTGCCATCACGCGATGGCCAACCATGCCAGCCAGGTCGGTTGAATCCGCCAGTTGCTCGGCGGAGCGCTTGAAAATCGCTTGGGTCAGACGCTGCACCAGGACGACCTTCTGGGCTTCTGGCAGATCCGAAGCCATGAAATGCTCCATTGCAAGTATGAACTGGCTCCGGGTTTGCACCGCTTCGGGGGGCACGCGAAGATGGGCGCAAAGCTCCCGTATCGCTGCGTCAACCTCTGGCAGACCGAGGATGCGAATACCACAGGTGTCTTGGAAAGGACGGCCATCAACGATCAGCCGAAGCGTAATGAAATCGCCATCTCCTTTCCCGTCGAAAAATTCCATATGGCCTCTTATGTTCGGCTAGCTGTCATCTCGGACCTGGGGACGGATCGTCCAATTGGCGCAGATATTAAGAATCAAATCCTCCACAATCCCCAAGAGTATTTCGGTGGCGATCGCTCCCTCCTCAGTAATAGGGTCAGACGATAAATTCACAGTAAACCTATCTGCTGTGGCGGCGGACCTTTCGCGCCAAATGTGAGTCATGGCCTCGATGCCGGCCTCGCGACCTATGCACTCCAGAAAAGCCCGCCCAAAACCTTGCTTTCGGAGTTCGCGATCAAGATGAATAGCAACTAACTCGACCTGGATGATCAACTCGCGCTCCACGATTGATACCGAGTGGTCGATTGTCGCTAACCCCTTCAAAACACCGTTTACGTGGAGCTCGTAGCAGGGGACGTCCGAGAAGTCTTTTATCGACATGGGCTCGTCGACCAGGCGCGGTGATGGGAACAGCGTCTGACGCTCCTCGATAGTCGTCATCTGGAACGTCACCATCACTTTATCGTCTTTGTTCCCGCTCCTTCTGGGCTGGCCCCACGCATCCACAAAGCGCGGTGGCATCCCAATATCCTCACAATCAATCACATCATGGCTCATAAGCGGGGGCTTCCTCATGCTCAACGCTAGTCGATCTCAAGGGCGAGGCCCAGGTATTGGATGGAGACTGAGGCTCTCCCTCAAGTGGAAGCGTCAGCAGTGACTGCCCAGCCTCTGCGAGTTCAACCTGCGCTTGAGCATGGTCATAGCGGACAACGGCGATCGCGCCGGTAGGGATCATCCTGGCTTTGTTGAAACAGGTGACAGCTACATCGGCATCGGTTAGGAGTGCCTCCACTGCCTCGGTACTGAGGAAGCCGAGCACCTGCAGGTCGCCGGTGGAGCTTGAGCGCGATTCGTCTACCCCATTCCAGGCGGCAATGGCTTCTGCCTCGGAGTCCTTGATTGGGCCGCGCGCTCCACAGCACTGGCACTGGATGAAATGGCCCGCCAGACTCTGTTCGGCGAGCAAGTTGATGGTCTTGCAGTACGGGCAACGAGCGTTCTGTTGGCTCATCCGTCGCTCCTTTTGCGAGTTGATTCCGATGTTAGGCGGCAGGTGAAGGTTTCTGGATGGCACTGGCTGCTTGAGACTTGGCCATCGACAGCTTGATGTGTGGTGCTACGCGCTCAGCCGGCAGATCCATACAGATGACCTCATCGGGAAGGTTCACCAAGTGGTGGATGATGTAACGGCACGGCGTCTTGTGGTTGATCACATCAAAGAGCGATTGCCTGTCCCGGCGCTCTACTCGCTTGAGTAAACGCTTCGCCGTTGCCACGACGGCAGCGTCGGTCCGATGGTAAGTGGCTGCCAACGCGAGGCAGAGAATTACGTCTAATGGGCGCATAGGGTTCCTCACGATAGGAAGGCCGGAGCCCCGGATACTACCGGGGGACCGGTGTCATTCAGAGCCAAAGTGGTGGGCTGTAATCCACAGCTGGCGCGGGGTTAGCCAGTCACGGTGGAGTTATCCACGCTTGCGGTGCCGGCAAAGAACTTCTCGATAGATTCCTTGCACTCGATGTAGAAGGGGCCTTGCCAGTCGCGTACCCACTCAGGTGCGAGCCGAGCGTGAATGAAACCGTCAGACTCGTGGGTGTTGTCCATGATCGCCAATACATAGGGCCGGTCCATCGCAAGGACCTCGGGCGTCACGTCAATCTGCGTAGGGCCAGGGTCTACGCCTACCGCGTTGTCGTTCTGCCAGGCTTGAGGATGAAAAGTTGCGTAAACCCGGTGCCCATCTTCCGAGGTGTCATCGTTGGCCAGGTATTGTGCGAGCGGAGCAGTTACCGGTGGGAATGAGGGTTGCCTTGCGGGTGGAACAGCCTCGAGCAGGAAAATTACCTCTCGACCTTCAGACGTCCTGTCCTGGCCGTAGCCGGCGCAGATTCCCTCCAGGATCTCCAGTTCGGCCGTCTCTGCAAGACGGAGCAACTCCCCGCTGGTGTCGGCGACCAGGGTTTTGGGCACCATGCCCAGATCGCTCAAGGCATCCAGGAACTCTCCTAGGCCACCTTCCTGCTCCAGTCGTGGGGATAGGTACTTCAGGTATTCGATCAGCGCTTCTCGTTTGCTGCTGAAGAAGAGCGGCCCCTGGATTGCGTCCATGGCGGGCTCACCCAGTGGATAGTCTGCAAACACCAAGCACCACTGTTCGGGTATCGGATACGTGATGTGGGGCTGTTGCGTCATGGTGTACTCCGCGTCTGTGTCGATGGAGTCCATGTTCATGTCTGGCGGAGGGTGCCAGAAGCCGGGCATTGCGAGTATCTGGGCCAGGCGGGTCGCCAATACTGGTCTTCGGTGCCCAACAATCGTATTGGAGGCCCGCCCAGCCCACACTACAGCGTGATCCCCTTCAACTGGTTGTTCAGGACAGCCTCAAGCTGATCGCCGAACCGCGATTGGAGGGCGTGCTCCGTCTTCTCGTTGTACAACGCGAGGATCAGACGGAACGTTCCTTCCTCGTCACCTCGGATGCGGAACAAGGTGTTGGACTTCAAGAGCGGCTTCGCCTTGTTGAACCACTCCACCTCGTCAGCCATTTGCGGTAGAGCCTGCTCCAGGAATTCGTGGGTATCGCTGGCGTCGATCCGAGAAGCAGCCTCGAGGTTGAGCTGATACCCGTGCTCCTTCAACGTCTTTACCATTGCCACTTGCTGGATGGAGTCGATCTCGATCGACAGGGGCTTTTCTTCACCCGGGTCCTGAACGCTCCCCAACCGCTTCCCCTTGAGGAATACGATGCAGGACCAAGCCAGATTTTCGCCCTCACCATCTTCGTGAGTGTGCAGGTCCTTCAGCCGTATGCGGGCAGCAGAGATGGCTTTGAGGTTGTTGATGGTTGTTTCCATGTGAGATGCCTTTGTGGTTTATGGCATCTACATCCTCAATGGCGTCTCTGCGTGCCAGAATCACCCTCTGTGTAGATCCATCTCCCCCCACAACCTAGGGAACCATGCACCCGTGCTGGAGCAAGAAATCAACTCATGGCCGGCAGTCAGCCGTCACCCGCGAGTCAGTTCCACTGTCTTGGTCATCGGCAGCAGAAATGCGCCGGAGTGTGAGGTCGCAAAGGTCTTCGTGACCTGTACTGAAGTGATCACCCCGCACGAGGCAGGTTTCCGAATCGAGTACACAGCCTCAGGCAGCAGCCATGCCTTGACTGGTAAGGGGAGCCTGGCTGCAGGTGTGAACAGGAGCATGAACACGGTGTCGATCGGAGCCAGCGACGGCTTCAACCGTGGGTTCATCACGGTAACGCCTGATGCCCTCCAAGGGCACCGTTTGGGGACCTATCTCATGTGGCGAGTGGTGCAGTTCCTGCACCAATTTCCAGATGCACAGGTTAACCCCATCAGGTTGAGCGATGCCCAAGCATACGAGTCCAATCACGTGCGCAGAAACCGGTTCTACGAGCAGATCGGTCTCCAGTTCGATTATTACGATGGGAAGCATGAGAACGGTAGATCGCGACCGGTGCGCGCCGGTGACCTCATCCTTGTCGAGACCTGGAAACAGAACATTCAAGAACTGGGAATGGCCGACTATCTCAAGCACCAAGACAGCCACGTACGTGGTCTGTGCCACGAGATCAGCACGCTGGCGAATCGCTGCAGTAGCCTTCAAAACGCTCTTGATGATGCGCGTCGACGTCCCATCCGGTGGGGAGTTGTCACCTTCATCGCTAAGCATCTGCACATCATCGGGCCGGCGGTCCTTGTCATGATGGCGGCTTTGGCCGCCTATAGGGCCCTTAACGGCGATTCCAGCTGAGACGATTGGTTCGACCTGAAAACGTCTCCTAGGCCCCGCGGCGGGCCTTCCTGGGCCATCTCCTCCCTCATTCGCTCGACTTGGGCAAATGCGCTGTGTTCGCCTCGGTGATACGAGTCCCAGCACGGTTCCGCCCGTTCGAGGGCCTGGTCCAGGGCCAAAACGAAGTTCACCAACTCGAAACCATCGCGCAGCTGGTGCCTCGCACCGACCTCATGAAGGTCACCGAGATCAATTACCAAGCTTCCCTGCCAACGTTTCGCCCTGAATCTCCAATCAGCCGACTGGAGACGCCGGGTAATAGTCGCCTGGTGGTAAGACGGAAGGCTCTCCAGAACCGAAGCTAGGGTGCGAATTTGTGCGAATCGCCTCCTCCACGACTCACAAACGTGGTCGGTATGTTCCTGGTCTCGTCTCGCGATCCTGTCCAGATATTCGGTAACGGTAAGATTCCCGACCTGGACCTGCCAAAGCCATCCTTGTTGCTCCCTGGGGAGGTAGCTGGGGCTGGTAGCCACCAGAATCGGTATCAGGAGGTGGACGCACTTAGCCCGGTTCAGGTGTTCAACAAGGGCGCCCACGTCTACGGATTCAGCCAGGACCCAATCCGGCTCAAGACCTTGCATTTCGTCTTGAATCCGCAGGCACACCTTCTGGGTATCCTCAAGGCATGAAACCAGAAGCTCGGGGCCGAATGCGCCGGCCTCGAAGCTCAGCGGTAGTCGCGCGACCCGATGGGGGAGGGCAAGTGCCTGGGTGAGGGGAGAAGTCAGCTTCCGTCCACCTGAAAACAGACGTTCAAATCTGGCACCGAGGCGGGCCCGCAACCTCTCGTCAAAATCTCCAGCCTCATGTTGGATCTGCTTCACCCAGGGGGCCGCGGCGAAGCACTTATCAAAGGCCTCAAACTGCCGTTTGGTGTAGTTACCCTCACGTCCAGCTGGGATCAGAAACCAGCCAGCCTCTAGGGCACGTACTACGTCATTGGTTGCTTCGTCAGAATCCTTCCACATCCCTTTGAGGCGCAGCCGGGCGGTACGAAGGTGCATCGGGCAGACCAGTGCATCACGGTTGATTGGGTACATGCTGTTGTCTCCTATGTAGCCTCCATATTCCAGGGACGGGCGCTGTGCCAGAACCTGTCTCTGACCTTGAACAGCCCTCAGGACGGATTCCGACCTGCACCGCCGGGATGGTGTAGGGATTCGTCAGCAGAGGAAATTCCTTCCCACGCGAATTCGCGGGCAGCGGAAAAGGGGCACCCAAAGGACACTATTAGGGTGAGGAGATCCTCCCCAATGATCAGTTCTGTAAACCACGCTTTGCAAACAACCTGGTGGGTACAAGTGCGGCCGAGGCCAAGCCTTCGTCACCGCGATGCGTTTATCCAACTCCTAGCTTCCGCAACCCACATTCTGAGAGACGTCGATGGCAGCTATGTCACTGGAGTACAAGACGTCCTCACCGCAATCCGTAAGGCGCCCTCGTTGACTGAGGCCGTATTTTCTGAGGTCGATCGCATGATGGAAGAGCTTCAATCCGCAAGCCGGCGAGTGAATGACGCAGCCGCTGAAACGTCAGGGCCGGTGGCGCTATTCGTCCCTGGCTTTGGGGTCAGGGCGCAAGAGTTAGCTCGTGGCCTCCAAGGTATGGGGGCGAAGGTCATCACGCTCTGCCACCAGATCCCCTTCAACCCCGAAGATGAGGCCGGAATTCGCCGCTCCAGTATGCTCATCGTCGGTGACGGAGTGCTCAACGATCCAGAGGCCATCCCCTTCATCTCCAAGATCGTGATGACCTCTGAGTCTGATGCCCTGGTCGTGCTTGTCGTGGAGTCCTGCCCTCTGACATTCGAGCAGCGTCGGACAGCCACGGAGCTCGGACAAGTTCGTATCCTGGGACTCGATGATGACATCCGCAACTTGCGCTCCCTATTCCGGAGCCGAAATCGTGACATCGAGATCGAAGGGTATCGGGTGCTGCTTCTGGATGACTCCAGGACCGATGCCTACCTCGCCCGGAAATTCCTCACCGAGGAAGGCCTGATCGTTGAGCACATCCAGCATCCAAGCCAAGTGCTGGAAGCTCTATCCCGATTCCGACCTGATGTTTTGGTGACTGACTTCCACATGCCGGAGGCGAACGGGGACGTCGTTGCCTCGATCATCAGGCAGGACAGGGACGCCACCATTCCCATTATTTTCCTGAGCCGGGAGTCCAACGCCGAGAAGCAACTGCTCGCCTTGTCCCGAGGGGCGGACGGCTTCGTCCAGAAACCTCTGAAGCGAGGAGCCTTCATCAAGGCGTTGAAGTCGATAATCAGCAGGTCCAAGGGATTGGAGTCCAGGATGAGAAGAGACCCCCTGACGAACCTCCTGAATCACGGCCAATTTATGGCGTCCGCCGCGACTGTTCTTGCCGAAGGCCCGCCAAGTTCGTTGGTTCTGATCGACATCGATCATTTCAAGTCGGTCAACGATACCTTTGGCCATCCAGTGGGGGATAGGGTGCTGGTTGGCCTGGCCGAGGTGCTCACCGATTCGCTGCGGACTGATGACTATGTCGGGCGGCTTGGGGGAGAGGAATTCGGCATTGTCATGGTAGGTGCCAATCCAAGCCAGGCGAAAATGGTTGTGGATCGGCTGCGGTCCATCTTTACCGCGATTCAGTTCCAGTCCGAAGATGGGACCTCGTTCAGTTGCTCGTTCAGTGCCGGTGTTGCGATTCTGAATGTAAGCGTGAAGGAAGCGCACCGTGCCGCCGATGAAGCGCTCTACAGTGCGAAACGGAGTGGGCGAGATCGTGTTGAGATCGCCTTGCTTGGATAACTTATCCGCAAAATGAAAGCCCCGCACTCTGCGGGGCTTTTGGTTTCCAGTCTTCAGGCCTGGAGTGTGGTGTTGCGCGGCTGAAACTCCCGCACATTGTCCGGTCGGGTGCTTGGCGGTTGTTCGTCCAGGGACGATGTTTGGGAGTGATCATCCTCTTCCACAGGTTCGGCCTCATGGACGAGCCCGAGCAGCGCGCGCTCCATCATCTCGTCGGTATCGAACTCCGCTATGGGGAAATCAAGCGGCATCTCGACCTTCTCAAGCAGGTGTTTGATGTCTCCATGGGTGAGGCAAGGCTGAATACGCATCAGGCGTACGAGTTGGATAATGGCCTCTTTGTTCATCTCAACGGCAGCCATGCAACGCGACCATACGTTCTTGCGGATCATCGCCAGGCGTGAAGCCTTCAGCGTTGCTTCGGCATCATTTGCTGGCCTGTAGAACGCATGGCGGCCGTCGCCCAACATCAAGAACTTCGAAGCAAGGTCGTCGAACGACTGCAGGTCATCGAAGGCTGCTTCGCTTGCGGTGCCGCGGATGACCTGTTCTGCTGCGCTACCAATCAGAAGCATGTGCATGCGCCAATTGATGAATTGGCCAGTAGCAATCAGGTTCATGTCCGAGAAGATCTTGGCGGTACGGGCATTGAGATCCAGGTCTGCGTAGAAACTGCCATCGATCAGGCAGTTGCTGCCTTTGTAAGCGATGATCCGTGCGGCTTGGTGTATGGCCAAGCGTGTTGTATCAGCCATTGTCACCTGAAAGGCCGGCCGTTGGGCTGGCGTCTGCGCGAACGTTTCAGGGAGAGCAAGTGCTTTAGACATCCCGGAAATCGGGTCGGTGGTTTCAGGCTTGACCTCCTTCTTGGAGGACGTAGCCCAATAGGCGCCACCCAGCAGAGCAGCAACCAGGAGGGCAGAGATGCTGTAACCCAGATTGTCTGTCACCGCTCTGTAAATGCCAGCTGCGCCTACGTACGTTGCCAGTCCTGCGGATGCTGTTGCCCAAACGAAGTGAAGGCCGCGAGCGAAACCATCGCTCATAGACTTCCCCAGCTTCCCGGGATCGGCTTTAACAATCGCCGACACCAGGAAAGCGAAAGCAATCACGATGGAGAGGACGATGGCAGCCGTCGTTGCCGTCTCTACGAGATCACTCGGTCTGTCCTTATAAGTGAACACGGCCAGTACATACAGACCAACTACCAGGCACGACAAAAAGAACGGAGGTACCCAACCCGGCAGAAGCCGGGTTGCCTCCTTTAAATTGCTGAGACTGCTCATCATCCCTCCTTTCTTATGCCTGGGCTTCAGCGGCTACTTCCGGAGCCGGAGTAGCTTCCTTTACCGCTGGCGCAGTAGGTTTCTGTGGCTTGGAAGCCGCGCCCGCCGGCTGTTGAGCTTTGCCATTGTTTTTTTGGCCGGCGGCGTTCTTCTGTTGCTGGCCCTGAGGTTTGGCGTTGCTGCCTTGCTTCTGCTGACCGGTCTGAGTTGCCTTAGCGTTGCCCTGGGCTTGAGTTTGTTGCTCTCCGCCCTTTTTCGCTTTCTGCAGGACAGGTTTAGGGGCTTGCTTCGATTGGCCAGACTGTTGCGCGGATCGAGCGGACTGCCCGCCGCCGTTCCGGTTGAGGTTCAGGTCCTTGTTCACCTCTCGCATTTCTGCATCGAATGCGTTCAAGGCGCGCTCGAATCGGTCGGCAGCCTCATTTGCACGGCGCCGAGTCTCAGGTGAGCCGGCCATTTTCATCTGGAGGATCGTGGTATCAACGCGGGAGGCTTGGATTGCCATACCCACCAGGGTTGCAGATCGTTCGCCAGTGATCCGAACCTCTTTGGTCGGGTGTAGAGCTTCATTGCTGCGTTCATCAGCCATTGTTGTCACCTTGGTTGCTTGGGCCAAAAGACCGGAGCCAGGTCCAGTGCGCTGTGCGCTGGACGCAGGAGTTGAAGAATTCCTCAAGGTCGCGTGAGTGCTTGAGATATGAGGCGGTGTCGTCAGGCACCAAGGCGCCCCACACATCAACCCAGAAGAGATGGGCAGCCTTGTGGGGCAGGTAGCAGACCTCGATGTGTCGATACTCCGGCGTACGGAGGTAGATCTTGCCGATGTAAAGGATCAGCGTGACCGAGAGGATCAACGTGAGGATCTGACGAACAGGGCTGCTTGCTTTTCCTTCAGCCATTGACGGTTTCCTGTGTGAGCGTGATGCGGAAGCCTGTGCGCTTGAGGACCAAGGCAAGAGCCTCGTCGAGATCAAAGCCACCATCGACCAGTGAGGAGAGGAGGCGCACCGAGGCGACGTCCTTAGGTTCACTGACTCCTAAGGTTTGGCTCCAGTCCTTCCAGTGCTTTGTTGAAACTGGGGTAAGCATGGGAACGATCGCGTGGATCTTTCGAATGCCGGAAATGTTCGGGGGAGATTCCGATGCATAGGTGTGGCACATGCGAGCCAGGAACTCGCCTGCGTTCATCCTGGACGCAATGAGCTTCTCGAACTCGGCGGTGCGTCCAGCTTTTCGGAGTGCATCAGGGTCATCCATGCCTTGGCCCAGCGGGACAATGGCCGTGACGATGCCTGCAGGTTCGCAGTTTCTGATCGAGACGATCCCGCCTTCATACCCCGCGATGTCGCCGTCCACCATATGTGCCACCTCGGTGACACCTTCACCTGCGAGGAAGGCCGCCTGACCAGCATTGATGGAAGCCTGCCCAATAGCGGTACCCCAGAACCCCATGAACTGGATCGACCAGCCATCGAAAGTACCCTCAACAGCAATTAGGGGGCCGGGCTTCCTCATGCTGAACAGATACGGGGTGTCCTTCTTGAGCGAGTCGGCGAACATATACTTCTTGTTCCATCGATCGCCTTTGCCGGAAGGCAGGCGTCCCCAGAGACGAACGTCCCCATCAGGATGCGGCCAGTAACCGATGACACGATTGTTCATCGTCCGCCGGTACTTCGAAGGGTTGTTCTCCTCGACCAAGATGTATCCCTTGGCGATGGCTACTTCCCGGGAGATACCTCGCTCCTCGAGTAAAGCCAGAACCTCTTCGGGGGACGAATAGACGCCAAGTCGCATCGTCGCCATCTGCTCATCGTTGTAACCACGATCCGTCTGCAGCTGCTGAAGAAGGTCCGGGTACTTGCGGGCCAGGATTTGGGTCGCTTGGATAATGGCGCGCCCTGGGGAGAGGGGGGCAGGGGAGCCATTGATACGACCTTCAGGATTTTTGTTCGAAGGGGGGGCGACTCGGGCAAGGTCGCATAGGCGCTCTACGATCTCCTTCCTCGAGTAGCCCGATTTCTCCATCACGTCCCACAGCGACGTCGATTCGCCACAGTTCTTCTTGCGCGGACAATGGATCAAGTGGGTTCCAGGATGATGGAAGGCCTCATGCATTCCGCAGGCCGGGCAGAGCATCCGGTATGTCCCTGAGGTCTGAAGCTTCGTCGGCTTCAGGTGGTCGAGCAAGCCTGACGAGACTGCATCTATTTCGGGATACACCTTTTCATGGAGGAATTCGGTTATTGACTGGCGCTGCATTCGGCTGCTCCTGTCGAAACCGCTCGGATGAATTCCTTCGAGGCGCCGGCCTCACTGGCGATTTCAGCTAGCTTCCGCTTCAGGCCGCGACGTACCTTCCATGTCTGCTTTCTTGAGATCTTCAGTATCTCAGCAATCGCGCCGGACTCCTGATTCTCAATAACAGCCAGCCTCAGGATGTGGTGCTCACGGGCAGAAAGAAGGTGGCGGATCTGTTCGATGTATTGGTGGCAGGTTTGGCCGGTCTCGTCCGGTAGAAGGACCCCATCAGCCAGGAACTGAGGTGCGTATTCCAGCGCCTCAGAAAACTGTGCAGACGCGAGCATGTAGTCGGACTGAAGAGAATGGGAGCGAGGACCAAGTTCGGTTACCAGGTCACCCATATTGATAGCCGAGCTGCCAGGAACTTCAGCAAGCACATCCCCGCGTCCGTCCCAACGTATGTAGTTGAGAGCCGCGCCGATGATATGGGCAGCACGTTGATGAGGCTCGACATCTTGATAAAGCTCGATCGCGGAAGCGACGGCCTTGTAGAGCCCGATCTGAAGGATGGACAGGATCTCGTCGTCCGTCAGGCAGACGCGCAGCTTTGAACGAACCTCAGCGATCCACTGTGGTCTTGACTCGGGATGGCAGACGACTTCCCACGGATCGAGCTGCGCGAACTCCTCGCGTGACAATCCCGTCAGCCAATTATTGCGCTGTGAGCGCATGGCCCCTCCTCCGGCAAGAACAGCCGGTCCTAAGCGTCGCGGTGTCGGAAGCCGACACCGCAACAATCTCCAATCGGCTGATTGCCAATTGGCCCCCCCCTCAAACAGTGAGTGCAGCTTTTTCAGCTGTCACTGCACCAACTCCAGTGGCCATCCGCAGATTGTCCGCTGGTAGTTCGCGGCGATTTTATGGGGCAAGAAAAGGACAGGCAACCCAAAAAAGGTGGCTGAAATCCCGCGAAATAGGCGGGTCCGAGGCCGATTTGGTGACATGCGCGCCTAGTTTGTGTGGGCTGGGTCAAAGCCATGGTATGGCGCAACGCCAGTATTCATCAGGGTTTTGGCGCCTGAAAACCGTCAGCGCGTGACACGTTGGTTTTAGCTGCTGGCTGGAAATTGCACCGATCGTCGTTAAGGTCGGGAATGTGTAAATGGGAGTACAAAACTGATGATCGGTGTACACAGCGATGCAATGAAGGCTGTAGCGGGGCATCACGCCTTCGGCGCGCAGAGAGTGAGGGGTTGGTTGGTGGAAAGCGTGGACGGTGTCCCGTCAATAATCGCTCTGGTCTATCAGGACAATGGCGACGTGTGCGCAGAGGTGGTCTGGATGGACCACACCCATGCAGCAGATCTCGACCTCATTGTTGCTTATCTGAATGAAAGAGCTGGCGGGGGAGAGCACCTGGTTGGTGCCCTTCGCAACATCTACTGCGGTGCGCGGCCAATTGATGCTGGTACGAAGCTGGGTTTTAAGGGCAGCACTAAGCACTGAGTGAGCCCTTGGTCTGCTTCCTATATAAAGGGGAGCTTGTCCGCTACCCTGATGACAGCGCCAAGTCCACAAGAACGTCCCCCTTACCAGGCTGCTCAGCAGGGCAGGCAGCAATCCTTCTGCGCCGGTTAACCGAACAAGCCATCGTGCCAGCGCTCGCCTTGGCATCAAGACCTTGGCCATCCTCAATGGGCTACACGAAGTAGCCCACTGCGTGCCCCCCTAAGCCGCATCAGGCCTTCCCTTGCAGTACGACGGCAATCCCAAGGTCGTAACACAGATCAGTGACCACCGCGGCGGGGGGAGTCAGCACCCGCTGAAATGGGAGGATCACCGCGGCTGGTTTAACCCTCTGGATCTCGTTGAGGACCTCGATCAACTGCTCTGTCCTGGTTCCAGATGCTGGCCGGTACTCCCTTAAGTGGACGTCTTTCAATAGCGGCATGGTTGTCACGTCACCGCCAAGTCCAATCCCGTCAACAACGCACGTGATGTATAGGGCAATGGCTTTCTGCGTATCCAAGCCAGCTCGGTAGTTATCGAGCGTGCTTCGGTACCAATAGGGCCTGCCACTGCCTGACACCTCGTCAGGAGGGAGAACGGTGTTGCGCAGTTTCCGCATGGTGGGCCGAGAAATGTGGAGGTGGTTAGCAGCCTGGACGGTGGAGAGTCGTTCCATATGGGGAAATTGGGTAAGTGCCTTGAAGAAGCAAAATCCTAAGAAATCCGTACTATTACATTAGACGGGGTTTTAACCAAAAATAGGGGAACGCAGTCGGCCCGCGTCCTGCCGTTTCAATGGTGAATTGCTTACCTAATTTACCCAAAAAACCTACTGAAGAGGTCATTTTGCGAAATTCTGGCTCTCGAAGGCGTTCGTGTGGGGCCATAAATGTCGTCATGGGGCGGGATAAGGGATTTAAGGGCCGGTGTTGGCCTGGAGATGCCTAGAAAGGACGGCTAAGGGCATTTATGGGTGATTTTCAGACTCATTGCGGAAACGGAATTTAGATCGGATTCCGGGCGTGAAAGGGGCCTTACGGGGCGATATCGGGGAGTTCTAGGGCGGGAAAAGGATGCTTGCGCCGGTTAAGGCCGATTAGAGGCGAATAAGGGGAGAAGAAAATGCCCAGAATTTCCGAAAATTACAGAAAACATTCAGTAGGGTGACTTTTGAAGAAGGAAATCCGTGATGCCCTGGCTAAAGGGTATGTTGATGAGTACGAGCACTCGGTAAGGCGCCGGTCAGAGACATTTCTGGCGCTCCTCAATTCCCTGCGTACCGCAGCCCGGTCTGCTACCGAAAAGCTCATGCAGCTTGAAATCGCTCTTTCACGTTTTCCAATTGAGCAAGACGGGAGAACCATCTCCACTTTCTGGAAATGGAGAGCCTCCCGGAAATCGTCTGGCTCTCTCCGGCTCTACCTAAAGTGCAACGAGCGGATTGAGGGACGACTGCAGAGCTACCGAAAGGCCATCCTTCCTGATGCCGAGCCTGACGTAATCGATCTGCTAACTTCGCTCCTGGGGAAACGGCTTACCACTGAATTTCTCAACGACCTGGGTGACCTTCTCCACTTTTCAGAACGTGTGAGTCGATGGGCGCATACGTTAGGAATGCCTCTAGACATTGACGTCGTTCGCTTTGGCTCGGTGATCAGCGCTTGGGTTGGTGCGATTGAACGGCTGGGGGGCAGCGCTCCAATGAAGCTTGAAACCTTGATTGGCCGTTTCGAGTTGGTCGACTCAGAACTTCAGGAGGCCTTAATCGAGTTCAACCAGGCCAGGCAGCCTGTACGATATAGGTCGATCATCTGCCGCCAGGATGTCGATCAAAGTGATCCGCTGGGCCCATCGCAGCCTATCTTCAGGGTGGTCAGAATTTTTAATCGGGTCACTGGGGCCCGGAAAACTGAGCCGATCGAAGAGTTCAAGCGGAGCATGCTCCGCGCGGAGATGAAAGCGAGCTTGGCTAAAGAGTTGGGGCGAAACCCGACACCTGGTGAGGTAGCTGAAGCAATAGGGCGTCAGAAGAGGAGGCCGCCGACGCAGTGGATCACGAGTGATGTCATCTCTCACTGCTACCTGGGTAAGCATTCAGGCAGCATCCTTAGGCAACAAAAAACTATCGCAGCGTCTATGGATGAATGGCTCGCACTACGCGGCCTTTTTCAAGCGTTGCTTTGACCATGAGGGGATTTAATGTCTATGAAGCTTGAGCAATTGGTTGCCATAGATCTGGGCAACGGCTCGACGAGCTACAAGGCCGGTAACGGTGCCAGCGGGGAATATCCATCCTTGGTTGCACCCTATGCCGGCAGCAGTCTTGGTGGAGCCCTCAGTCGGGAAGTCTTCACCACGAAGAACGGTCGTCGCTACCTGGTGGGTGATGATTGCAGGGAAGAGGGTGCGCGCTCTCGTAGCACAGACTCGAGCTTCTACAAATCCGACGAGATTCGAGTGCTCTTTCTGAAGGTGCTGAAGGATGCGAATATCAAGAACCCGGTCATCGCTACAGGATTACCGACCGAATTCTTCGCCACCCACGCGGCCGAGTTCGAGGCCGATCTGAAAAAGTGGGCACGAGAAGACGGCTACCATCCAGAGCTGGTCAAGATCCTTCCCCAGTTCGCTGGCCCATGGTTCGATCCAGAGCTCGAGGACGAAGAGGGTAACCCGCTTGATCCCAACGAAATGGTCAAAGGTAAGTACGGCATCATCGATATCGGCTACGGCACGATCGACGGTGGGCAGTTCAATAATGGTCGTGTCAGTGATATCCGATACGGCGAATCCAGTGGCGTCTCTGACATCCACAAAGCGATCTACACCTCTCTGAGTAACCCTGAGCAGTTGAACGAGCTCATCACGAAGAAGGGAGCGAAGCTTCCGAAAAACTTCGCATTAGACAACCAGATCAACGAGTACACGATGGATGTCTGGCTGAGGGAAGGCCACTTCATCTGGCGTGGAACCAAGATCGATATGGAACCGATCAGCTTTCCCGCGCGCCAGGCTTTCACCGATCAGACCATTCCTCGCTTCATCAAGCAGTTGTGGGGCTCAACTGATTTCCTGAAAGGGATGGTAGCCGCCGGCGGTGGAACTACCGTTCTTGGCCGCCCTCTCTTGAAGCGCCACATCACCTGCCCGATCTACAGCGCAAAAGACCCTGACAAGTCGATTGTCCGCGGGTACTACCGCTTCATGGTCAGTCAGTATTTCAAAGAGCATGCTTTGATCCGCCAGGGGTAACGCACAGATGAGCAAAGTCGTGATCCGAGCGGAGCTCATCCCTGGCCACCACGATGCGTTGATCGAAGCCCTGGGCCAACATGGGCCCAGAGCCGGAAATCAGATGGTGTTCAGCATTTCAGCTGCCTGCCAGAAACAGTGGCCTGTCACGTTGAGTGACTTCACCCCGCCGGCGCATTCTGACGAGCGCGCAGTCGAGGTGAAGATGACTCTGAGAGAGGATTACTACCCCGAACTCTTCCGCCTCTACAAAGGCTTGGGGCATGGCAATCGACAAACTGTCTTCCTCAACATGCTGAACCGCCACGTGTCGTTGAGCTTTGGTGCTCCAGAAGCGGTGATGCAGGCAATGACAGATTATGCTCTTGCCAGATCGTGCCCCGAATCTACACGGACGGTGCTGAGTCAAGATGCTGCCGCTGGGGTGGCTGAGCCGTCCGGAAATCCCAGGCTTGATGAGCCAGTGGGGCATGCGAACTCGGTCGCCAGCGCGATCTCGGCTGCTCCACAAGACGTGACGCCTGAACCTCCGGCTCCTTTATTCGTCCCTGACCCCATGGCATCAGTGGACATAGGCCTCTGAGAATGGGCAATAAAAAAGGCTATCTGGAGCTCCCGATAGCCTTTTTTTTGATCTGAAATTACTCGGGCAGGTGAACCCAGAAAAGGCCGTCAGCTCGAGCAGAGAGCTTGATCTTCGGACGCTCTTTTGCAAACCAGCGAAGGGCGTACTTAAAGAAGCCAGCGTTGTCCGCGGAGATCGGGGGATTCGTGCCGGCGATCGAGGTGATGGCAACGTCGACGAGCAGGGTGTCCCTATCGCGAAGGTGAACCTCGTATGTGACAGTCTCACGCGGTCGAGCGACGGCCGTAGAGCCAACCAGGTCCATGAAGTCCTGCAGGCGTAGAGCTTCGAAATACGCACCCTGGCCCAAAGTGTTGGCCAGGCGTTTAACAAACGCATTCTTGGTCGTAGGCCATTCCGAGAGCATTTCGTTCACCGAAAATGCATCGTCTTGCTGAAGGTAGCTGGTGTCCGTATCGAAATCGAAGTCGTTGTTCATCTGAATGCTGCGCATTGGATTCACCAAAAAAATTCAGGTGTTGGGCTGGTGGCACACGTTCGGACCCGTAACCTAAGCAGAACGAACCAGTGCTTTCCGGTACACCTTCATGTTTGAAAACCAGCCATCTGCGACCTTCACGACCTCCCCAACGCAAATCTCGCCGGCGCGGGCCTGATGAAGATTCTCGTTGTAGTTACCACTCACAGGGATTGGGTGGATACCGTGGATCGCAAGAGTCTCTCTTACCGCCTTGGCCGACTCTTCATCCAATCCAGGCAGCATGTCGATAGCCTGAATTATCGATTCATCAGACTCATCCGTTTCTACCTGAGGTGCGAACGGCATGAGGATCTGTTCAACCGAATTTCGTGGGTACGCACGGCCGACCTCTGGCAGCAGAGGAGCAACCTTCGTGACACGGGACATTACCGTTTCAGGCGTGATCGACCAGGGGCGTGGGGCAATCACTTCAGCCGCCGGAGTCACCAACTCAACGGCGTAGGGGATCAGCGTAAGTGGAGAACCTACGGCCGCGCGGCGAATCAGGTTCCCAGCCATGTCAAGGACATAGCAGGGAACCGACTCTTCGTTGATTTGAAAGTGAAGCGATCCAATCATCCCGAAATGTCCTCCAGGATCTTGGCGATATCCTGGATCGCCTTGTCTTCCATGCTGGTGCCAAAGTATGCATGGTTGGGGAAGGTGGTGTACTGGGCTGGGCGAGCCCCGGTCAATGAGACTGTCTTCGGGTCCACGTCCATTTCCTCCACTACAGCGCGAAGAATGGTATGTGGGGTTGCGGCGTTACCGGTTTGAGGAAGCCAAGCGCGTACGACTTCATTGTCGGGGTTGACCAGAAAGACCATCGTTGGCCACCAGTCGTAGAACGCCGACGATTCGTCTGCACCAAATCCCTGTGCCAGCATCGTACGTTGATTCATCTGGCCCCACTCGTTGTCAGGGAAGTAGCTGTAAGGAGCGAGCCACTCTTTGAACGATACCTTACCGCGCTCTTTCAGCCGTAGTGCCGGCGAGTAGTAGTAGTGGTCGACACACTCCCGGAATCCAGTACCACATTCGTCTCCGAAGAATGTCATCCCAACGCCATGGTCACGTTGAGCTGTTCGTACAGTGGACATAGGCATCTGGCCATACGACAGATAATTGATGGACACCGGAAGCCCTGCATTTTTTAGGAGCAGCTTCAGATCCCACATAGCCCGTCCTTCACGGCGAGCTCGTACATGGCTTTGCTCGGCTTGGCCGGCATTATTAAGCTGTGCCTTTGCATCGGAGTAGGTGTTGGAAGCAACCCAAACTGTCCACCCTTCCGATTCCCAGTCCTTGGTTCGTTTGGCGCGGAATTCATAGCCATACGTAGCCTTTTTGTTCGGACTGTTCACTATCTCGTAGACGGTTGAGTTAGGCATTTTCCAGTCTGGGTGCCCATCCACCTGGCCTGTGGAGGCAACCCCGGCCGCATTGTTCTCGACTTCCCCATTCCCGCATGCGCTTACCAGAAGGCATGCCAGCAACATCATTTTTCCCTTCATCGTTCATTCTCCATCTTCGGATGGCGATCGTTATACCGCCCGGTGTTCGGATTTCAAGCAAAAAAAAAGGGCCCAATATGGGCCCTGAGCAGGATTAGGTCTATCAGATGAGATCGTCCAAGCTCGAGCGCTGGCCTTTGGAGGACTGAGAAGCCTGCGGAGTTGGAATTTTCACTCCCAAACGTGCGTTGGCACCCGATGAACCTGGGCCACCGCCAGTTTGTCCACCGCCACCTCCTCCCAGCCCTCCGGCGATCCCTCCCGAAACCTGGGCCGCAGTTTGTACTTTCTGCTGCGCTGGACCACCGCCGCCACTACCGCCCCCCCCACCAGGTGTTGGATTACCTCCAGAAGGGGCACCTGCAGCACTGGCGCCGCCACTGGCTAGTGCCCCAGCTGTACCTGCAATTCCGCCAGGCAAAGCAGCCCCCGCAAGTCGTATTGCTGCTCCCACTACGGCCATACCGGTTGCCGCCAATCCGGTAGTTGCACCGGCAGGATTGAAGCCTCCAAGACTCTTAACATCATCCCAGAGCAAAAGTTTAGCGAAGATGATTTCAATAACGGTCAACGCAACAAAAATAATGTACTGGCCAGTTCCGGCCGATATTAATAGGGTGGAGTTTTGAGCATAGTTGCCCATATTGTAGCCTTGCATGGTCTCAGCATTAACTGCAAGCATTGTTGAAGCCATTGTTAAGCAAAGATCATTCACGAATGCAACAATAAAGCAAAAAGCAATAATCTTAACAGAGGTGAAGATTACCCTCGTCGACCAGAATATGCCGAAAACTGCAAAGATGGGGAATGTAATTCCCATTAGTGCCGCGAGCATGGCGGCACCGTTTATCATCATGGGAATTTTTACAGTAAGCATCCATTCGCGGAAGGTTTTGCCTATATCCATAAACTTAGTTGTTCCGCTCTCGAACAACATGGTCATTGGATCGCGGACATCGGAATCTTGGTAGTACATACCGCCATAGGTAAGTAGCTCCGACTGTCCCTTTTTCCGCTGAGAGGCTTCATTCCGAATGTGATTGAGCATTATTGCCGCCGCATCATCACCATCCCGTCTGAATGAGTTTTCCTGATAAGCAGGAGCATGTTTTTGGACGGCAGAGTTGAAGTTTCTCTGTGCCATGTCGATCATCAAGAACATGTCTTTGCAGGTCTTGGGATAGAAGTTCTGCTTTGCACCTGTGTTTGGTGCTTCTTTGAAGCCCGAGTTCAAATATTTTTTGTACTTCGAGTCGTTAGCGTCAAGAGACAATGCTTGGTCAGAAACTTCCCCAGCTTTTTCAGGAAAGAGCTTCTGGACCCAATAAGCTTCGGTTGGGATCTCGAAGCCTTGGGGTGGGTTCGTGCCGTCATAAGGATTGCTATCACCCTCGATCTTGTCGAGCATAGCCATACCCTTCTTTGTACCTTCTACTACTGCATTGCCACCATCACGCTTCAGCCAGGTGGAGTTGGTAGGGTTATCATAATTGGCCTCGCCATTGCCCGTGATCTTGTCCAGAAAGCCTCTGCTGTCTTCGAACTCAATCTCGTTTGCACCGATTCCGGTAGACCCGAAGAATCCAACATATCGTCCTGCACTTAACGCTTCGGGGGACTTCCCATTAGCAGCGATGAATGCAGGCTCGCACTTATTTAAATAATCCGAATAAAGTGGATACACAGGGCTGTCAGCAAAACGTTTTAGGGTGTTTTGGTTAGTTACGTGGTAGGCCCTGCTGAATGCATCTTCCGTAATCTTTCCTTCATTGACCTTGTCAAGTGCAGACTTAAAGATTGCGTAGATGTTACCGACTATAGTCAGCGACCATCCCCCCCCGCGCGCCATTTGAACAGAGCTACCTGTGCCGGGGAATGTGAATGTAGAGACTGAAAGAAGTAAAAACATTAGGCAGGTGCCCGTGAGGCCGGTGAAAACCGACCTCAGTTTATCCTCAGGGCTCCTCATCATTAGGATGGAGGTCCAGGCAAGACCTAGACCTCCGATAATAACTCCGGCGGAGTTAACCAGAAGGGTGTGGTAGTCCTGCCAAAGACCAAGGTAGTAACCGACCAAGTCAGCAAAATTAGAATCTACGAGCTTGAGGAAGTCGTAGTCCTTTACGGAGTTATCGACATCAACATCAGCCATTTATTACCGCCTTAGCTGTCTGCTCGATTAGTTTGTTTCGCTCCATGTCATGCTTAATCTTGTTCTGGAGCATTTCATATTCTTTGCGAAGCGAGGATAGTGCATTTGAATACCGAGCCTGATCATTGGAGCTTATTGCTTGGTCGTCAACTTGGTTCGCCAGCCCGGTCATTACCCCCACTTCAAGCTTGGAAATAACCTCGTCTAGCTCTTTCATCATGGCCAGCGTGGCGAGATTTTGTTGGGCTTTGGCAAACAGTGCGGGATTTGTAGTGCCCAGTTTGCGCATGAATTTAAATTCAGTTTCGGTGATGACGATGCCGCCGCGATTCACCAACTCCTTATAAGCGTCGCTTTTTTCGAAGGTTGCTGGGTCTGCTTGATATACGTTCGCGTAGAGGCTTTGATACTCCTGAGTCAGCTTCTTCGACTCATCTTCAAGCGAAATGGTCCGAGGAGTGACCGTATGCGCGTCCTCTTCGGTGCTGTAATTTGGCAGTAAGCCCGAATATTTCTTGATGTCATCACAGCCAAGCTCAGATGCAGCCAGCACGAGGGAGGTTTTGCCATCTTCAGGCTTGGCACCACAGTTCTTGCTGGGCAATGGAGCAGAACCTGCGCCCGATCCAGAACCATTTCCTGATCCGCCGCCGCTCGATCCCGACGAACTCCCATTTGAAGAGCCGCCCCCTTTCACGCCAATCAGGCCGCCGGTCATCCCTGACACGCCATTCATCAATGATGTCGCTCGACTGGTAATTGTGTTTTTGGTGTCCTTCATTCGGGTAATGAGGCTGCTGGTGATCCCGTCACCAGACATGCACTTCGCGGACTTGTAGCCCTCTTCGACGGTGCAGTCAGCTTCGGCCATCACCTGCATGTTTTCTTCGTACGCCTTGTCGGCACGCTGCCGTACGCCACTGCAGGTGAGGTTTGAAAGATCAAGACCAAACTGACCGACAGCATTCAGTTCGTCGATGACAGATTTCACGGTTGGTTGGCTATAAGCGAGATACATGATGGCAAGCGCTGGCGCGTTTTGAATGAATTGCTCAACCATGTCGCCGTACTGATCTTGCCCAGCAGCCGTGGACACGGGTTTAAGCACACATCCTGGCCTCGAAGGCCTCTGGGCTGATGTGCCCCAGCGTGCTGTGTCGCCGCTGGCGGTTGTAATCGGTTTCGACGTATTCAAACACGGTTTCACGCATCTGGGCGCGGCTCGTGAAGCGCTCGCCGTGGATGCACTCGACCTTCAGGCTGTGGAAGAAGCTCTCTGCACAGGCATTGTCGTAGCAGTTGCCTTTGGCGCTCATGCTGCATCGCAAGTGATGGGCGCGGATCAGCTCCTGGTAAGCCGCTGAGCAGTACTGGCTGCCGCGGTCGCTATGCACGATCACGTCATTAGGCTGCCTACGTCGCCACAGCGCCATGTGCAAGGCATCGCAAACCAAGTCGGCCGTCATGCGTTCGTTCATGGCCCAGCCGATCACCATCCGTGAATACAGATCGATGACCACTGCCAGATACAGCCAGCCTTCCTCCGTATACAGGTAGGTGATGTCACCCACCCATTTCTGATTTGGCGCAGATGCCTTGAAATCCTGCTTGAGCAAGTTCTCTGCCACTGGCAGGGAGTGCTGAGAATTGGTCGTGGCCTTGAACTTCTTGGCGGCCTTGGCACGCAGTCCTTGCCGTTGCATCGAGGCGGCTACCGTCTTGCGATTGCAGGGTAGGCCGGCTTCCCGCAGGTCGTGGCAAAGCCGTGGAGCCCCGCTGCGGCCCTTGCGTGCGCTGTATGCCTGAGCGACCTGCCGATCCAGTTCGGCTCTTCGCCGCTGGCGCATTGACGGCCTGCGAGAGCACCAAGCGTAGTAACCGCTGCGGGCAACGCCCAACACGCGACACATGGCCTGGATCGAGAAATGCGCGGTATGAGTCCTCATGAAGGCGTACTTCACTTGAGGCTCTTGGCAAAGTACGCGGCGGCCTTTTTTACGATGGCCAGCTCCTCGGCGTGCTCGGCCAACAGCCGCTTGAGTCGGGCATTCTCGTCGGCCAGCGACTGCTCGCGCTCGCTGCCGGACTGAGTCTGGTGCTTCTTGCTCCGCCAGCCGTAGAGCTGGGAAGCATGCAGGCCGAGCTGTTCGGCAGCCTTGCTGACGCCAATGCGCTCGGCCAAAGCCAGCGCTTCGTCCTTGTAGGCTTGGGAATGGCGGGTGCGGGTCTGTTTCATTGGGGTTGCTTGTCTTGCCATGATTCACCTCGTTGCAGTTTATCGCTTAACGGGGTGTCCACTGGGACTGGGCAAGATCATACTGACCAATCTGACCGTCAAGGACTGTGCCGAGATTTAGCCCATCACACCCCACCCCAACCTGTGTGGCACCGTAAGCGCCAACAATGAACTGCTGTTTGTCTTGGAAGGGCGTGAATGTGTCGAAGCTTGCGCTTCCGCCCCGTCCTGCCTTGTTAACAGCGCTCCCACTGAGCTTGGCGCCGAATAATCCTGTCACATCATCCATTCGCCGGGACCAAGGCGAGTCGGAACTGTCGCTTTTACCGTTGCCATCAATAGGTCCGTATCCATAATCAGCAAACGCCGTTGCGGAGTTGAAACTGATGAGAGCACTGCAAACCATGACCGCAAGTTTGTTCAGCTTCATTTGGAATCCTTCTTCGCAACAGTGGTGTTCTTCACGTATGTCATTGCCATCAGTCGGCCCTCCAGCTGGTTCATGGTTCTGTTGCCAACCAGAGTTTCTCTTCGGCTCACTTTCATGTTGTCGATCCAAGTGATGGGCCAGGCTGTGATGCCCATCTTCGTGACGTTGTCTCTTTCAGCCTGGCTGAGCATCCGCCCGGTCAAGCCACGCGCGGTCACTTTCTCTGCGAAGACCTTTGCATCCCGATCGAGTTGGAAGACCCGCACCTTCAGCTTCGGATATTTCTGAACCAGCCTGCCGAGAGTGGCCAACTGACGATCGCAGACAGGGCAGGTGGATTCAGTGAATACCGAGATGCTCAACGAGTCGGTGTCGATGGGCTTCTTCGCCGCGGACTCTTCCATGGCCGCGTCAAGCCCCTTGATGTGTTGGAGGTCGCCGCGTTGCCACATCGCCATCTGGTAGAGATTTGCCGCTTGCTTATACTGGCCCCAGGTCTGGTCCATGTAGCTGACCAACTCGTTGGCGGCCTCGGGAGACTGTTCTAGCTGTAGGCGAATGACTGCACTCGGGGTGCCCGGTTGGAAGTTGAATTCGAGCCCTTTGTTGTTGGTAATTCGCAGAGGCGCGTTCGGGTTTTTCTTCGCGTTTCGATTGAGCTCTGTGCAGTTTTTCATCCACTGCATGTTTTGGCAGTCGAGGATGTTCGGGAGTTTGTCGAGTTCTTCATTCTCACGATCCCGTGCAGTCCGATTCACCCTATCCAGCGCCGAAGACAAGGCTTCCGCGAGGACATCCTGCCCGTTGGGCACGTTGGACATGACAGTGCCTGCGTTGGAAATCAGTGCGCCGGCGACGAAGGCGAGCCCGATTTTGAGCTTGTGGTTCATAGGGTGACCTCAGTTCAGGAACGATGTGAGATCGGCAACCAATGAGGCAGGGTTGTTGACCACCCTGGGTTGTCCGTTCTTGGGAATGAGGACCAGTGCCGGCGTGCTTCGCACACCGTACTGGCTGGCAATCCGCCCACCCATGTCAGGGGTGAACCCCAACATTGGAAGTTGGCCGGATTGCTGATTGAAAACTCGCTTGGGGTCCCATGTGGCCTGATCGATCACGACGTAGAACTGAGCGTCTACTCGATCACCAAAACGGGCCCGGACCTCGTCGATCGCAGAGCGAATCTTTTCGACCGCATCCGAGTTGTCGGACACGAACGACATGATCGTCACTTCTGCAGCGGCCTCACGTAGAGGATCTATGAAACGGCCAACCTGTTGCCTCATGCGTTCGGCTTGCCGTTTAGCTCCTTCCAGATCTGCCGGGACCGGGAGGCCGCTTCTCCCGGCAATCGAGGGGAGGGTGCCTGGCGTGGCTGCAGCTAAGGATTTCTGTACCTGCAGGAGCATTGCCTCACTGCCCTTATGGCCACGCTTGGCAGCTGCCTCGAAGAAGGTCTTTGCCCTCTGCAAATGATCCGGGGTATTTGTTGCCCGCATCATCATCATCCCGAGGTGGTACATCGCCGTAACGTTGCCTGCTTTGGCTTCGGGGAAAAGAAGATCCCAGGCCTTCTGGTTTTCCCCTTTGAGCATGAGTACCAGGCCTTCGCCGACGCGCTGATCCTCTGAAGGACCTTTCTCCGCTGCGTTCAGTGAGGTACTGATCAGCAGGCTACTTAGCAGCAATAGAAATACCCGCACGGGCTCTCTCCTCGTGATAGATCGGCATGAACTCTTTCATGTAAATGTCGCGGTACTTTTTGGTCTTGGAGTGGTAGTAGCCGACCGCCTGAAGATCTGATCCGTACCGCTTTTTCAGGTCCGTGAGATGGCGGGCTGCGTAGTCAAGATTGAAAGCAGGATCGAGCCACTGCTGGACAGTGGCCTTGCCCTTGCCGTGAAAGCGGTAGTTGATTTGCGCGATTCCGAGATCGGTATTGAGTAGCCAGACTTTGCGCACGCGCAGCTGCCCATCGAGGACTTCTTTCGCGTCATCCATTCGTTGAAGGAGAGCGGGGAAGCCCTGGGCCTGTCTGCTGCGCTGATAGCTATTGGCGAAACTCAATGCAGCTCGTTCAGATGGGAAGAACCGCCGTATTGCTTTGGAGTTTTTGTCCGGGATGATCTTTACAAGCCAGGGTGCGGAGGTGAGCGCCCAAAGGGCATTGACGGCCTGGTCTTTGGTCTGGAACCAAAATCCTTCGCCGTCTACGTTGAATACCCACGGCTGTTTTCTGGATTCCTTCTGCACCATTGCCCGGAACACGAGTCGATCATTTCCGTATCTGGCTGCCGTAGCGTCGATGAGGTAGTCATAGTCCTGAGCCGAGACAGTGGCCGAGGTGATCAACAGGAGTGCAATCAAAATCCATCTCATCGGGACGAATCCTCGATCGTTGTGAAATGGTTCTTGCGCAACCACTGCAAAGCGCGTGAACGATCACGTGCGCAGGCATCAAGACGTCGAAAAGCTTCCGGGTGAGGGTCTGTAGAGGAGGTACCAAGGAACTTGTGAACCATCTCGTGATGGATGATGTACCGGATGACGAAAATCGGTGCTCCATTGCCGGCCGATCTTGAGAGGATCGGATGAACCAGAAGCGACTCCTCGCCGCTGACCATTTCGATGCTGCCCGGGGCGACGTAGATCGTGTCGTCGCAAACTCTGTTCACCGATTTGGCCACATCCGGCCAGGTTGGATCTTTCAGCAGGGTGAGCACTCGTACGTACAGCAGTGCTGCGTCTCTTGGGCCGTTAGGTGAAAACTGCTCCAGGAGTGTTTTGGCTTGTTGAAGATCTTTTTTGTGGTAGGCCTCAACACCCGCCTGCAAATCCTTCAGCTCCTGTGGAGAGAGATGATTGATCTCAGTCTTAGGCTCTGGGGACTCGCAGGCGCTGGGGATGCCCCAGCGCGGGCGAATGTTGATGGAATTTCCGAAGTAGCTGCGATTCACCTCGTCGGCCAGGCGCTCCAGATTGAGTTGCTCATCCGGTGAGACCTGACGGAGGACGTTAGATCGCGCTACAGCCATTTGGTGAACTCCAGAACTTGTGGGCCACTTGACCGTTTTTGTCTTGCAGGTCCAAGCGATCGCCCACGATTGAAACGCGGTACCCATCAAGGAAATCGCCTTGGCCAACCATGTCCTCTGCTCCCGCGTGCACGATGAAGGCGTGTGCAACACAGGTGCTGCAGTTCCTGGCCGCCTCTGCTACTGCTTTCACACAAATCCGCGGACGAGCCTTGCTTATCGCGACTGGCGACGACTTCGCCACTGGGGTTCTTGTCGGCGCTTTGGTGATGCGTTGCTGAACAGCCGGTTTGGTTTGCTTGGCCTTTTCAGCTTTGAGTTGGGCTTCCATCTTGCTGAGCTTCTGCTCGAGGGCTGAGATCTTTTCAGCCTGAGCGGCAATGTCAGCGTTAGCCTTTGTCAAAGCCTCATTGCTTTTCGGCGCTTCCTTTACGGGAGCACTATCCGGGTTGACGCTGGGGGTTCCAGCGAAAACGGGGGGCTGCTTTTCCGCGCCAATCGAAGAGGTAATTGCGGCCCCAGATTGGCTTGCTATTGGTGCTTGAGCACCGAAAGGATTTGCCGGCGAATCCTCATGCGGCGAGAAAGGCTCCGCGGCAGGTGCAAGAGCAGGAGCAGGAGCAGAGACACCCAGGTCAGGGGATGCGGTGGTGTGGGGTGCCGCCTCGCTCAATGGCTGGTCCAGCCCACCGAATGCTGGAGGAGCCGAACTGATTTCAGTTGGTTTTTGGAATGGCTCTGGTTCAGAACTGAGACTCCGCGAAGTTTGACCGGGACCATCAATAGGCAGAGACAGATCATCCTGGGCGCCAGGTTCTGCTTGGGTGTGATCGGCGGGTTCTGTACCAAAGGCCATTCCTTCCTCGCTGGAGGTAGGGGCCTCCTGCGCTGCTTCATTCTCAGAAGGCGTTTGGCTTGTACTGGAACCCTCCATCTGACCTTTGGCGAAGAGGACAAGCCCCACGACCAGGATCGCTGCAATCAGCTTTTGCCCCATCGTGAGTTGGGAAAGCTTGTTGGTCTTCTTGGGTTTCTGATCATCTTCTTCCGCAATGATCGGTTCCAAGGGCTCCAGTTCGTCGCCGTGTGCGTCGGCTTGAGGCGACTCTTTCGCGGCCGCCGAACCAAGGTCAATGGTGGGCTCTGTGCCTTGGCTGGCGCTGTCCTGTCCTGGCTTTTTACGTGCGAGGTTGCCAACCCCCGAGCTGATCTTATTGACGAGGTCCTTCAGGGAAGGTTTTTCTTCGTTGTTGCTCATGGCTTAATTTCCCAATACCGGCAGATAGGTTGGTGCTTCTTCGGTCCAGCGACCTGGAGCGATCTGGACGCATTCCTTGTGGCCCGGGACCAGCATTCCGTTTTGCACCCGTGCAGGAATATCAACACCGCACTGAATGATCGGCGGGTCCCAGGTGAACCGATCGCGTGCACGCATCTTTCCCTTCAGATCTGTGAGGACCTGTGTGACGCCTTCCTCGTAAGCGCGGCGCTCGAGTTCGGTTTTGGGGGCGTAGAGGGGCTTAATAGGCTTGGCCTGCTCCTCGATGATCGTTTCGCGCGGTTCGTACTTCGACGAACAAGCTGCGAGCGAGGCGAGTGCGGCTACCGCCGCGAGGGTTTTAAGCAGCTTGGTTGACATGGTATCGAGCACCATACGGGTGAGATTTTGCGAGCTCGGAGATTGCCTTCTGGCGAGCTTTTGATTCGGAGATGGAGTGCTTCTGCACAAGCTCCTGGGTCTTGCGCTCGCGCATTTGGTAGTCGTCCGGATGGGACGAAGCGATCCAAAGCGCCATGGGGCTGGCGAAGAGCCGGAAGACACCGCTGTAGTATTCGGATTTGGTTGTCCGCATCCGGTAAAAGACTTCGCTGTACAGCGGGGGCAGAGATGCAAGCGATCGCCAAAGCTCAATCTCCTCGGCAGTAAATGCGAGGAATTCCTTCGCGATGTCGTAGTCCGACTGCGAGCAGGCCAGGAAGAAGTAATGGCTTGTGTTCTCGAGGATGCCGTCCTGTGACTCGCCATTCCCACCTGACTCAGCACGGATCAAGTTGACGAAGTCCTTCACGGTCTGAGAAATCAGCAAGCAGCCGGCACCATAGCGGCGGAGTTCTCGATAGAAGCTGGAGAGCGCCGATGCGGCAGTCGGGTCAGAAAGGGTTGCCCACGCTTCGTCGACAGCCACGATCTTCTTGCGGCTACGTTCAAGCTTGAACTTGCAGTACAAGTCGATCTGGCGGAACAGGGCCAGAGTGACTACGGGTAGGGCTGGAGACTTTGCCATCCGCTGGGTTTCGAGAACGGTAAAGTCGTTCTCCCATTGGACCTGCAGGAAGCCGTCAAAGAGAGCTGCAAATGGCCCGGCCCCGTAGTAGAGGGTGAGCGCCTGGACGAGCGATCTGCCCGACTGTTCAGTGAACTCAGTTTTGTCGAGGTAAGGGATGAAGTCCCTGAAACGAGGTTCGTCCTTCGGCTTGGTAGCTACCCAGTCGGTATAGAACTCGTTGAGTGCCTGATACAGCAGAGGCACTGTCACTGGGGTAATGACCGATGTTTTGGACTGCTCTGCAGCGCTGGAGGTGATCATCATCACCAGCATGCGAGCAATGAAGAACATGTCTTCCAACGTCGGCATTTCGTTGTTGCCGTCGTCGTTTTTACCGATCCAGAACGGGTTGATACAGATGGGGTTGATGGTCCGCCCGGTGATCGGCTCTTTGAACGGCTCGGTCGCAAGGCGAATGTAGTTGCCATCGAGAACCAGGCAGAGGCTCTCGTAGGAGTCGCCCTTGTCGATGATCCAGACTTTCGGTCGGTACTTCACCCTCAAGGCCATCAACAGGTTGTTGAAGGTGAACGACTTACCAGTACCGGTACTACCGCAAATCAGGCTATGCGCGGTGTTCGTCATCTGGCCCCACAGGTCCAGATAGATCGGCTGTCCCGCCCTGTTGTTCATCAGGATTGCAGGGTCGGAACAGCCTTGGTATTCAACAAAGAACGGACACAGATGGGACAAGCTTTCCGTGAGGTGAGGGGTGTCACGACGGAAGAGCTTCATGCTGCTCTTGCGGAAGTTCAACGGCATGCTGTTCCTGACAGCAGCGTTGCCGCGAAGGGATTCTTTGTGCCCCACACGCCAAAGCATGTTCTCCAACTGCATGGCTTGATCATCGACCTGGGCCTCGACGAACCCCATCAGGTTGATGTGAAGCGACACGTCAAAAAACTGCTCGCGGTTGTTGGCGTTTTCCGCACTGATCTTGGATTTGACCTTCTCCAGGTCATTGCGCTGCTGAGCCAGCAGATCCTTGTCGCCAATTTTCATGGCTTCTTTCCCGGATTGCATGCGCCCACGAGTCCATAGGCGGCTCATCATCGCTACTGGTGAGGGCACGCTCCAGTTGATGGTGATCAGCGATTCGCTCTCGATGCCCGACATGGCCACCTGCAGCATGCCCGGGAAGCTCGAGGTTGGTTTACCTAGTACCGAGACTGGGCGGATGAAGTAGGGGACGCCAGAATCGTGAATCGTCCAGCCTTTCTCCTCGGTTTCGACAGAGGCGAACATCGGGGCATTGTTGAGAGTTTCCCGGTACGCGACTTGGCTCGGGTTCTTCAAGCAATCCAGGATGGGCAAGTCAGGCCGGTACTTGGGCGGGTCGACCTTGAAGCAGCGAACGGGGTTGAAAAGCTGGTACTGAAGGTTGATGAGGCCTTGGCCGTTAAGCGAGCCCGGCTGGAACCCGAACGTGGCCAGAGCCTGGCCGATCTCATGACAGAGTTGGCCAAAGCGTCTTGCGTGCTTCGTGTATTCCTTATGAGCCAGCTTGTTGGCGTCGATAAGCCCCATCGAAGCCAGTGCGTTCTTCGCTGTGTTGTCGATGAATTTGCCGAAGAGATAATCCGGACTCCAGAGCAAGACCAGGTAGAAGTCCGTTACAAAGGGATAGCGACCTTGGCTTACTTCGCGCTCAATCTGCTCGGTGACATTGGCCCGGACGTCATCCTCTCCCTCTTCCGCCCAGGGGTCACCGCCCATGAGAAGAGTCCGAACATTATTTCGAAGCTTCTCATCCTCGATCTCGGCCAGAGAGTCCTCACGCATGCGCTCAAGGACCTCGGTGGAGAGCTTTGTGAAGAAACCTTCAGGCGAGCTTGCCGCAACGATCTGTCGTTCGACGATCGAGTTCGCGATTTCGAGAGCGAACTCATCTTCTCCGCCTTCAATACCTGCACGGTAGATCCCAAGAACTTCGCGAATATCTCGATGGGTGTGACGAATGAATTGACCGGCCGATCCAGATGGATACTTGTTCAGTACATCACCAAGACCTTTACTGAGGGACCACAGGTCATCGTTGTTCAGGAGCGAGGCATCCATACCTCGTAGCTTCCAGATTTTGGCGAAGCGACCATCGATGGTGTGGAAATAGCTGCCATGCTTCTCGTACAGGAATGCATCGGAAAGCAACTGGATGGGCATGCCGCCCTGATACCCGCGGCGAGCCAGGCCAGCCAACTCAGTGTCGTAGAGATGCAGGTCGTCAATTTTTACCTTGGCCATCAACCCTGCCCCTTGAGTGTTGCTGTAACCACGCGCCCTTCCGGGTAAACGGTCACACGAGCGCCACTGACTCGGGTGAGGTATTCCGCAAGGTCGCGCAGCGAGTTGGGATGCGAGTTGAGCTTGATCACTTGGTCTTGGTTGACTTGCGGATCGAAGCGAGAGTCGTAGCCGGACGCTGCGGCCGAGAGTCGGACGATTTCACCAAGGGTGAGGTCTTGGTTCTTGAAGAGTTGTGCCCACGGGATTTCGTCTGCCTGAATCAGCTCGCGGTGATCGGTTGTGTTTTCCTTTTGGAAAATTTTCCGATAGAGAACGACGTCAGGTTGAAGAACAGTCAGGTCTTGGCCTGATCCCAGGATCATCTTTGTGTGGTGTTCGCGAATGGCATCCTTGTACATCTGGGGAACACCCTCAGCCAAAGCCGTGGATGCCGCTGCCAGGAGACAGAAGCCGATGGTCAGTTTGCCCAATCTGCTTCCTCCACGATGATGTAATCCCAGCGGCCGCCATGCTTCACGCCGGTTTTAGCGTCGGCGTATGGCACCACCCATACCGGCGCTACAACGTCCGGGTTTCGGATCGGAAAGTACGGTTCCGATGAGCCAAGCTCTGGCCGCGCGCGCAGGCCTTGGCGCAGGAGCGAGACCGTGTCTCTGCTGGCGCTGCCATGGACCGCATCGTAGATCTGGTCCATCGAAGCACTGTTTTTGAAAGGCTCCTCACTGGCACAACCGCTGAGAAGCAATGCGGTGGACAAGGCCAAGAATGGGCGGATGTTCATGGCTGGTTCCTAGATCAGGGTGTCGTACATGCCGGGGTCAATGTCGAACGCCTCAGCTGGTTTCAAAACACGGAAGGTTTGGTCTGTTACGAAGCGCAGCTTGATGCCCGGCTCGACGATGACGGTGTCTACCGCAGCGTTTGCTTCTCGCTCGAATCGCTCCGAGATCTTCTTGAACATCCCGGCGATGCCCTCGTTGACCGCCGCCTTCGTGGCGTTCCCGGTTAACTGGCTGGTGGTTGAGCTGGTTCCGTTTTCCATCGCGCTATTCGTAGTGAACTCGGCCTGGCTCAGGGTGGAGGCATATGCCGCTGCGGCTGCTGCAGCTGACTGGAGTGCGAGGGTGCGGCCTGAGGCCTTGTCCAGGCGGCCGTAGACGTCTTGCTCGTTGTCTCGCGTATCGACGATGTACCCGGTTGCAGGGACCGTCTGGGCACCACCGGTCTCGTCCCAGTAGGAGAGTTGCTCGATGCGAATGGTCGCGCGGCCCGTATTCGAGCTGGAGTTGCGGTTGCCAGAGCAGAGGCCCATCAGGTGGATAGTGCCGAGATCTCGTTCGGCGCCGTTGGGACCCTTGAAGATGCCGCGCACCGGAAGGACTACCGGTCGAGCGGGAATTTTCCCTTCTTCGGATGCCCCAGGAGCGTTGGCGCCGATCGGGCACGCAACCCCGTGAAGCGTGGTGACTTCCACAAAAGAGAAGGCGGGAACTTCATACGTTTCGCGCGGACTCTGGGTTGGCAGGGAGGCGTTGAGAGACTGGGCTGCCGGCATCGGGTCCGGGTTCGGCTGGCGGCCGTTCAGCTTTGCCAGGGTCGCGTCGGTCTCGTTGTAGGTATTCACGCCAGCGCGCTGAATGCCATTCGACTCAGGAGCTGACATGTTGGCAAACAGCTGTTGCTCGGTCTCAGCAGTTGAGCCCGCGCCGCCTCCGCTTTTTCCGTTGAATTGCTGACCGCCCGCGTCCCCGCCATTGAGCAGGAAATAGTTCGGACCGTAACGGTTGGAGTTCGATGGGTTTGCAGAAACTGCCGGCATTGGCGGCTCGAGTGAAAAGTCCTCGAGGTTTAGTCCTTCAGAAGATGAGGGTGGCAATGGCATGCTGGAGCCTTTGTCCAGCTTGTTGATACCACCGTAAACACCGTCAACCTGATCTTTTCGTAGTTGTGCAACTTCTTCACTGAGAGCTCGAATCTCAGTGTTCGATTTCTGCTCTGCTTTGCGTTGGTCCTCAAGCATCTTCGCCTTGAGAGCCTCGCGATCCTCCTCGCCTCGCTTGATTTTGTCCTCAAGGGTTTCGATCTTCTTGGCGAACTGAGTCAGTGCAGCATCTTTATCCTGGATGGTGATCGAGTTGACTTTGTCACTGCCAACCTCAACTGCCTTGGGTGCGTCAACCGAAGTCGCACCTGTGGTTTCGCTGTTGCCGCCCATGAAGTTCATGGCAACACCAAGCGCACCAACTGCAGCGACGATATATAGGCCGCGTTGCTTCGTTATTACGTTCTTCTTCTGATCGTTATCGGCGCTCACTGTACTTTCTCCGATACGATGAATAGCAACCCGCGATGTGACTCTCCGTAGACCTCGGTAATGTATTCGGGGGAGGGGCCTAGTATCCGAGAGGAAGGGAGCATGGAAACTTGTCTGGCAATTCCAAGGGACTCGCGTACGGCCTTGTTGCCATAGTCGATTTGATCAATGGCGACTTTTGTTGACGTGCGACCGTTGTTGATGACTTCGTAAGTAGTGCCGATGTACTTCGGACCCACAACTTGGGAGCGAAGTTTGAATTCCAGCGAGCCCTGCCGAAACACAACACGATCAGTCTCTGAAAGTCGGGAAAAATCCTGTTCGCGATATCCCGAAGGCAGTTTCCCATCGTAGAGATAGTTCATCAGACCTTTAATTCTTCCGCGGGAGTCTCGCGCCATGGCGGACCTATCAGCGATCGGCTGGCCCGAAATAGTGACTTGGCTGTCTGCGCAACCAGGCCGGGTTATAAGTTTGAGAATGTACGTTTGCTTGGACGGCGCATCGACATAAACAAGGCCCGTATACAGCGGATCTGTCGCTTGAAATGCGAGCTTGTTTTTGATAGGGGACGGGTAGAAGTCCATGCCCTGAGTTACCTCTACATAAATACCGTCGAGGTAGGGCTCGGGGAACAAAACCTCTGCACGCTGGGTGTCGTTTGAAATGTAAATGTCAACTGGCGAGTTGTTGTAAACAACAGTGCGCGGATTCCGGTTGCACTCGTCGCTCGCAAATATCGTGGTTGACATGGCTGCGCAAAGGCCGGCAGCTATCAGTCGCTTCTTCAACCCTAAATCTCCTGGATGTCGAAGTCATCAGCCACAACCGCCCACTCGTAGAACTTCGAAGGCTTGACTGGCTTGATTAGAATTTTCACATTGTACTTAGCCTTGTTGAAAACCCTATTCAAAGTGGCCCTGTGGCGTTCAGCAGTGAAGGACACCACATAACCCTGTGGGGTAACTTCGACTTGATATGGAGAAGATTTTGTGAATACCTGTGTGATCTGCTGCTCAACCGACTGGTTTGCAACGATCTTCAAACTATCTTCCTTCAGCGCGCGGAGACGTGGCGACATCATTCTCAATGCTTCTTCGGCATTGGTTCGAGCAGACAGAGGAGTGAAGTTGTAGTAGTTGTCAAGGAAGACAGCCACGAATGCAATGATGTGTCTCTGTGGAATCTGCCGCTCGCTGATAAAGATCCCCTCAGAGTTTGGGAATCCATACATGATTCGCTCGCTTTGCAATCTCCGGTTTGTTTCCTGCAGTTCCCTATTCATGCCAACCAGCACGGCGATAACGACTGCAAAAACCGCTGAGATGGCGATCAGCGTAATGATGGCTCTGCCCGCACGAAGATCACTTGCGCCGAGCAAATTGAAATACTTCAACGGTGCGCCGTATTGCTCACTCATGTCAGGGCTCGTATCGGTTGCAGTAAGACGGTGAGGGAATCAGCCCGATCTCGAGCCAGATCCGCGCAGTGAAGCGACCGAACTTCCCGACTGCCTTTTGAAGGGCAGGGAACTCGCTCGTCATTACGTAGAGGTCGCCTACGAAAGTTGAGGCCATCAGGGCTAGGAAGCCCTGAGGCTTATTTCTCGTGGAACGCTTGAAGAGCCACAGGCAGAAAAATGCAACGGCAAAGGCCCAAAGGTTTTCGCCTGTGGTTTTGCTGACGATCACCAAGGGAACGATGAAGAACAGAAGGTCCTCTTGGGTGAGGCCTCCGAAGTTCACCGGGCTCGTCGCGAAGGCATAAGTCGGTGCTTCAGTTGTGACTCTCAAGCGCATGGTTACTTGGTCCCCGAAGAACTGGAACCAGTACCACCGGCCATGTTGAAGCCGGCCAGGTTACCGGCCTTGACCACTACGGTTTCACCGAAGAGGGAAATCAGAACCACGAGCACGAATACCCACCAGCCGCGTGCGCCTGCGAAAAGCACCGACAGCAGCAGAAGTGCCAACCCGGCCCAGAGACCGTAACTGGCAATCAGACGCCACCAGTAGAGGAAGCTGTTGTTGGAGTTCTTCGCGATCGTCTCGTCCGGCGCGAAATCGCCGTCGAACGCAGCCATTGCGATATCGGGCATGGCGACGATGAAGATGGTCACCGCCAGTGCGAGAATCCCCAACGCAAAGCGTTTGAGGTCCTCCGTTTTCAGTTGCGGCGCGAGGCCAGTCATTTGCATGGGTCAATCTCCGACTCGAGTTGGGGTGAAAAACAGGCCATCGGGGGTAACGGTCTGGTAACGGAGCCGTTTTTGCTCCGGTTGCAGAACTACGTTGATGGTCTCTTCCACGGGCCGGACCTGTGCGAGCATCCTTACGAGATCCAGCCCTGGAAGTGGGGCGCTGGCTTCGGCCTTCTTGAGTTCGTCCTGAGCCATGCGAAGGTTTTGAGCAGCGAGAGACAGGTGCTCAATGGCACGCTGATACCGGGGATCGCGCTGATCGATTACGTACGGGTCGGATTCAGCAAATGCTGGCTGAACGGCAATGGCCGCCAGATATCCGATCCCTAAAGCCCATGCGTGAAAGTTCATAAAGGGCCCTCCTTTCCCAAATAGTGGAAAGTGAGTGCCCCTTTTTTGAGGGTCGGTAGTGACAGGCCGGCTTTGGGCCGGCCCGAGGGGAGGGGAGCAGAGAGTTAAGAGGTTTTTTTCTCGTCGAACAGCTGGCCAACCCAGCGCCTGGTTCGATGGAATTGTGCAAGCAGCACCTTGCCCAGGAATCCAAACAACTGCACGGTTACCAACGACAGCACGATCTGCACGTAGGTGAAAATCATGCGGACGAAGGCGTTAATCAGCAGAGAGGTCAGGCCGCGAGTAGGCTGGAAAGCAAGCCCGAGGCAGATGATCACGGCAGCGATGGCCAAGTAAGCGGGCCAACCGATTCGCTGCACATGGAACTGGGTAATATCGAGAAACCAGTCCCATACAACCCCGAAGTCCCAATCCCACTGCCGCAGTTTGTCTTGCCAATTCATGGTGTCTCCTCAATGCTCGAGTTTCGCATGCTAAATTCAGCCCTGAGTCAGCTTTTCCAGCATTGCCTTGTTCTTCTCGTGGAATCGTTGCCAGGCGTTGACGCCCGAGCGCGCTCGACGTGGCCTGCGGACCAGTCGCATGTCCTTGAAGTGGACGTTCGGGAAGCTGTTCCTCACCAACGGCATGCGGACACGATAGGTTCCCGACTTCGCGACAATGATCCCGTCGCCTTGGTCGAGCGACGCAAAGTCTTCGGGTTGCAGGATGTCCTCCCGCGTCGCCTTGTATCCGGTACTTGAGCTGGCGCCTTCCGAGTCGTTTGTGTAGAGACCTGATTGCTCGGATGCGTAACTCTGTCCCGTGCTGCTGCCAGAGGACTCTTGGACGAACCTTTTGATCATCGTCCCCGCAAGCTTGACGGCGAACTCCCGCGTCTGGGCATCCCGGATGTCGCAGTACAGGTGTGTCCAGCAGTTGCCCAGCACCATCTCGACGAAGGCAGGGGAAATGTTCTGGAGGAAGCCAACGCCCTGGAAAGCAATGATGATGGGCACATTCGCCGATCGCGCCAGCTGGAACAGGGATACCTGGCTCTCGTCCATGAATGATGGGTACTCGTCGAAAATGGCCGGGCACATCATCAGCGGTTTGGCTTTCGAGAGCTGGATTTCGCCGATCGCTCGAGCAAGATCAGAGATGAACAATTTGCCGAATAGCTCCACACCGTCTTTGTCGGCAAGCGACGACATGGACAACACAACAACCTTGTTCTGGAGGATCGCCTCTTTGAGGTCGACATCCGGGCTGTAGGTATTGACGATGCTGGAGTATTCGGAGTGGGCGAACGCCGAAAGTTTTGACACAAGTCCTTGGAGCAACTGCTTGTACCCGCGCAGGTTCCACACCTGTTTTTCTTCGTCGAACCAGAAGCGAAGGTATGAGTGCAGCCACTCGACACCATCGCTGTGATAGATGGAGTCGGATACCCGTATGTTGCGGATAAAGCTCAGCAGCAGGTCGAAGTCGGACAACACTGCAATGATGTCCTTGATGTGGAACACTGGCTCCCCGGGCTGCAGCTTCAGCGACAGCACCGCGGCAGTCAGGGAGTAGCGAGCAATGTCCGTCCAGAACTCCTCTTTGGAGTTGGCTTGGAGCTTCATTGCAGTGGAAATGGTTGCGCGGACCCCGCCCGAGAAGAACGGATTGTAGGTATGCGACATTTCCGGGAACTCGAAGTTGATGATCAGCAGCTCATCGAGCCGGCCGGCCGCTTCCATCATTCCGTAAATCGAGCCGGAGAAATCAGAGTCTGACTTCGCTTCGATTAGCAGAAGGCCGGCCCCTTTTTTTATCTGTTGTTGGATGATTGCCAGAAGCAGTTCGGTCTTGCCGGTCCCGGTTGCAGCGAGCAGCGCTACATGGCGAGTCATGATGTCGTCGGACAGCATGAATGGGATCATTGATGGATAGGTGTCGATCAACTCCCGGCGGATATCGTCAGCGGTGGCGATGCCCTTCGTACTCGTGATCGCGTCAACGCGATCCTTCCACTCTGTCCAAGGAATGGCCTTGCCCAGAAAAGTGGAGCGGCGGAAGTCGCAATCCGGAATCGGGGCTTCGATGTAACCGGCGTCCCAGATATCCGTGGTAGACGCTTCAGCTTCTTTCCGATCAAGCAGCAGGGACCAGATAGCACAGCCTGCAGCGATGGCCACCGTCAAGGGGAGCGGCACAAATGGAATTGCTGCCCCTACCAACGGAAGGCTGATTGCGATATTTCGCTGTCGCTGAATTTCCGCATGCTCGGCGGCAAGCGCCTCAAGGCGCGCTGATTTGATCGACATCTGGATTTATCCGTTTAGGGAGAAGAGACCGGGCAACAGTCGGTTCGCGCAGGGAATATCCCGTCAGCAATCCGTCGAGTGCGCCAACCACCAGCAAGGTGGTCTTCGCACTGTTCAGGAGAGTCGAGATGAGGGTGGTGTTGATGAGGTCCTGCTGGCCCTCGCCGACCACCAAGACGACAACGTCGTAGACTCGCCCCCGGATGAGCTTCGGCGTCATGACAGCGCCCTGGAACACATCGAGGCGCTCTGCCAGGCTGAGCAAGTAATGGTTACCAGCTCGGTCTACAGCGTTCAGGCGCTCTGGATTGATTTCAGCGGCGGTGAACACGGAAAAGGGTGGATGGTTTGTGCTGGCGACGGATTGCCTAACTACGAAAGGCAATCCTTTGAACAGCCCTTTTCCATGGAACTCAACCAGGTGCTCCTCGCCAGTGAACTCCCGAGCGATCGCTGCAGACAGCGGGCCCACCATGTCCTCACCTCGAGGCCCCTTGGCGGCTGGGACTACAACCCTAATATCGAGCAGCGGGTCTACCTGTAGCTGCCGGGCGAACTCCCTAACCACAACAGGTAAGGTCTCGATGAGCAGCTCGGATGGCACCGACAGCCAAGATATCGCTTGGGTTGGGTCGAAGGTTTCGTCGTTCGCTTTGAGCGTCCCGCTCCAGATACGCCGCGATGCTTCGCGTTGCGGTGATCTGGGTGGCAACCAAAAGCTCGCCTGGAAAACTCGCGCCGGCCCGCCTTGGGTGAGCTCCGCGAACGGTTGGCCAATGGAGTGAGCTGGTAGGTCCTTTGCTGCCCCAAGCAGGAAAACCCTGCTCGAATCTGGTACGGCGCGCAGGACGTTCACCATTTCCTCTATCCCAAGCGAGTCCGCCCCGGCAAGAATCAACACATCCGCGTTGATCGGTCTTTTGCCATGCTGTGAAGGCACCCCTGTCTTTGGATCAATGCCTATCAATGCCGAGTACGTGACGACGACACTGTCGTCATCGAGCAGTCGGTTGACCTCGTCAGCCATCTCGTTTGTATAAGCGGAATAGATGGCGTCTGCGCCGAAGGCTTTCAGGAAGAGTTGAAGGCCCTTGATAACCAGCATTTGGTCTGAGAGGGTTTCGCACTGGATCAGCGCAAAACGTTCTCCCAAGAGCGAGCGGAGTCCTGCTGAGAACGTCTTCGCAGTCCCGTTTTCAAGGCCCAGTGGCTTCAAGAGCTTGGTGGCCATCTTTTCGGTGGGCACCAGGTCCTCGGCGTCTTTGCAGTCCAGTGCTGCCCATTTCCGCACGAGGCCGGCCAGTTTGTTTTCTGCTTCGTGCAGGCTCAGGAGTTGTAGCTGTCCGCCGCTGGCATGGACAACCTTGGCCATGGCGAGGTCGGTTACGGCCTGAGCAATGAGGGGCTTGATCTCATCTTTGGTGAGTCGAAGCATCTTCATGACCGACTCGATGAGCGGCCTCCCTTCAACGTAGCTGTGCCCGAGCCAAGCCTCCCGGCGGAGCACGCCGACCACCGCGCCTTTAACTGCAGAGACTGTGTTGTTGGTCACTCCAAACCTTTTCGCGAGGTTCAGCGCGGAAGTGAAGAGAATGTCCTCGAAATGGACGTAGAGCAGATAAGGGTCTTCTTTCAGAACCTCACTGAGGTTCGCGGCATAGCCTAAGCGACGTTGCAGGGTTGCCAGCTTCGCCGGCGGAATACCCTCGACGTCGATCTGTGCGAGTGCGAGTTGCTCACTTCGTTGATCAGCCCAAACCTGGCCTAAGACCTGGGCTTCTTGCGGGGAGATTCCAGCTTCCACGAGTCTATCTGGTGATTGGTCCAGAATTGGAATCAGACTTTCGCCGAAGTGCTGGACAGCCTTGCTCGTAACACTGCGTGGGACGCCAGTGAGGACGCTGAGATATCCAACCAGTGACTCAACCTTCGCTGGTGGCATCGAGGTGAACTGGCTGACATCGAAATCAGCGCCGTCGATATCCGGTACGCGCTTGCCGTACAGGATGTAGTCCTCATAGAGGATTGCGTTGCCGAAATTGCCGGTACCGGTGAAGGAGGTGTTGTCTTCCCGCCGGAAGGTACAAACCGACCAAGGACCGGCGGGATCACGGAAAACAATATCGACTAGGGTACCGCGTTCGCGGGTGAGGGCTTCAGCCCCGTCAGGAATTCGATCAGTCATGCTCATCCGCTTGGGTGCGCGCGGCCGCTATTCACGTTCCGTACGCTCTTGTGGACGCCGTTGTAGCTACGGGCAATCTGGTTGGCGAGTTCGGCTCTCACGGCCGCAGCATCGTTTACCAAGGCCGGATACAGACGGGTCAGCCCAACGAAAATGTCGAAGTCCTCAAGCAGATCAACAGCCACCAGGACCTGGTCTGCGACGATCAGCGACTTATCGTATGCAGCAACCGGCTCCATGCCGTTGAACAGCCCTGTCGGGTCGACAAACAGGAATGGGCGGAGCTGGCGTAGTACCAGACTGCGCGCATGCTCAATTTTGGGTAGAACTTGACCTTCAGCCAGGCGGATCTCCTGGCTGCTCTTGCCGCCAAAGAGCATGCCGGATGCCTTGGCGAGGAAATGGGGGAGCGAAGTGTTTATGGTGGCCGGCCAAGTGCTGCCGTCGACCAGGAATGCCTTCGCTTCAGGAGTGTGGATGTATTTCATGTCTTGAAATCCTTGTTCAATCCAATAATGGAAAGGGAGTGCCCCTTTTTTGGGGGATATCAAAAAAAACCCCGCCGAAGGGCGGGGTTGTCTTGCGATGGAGCGATCAGTTGATCGCGTCCTTGAGCGCCTTGCCCGGCTTGAAGCCAGGAATCTTCGCAGCAGCAATCTGGACAGGATTCCCGGTTTGAGGATTGCGACCCTCGCGCGCAGCGCGCTCCTTTACCAAAAATGAGCCAAAGCCCACCAGCGTCACAGTGTCACCGGCCTTCAGCGCGGAAGTCACGGACTCGATCACCGCATCCAGTGCTTTCCCAGCGACAGCCTTGGTGATGTCCGCGGACTCGGCGATTTGGTTGATAAGTTCTTGTTTATTCACGCATTTCTCCATGTAAATCAGGGGGTGAAGTAAGCAGTATAACGGCGGCCTGGTGGCCTCCAAGTGAATCTGGTCTTCTGCAGCGATTGGATTCCATGGACGCGCCGCACAAAAAGAAAACGGCTCGGCAATGCCGAGCCTAAGGGGAAATCAGATCAAGCTTGCGCCCAGCGCGCCGGCCAAGAAGCCTGCTCCAATAAGGGGGAGCATTCCGGCAAGGGCCTTAGAGCCGGCTCTGTGGCACAGGAAACCGCCCACACTGGTGATTGGTACGATCAGGTAGGCAGCGATCATCTGCACTGACAGCATGCGTGTGCCCAAGGTGGCATCGCTCGTGGGGTGACTCCCGAGCATCGATGCCAACGCCAGCGCTCCGATGGCCAGGCAAAGCAAGGTAGCTAGGAAGGCTCGTTCGGTATAGCGGAATGGGCCGACTTCGATTTCTGCAGCGCTTTTGACGGTGGTTTGCATAGCGCGTTCCTCTTGACTCTCACGACAAGGGTAGCAGCCTCTTTCAGCGCTAAACAGCGGAAATCAACTCCTGAATTTGCCCCTCTGCCGCTGTTAGCAAACAGAGCACCTCATCGGAGCAACCATGCGCGCTCAGAGCTTCCATCGCTCTGGAGAAAGCTCTGGCATGCGCGGCACAGAGATCCACTTTGTCGAATGCCTCCTGGATAGCCGTGTCAGTAGCCACTGGCGCCATTGCTACCAGGCCGTTCTCATAGATACGGCTTTCCCAATGGCTCGGCTCGATGCCGGTTGAGCGAAAGTAAATGAAACCGAGCTGATCGCCCAGGGAATAGGCTGCCGCCCCGTAGTGCTCATCGAATGTGGAACGGCCAGTGCCCAACGCTTTGAATTCCATGAATGTCCTCCTGCTGGTGTGGACGGTGACCATAACGGTGCAGTCCTGTGGTTCAAGACTGCGTAGCCGGGGATTTAGCGGAGGCATTTGAGTTGAAGAGGGGAGAGGCCTCGTTAAGCTCGGGCCATCCACCTCTTCACAAGGAATCGCCTATGTCCACCTTACTCACTCAGCAGCAACTGCTTTCCGCGCCGGAGTCGGATTACATGTCCGACCAGCAACTGGCTTTCTTCAAGGAACTTCTTCTCAATCGAAAACTGCACCTACAGGGCCTGCTCGCTCAACGAGCAGAGGCGTTCCGCGATGACTCCGAGGCGCGTCTCCCGGATGCGGCGGATACTGCCTCCGCGGAAGAGCAGCGCGCAATGGAAATGCGGATGCTGAAGCGGGACCAGGCAGAGTTGCTGGACGTGGAGGCTGCACTGAAAAGGATCGAAGAAGGAGATTATGGCTACTGCGCTGAGTTTGGGCAGCCGATTGGGCTCAAGCGCCTTTTGGTCGCGCCGACTGCAAGCCTTTGCATCGATGCTCAAGAGATTCAGGAACGTCGTGCGCAGCGCCAGCGTGTAGCATGACCTCCAGCGAGGGGGCATGCCCCCTCGACTCTCCTTTCGATCTTCCTACTTCCTCACTCCTCAGGTTCTATGATCAGTCAAAATGCAGGCTGAACATCTCTTACCTAGGAGCTGCATCATGGAAGTCGGTCCCCGCATGTACTTTCTCGTTTCAGGGTTGCTTTACCCGGCAGCGCTGGGAGCCGCTCTTGTCTGGACGGTTAGTGCCTTGCATGCCAGGGTATTTCTCGAGAGCGCGTCCCCAAACGGCTGGTCTCTGTGTATGGCTGCCTGGTTCATTGGCTACCACTGCCTGCAATTCAGCAGGCTGATGGTCAGGCACTATGATCTTGGCAAGGGCTACACCAGGCGCGCCTTCGTCTCTGACCTGGTGGACTGCTTGACGCTGCTACTGGGTTTCGCTGGTCTTCGCTTCTTAAACGAGCCGATCCCTTCGGAGCAGGTCTGGGTTGTCTATTTGGCACTGCTTGGAGTTCCCCTCTCTGCTGTTATTGCCCATCCACTTCGCATGATGAAGGGGCCCAGGGGGCTATTGGTCCTTGGCATGGTCTTGGTATGCCTTCTTGGAATCGACTACTTCAAACTGGGTTTCCTCTTGCCATTGTTCAAGCCAGAGGTAACCCACTGGGTATTGCTGGTCGCGATGTTTTCCATGCTTTGGGCCTTCTACCACCGCGTATACCGCTTCGAACCTTGACAGCAGGGGTGCCGACCATGCGAGGTCTATCGATCGTGCTGGGATTGAGTTTGCTGGTCGGCTGTACTCATGAGCCGCTTTCAGAAGGGTTATCGATTCAGAATCACCATTGGGGCGATGAGCCGAAGATTCAGTTTCTTGGCGTAGGTGGCTGGCTCATACATTGGCGTGGGGAGGGGCTATTGCTGGCGCCTTCGTTCACCAACCCGGCCAGCCTCGGCATTCCTGGGATACCCCCTGCTCGAGTGGTAGCCGACAACGAGAAGGTCGACAGGCACATGCCGCCTGCAGCAGACGTGACGATGCTTCTGGTGGGTCATGCGCACTACGATCATCTTCTCGATGTGCCCCGGGTCGTAGAAAAGCACTCTCCGAAAGCGATCGTATACGGGTCTGAAACGGTTAAGCACATTCTTCATGCAGCAAAGAACAGCTCAGGACAGCGGATCTTTGGCGCTGGCGCGGTGGTGGTGCCAAGCGAGCAGCAGATAACCGACCATCGTGATCCCTCCCGACCTGGGACATGGTTTTACTCCGACGGGAAGGTCATCACGGATGGGGGCGTAAACGTAGCAAATTCCGTGGGTTCGATCCGTGTGATGCCTATTAGAAGCATGCATGCCGGGCACCTCTTCGGCCATAACTTCATCCCAGGTGAGTACGACTGGGATCTCGACGATTTGCCGACTGGTCTGCTGGACTGGAGACTTGGTGAAGTAACTCTGGCCTGGATGATTGACCTCCTCGGGGAGGATGGCCGGCCGGTTTACCGTATTCACTACCAAGACAGCGCCGCTGAGCCTCCATGGGGCTTTCCACCCATCATTTCCGACTCAAAGCGCGTCGACGTCGAGATCCTTTGCGGAGGAGGGTGGAATCAAGTTAGTTACTACCCCACAGCTCTCCTCAGGGTGACCAAACCCCGTGTTGTGCTTTTGGGGCACTGGGAGAATTTTTTTGGCAACGACCTTGATGAACCTGCTCGAACCATCCCGTTGCTCAGCTACAAAGGGCTCCTCGAACAGCTTAAACCCTACAATCTAGTGGTGCCTGAGCCCTTCTCTGACATCCTGCTTCCCCCTCCGATGGAGTAGTAGCCGTAGCAATTCCACCCTATTTTCCGCGCTCCGCAAGGCGTTGCATCAGTGCACGTGCTTCGCTGTATCCATACGCCCGCAGGAACCCGTCGTAAGTATCAGGAAATGCCATGACGCGACCGGCGTAATACTCTAAGGGCACAGCAATGTCGGCTTCGTGCAGGTAGTCCTGCTTCAGGAAGTGTTCGAGCACCAGCATGTGATCGAAGTAGGCCTCAAAGCAGTCACGAATGAACTCCTGCTGCTTGCTGAACCCCACCCCCTTCTCATGTACCACTAGGGCTGGCTTGAGGTCTCTCCAGTGAACGACGTAGGTCTGGCCTTCATGGGTGAAGGATCGGCCTGACCAATCCATCATTCGCATTGCAGAGCGGGCGAGTGGGTCTGTGAAAATCTCCTTCATCATGTCCCGTGCAGCGGCAAGCTGCTTCTGACGGTGTTCTTTTCGCTTCTCTTGGATCGCATTTCGGGCTGACCTCAAGCCGCTCCAGATACCCCATATCGCCAGGGCCATGGTGATGAGGGTGCTGATGACCGATACCCAATCCTTGAGTGTAGTGGGTGAGAATGGGTCGCCCTGGGCAGGGTTCTCCGCCGCCATTGCGGCGGTAGTCATCAGCATCGATGACGTAGAGATCAACCAGGCAGCGTTGTGCCTCTTCCTTGCGGCTGTCATCTGGCGGTCCTCTGAGGGATGGTTCCCCTCAAAGTAGCTTGGTCCATTTCTTCACGCACGCCACAGTCCGGGAATTTTCTATGGACGAGAGATCAATCGAAGGGCCTCATGAGCATGGCGCTGGGTTTTACGCACATAGTCTCAGTAGCGCGGCATAGAGCGCTCTGAGGGAAAATGAGGATGTTCGGGTTTTGGGCGGGCCTGGCCCGCCTCGCGTTCAGATTTTCTTACCGCCTTCTTCCACTATGAAAAGCACTGAGTCGTCGGCGCCCACTGCGCTTAGCCCGGGGGTAAATTCCCGGTCAAACAATGCCCCTTTCAGTTCTATCTGAGCTTTGGCACCTGGACCAGACTCACATGTCAGGACGGCCTTCGGGTCTGACAACTGAATCCGCATCTGCCCTTGTACATGCATTGTCATCTTGCACCCACGAGCATGAAGGGCGTCCACCATGCGTTGATTCACTTTTGTGAACTGCCCCGTGTCAGAGCCTGTTTTTCCCCAGCTATCCACCCTAGCGGTGATGACAGGGCCTACGTCCTCCACTACCAGTGGCAGGACGCCAAGGTAGAGAATGTTCATGGGCTCTTCAGCCGCGCTAGCAGCCGCGGCAAACAGCGAAAGTGAAAGGGCGGTGACAAGCTTTTTCATACGATTCCTTCGTTGTTCAGGGAAATCTAGGTAGAGAAACTGTCGTCCTCGGTGTGAGTATTTCGTGAGTAACCAAGAAGTAAAAGTTAATCGTGGGCGAAAAATGTACGAAAGGGGGAATCTGTCGGACTCACCCATTCGGCGGATGCTCTGATCAGAGATGTGAGGGTTTCAGCGTCCCTCCATTTGAATTCTTCCGGCGGTCGTTAGACTGCCTATTCCCAAATAGCCGCGACACGAGAGGTAGCTTTTGACCGGTAAGCTTTCCAGTGACCTGTTGCAGCGGATCTACAAACTGCTGACGGAGCAGCGCCCCCGGCTTGATGATCGGACGGGATTGGCTCCGGCTGAGCGTGAACTGTTGGAGTGTGGCGGTATTTCGAGATCCGACCTCGATGATTTGATTATCGCGACTGAGTACCGCGGGTTTGGTGTGGCCGGCCGATACGCAGAGGCATTGGCTGCCTACTTCAGAATCCCCAAAGTCAGCTTGTGCCGGAAGCCCAGGCGTCTCGACGACGATGTGTTGTGGCTGGATGGCTATGCCGTTGCCGATGCCGTTGCTCTGCTGATCATCATGGAACGCCTGGGCTTCGCTGTTTCACCTGGTCAGCTGGTGCAGGCGATAAAGGGCAACCTGGCAGGCAAGCCCATGCTGACGGAGTCGGAGTACCTCATTCTCACCTATGAGGTTTCCCGCGGCTGTACCACGACAGTCCTCAGGTCAGATGTGGAGCGCCGGCCGGCATTCCCAACGACCAAGCGCCACAGGGACGAGCTAGGAAACCGCCTCACATTGGTGCTCCAAGGGGAGGATGTGTTGTCGCTGGAGGTAGCCGGGCCCCGATATCGTGACGTCAACTCGGCACTAAAAACATGTGCCTACTGCGGTACGGTCTACCTGCCCAGCAGTCGTAATGATCGTGAGGCACATCGTCAGGTTCATAGAGAAACACAGCGGTTACTGGACCCGGGCCCGAACAAGCGGTTTGCGGCCAGACTCAAGTGTGGCGCTGGCGCCGATCGGGTAGACGCATCGGTGCCCATGTGGATGCATCAGGAGGTATTGAAGCGCGCCCAGCGTTTCCGCGCGGATTTTGGCTACGACTTTGTCCAGTGGCCCGGAACGATGTCGACTAAGGCAACGGCTGACTGGCACGGCTACCTGATTCCAGCTGGTGCTGACGGCACGATTGCAGGCGCTTGTGCATTCCTTTACGAGACGGAAACGAACCCATCAGGCAGCCCCTGGACTTTATCCTGGATCTGGCTGGCGCCTAAATACAGGCGCGGCGGGCTGTTGCGAGAACGGTGGGGGAGATTCCTTGAGGCCTATGGAGACTTCAGGATCGAGAGTCCGCTGTCTCCTGAAATGGAGGCCTTTGTTCGAATTCACGGCACGGACTGGCAGAAGAGCTGCTTGTCGAATCATGGTGAGTGAGCAGAGTGCTCACCGCCTCTAGGAGTTTTTGTGATCAAGACCAATACATCTGCCCCCCAGCTGGAAAAGCCGATGATCTTCCCTGCGGAGGACTATGCTCGTGCGTGGGTCGGGTGCCTGGCCGGATTCCTTCCAGGTCTGAAAGATCGAAGTCGTGAAGTGTTCCTGAGGCTGTCAGGGTGGCATCACTGGAATGCAATGGTCGAGGCCTGCAACCCGGAACAGAACTGCGTGTTCATGACTGAGGATTTGAGTCCTGAACTTCGGCTTTCGACTCTTGCAGAACATCGCTCAATCCTGATCCACGAGTTTGGTGTGAAGCCGGCCACCGCCAATTTTTTCCTATGGGCAAACCCCCTGGGCTCTTTTGAACTCGTGCCGCTTCGCGCGGCCGTCAAAGAGTCCCTTTATCAGGAGGGTGAGTCGCCTTCCTCGAGGTTGGACAAAATCCTCATCGCTCTGGATCAAGAAAATCGAGCGCTTGTTCCTGGTACTGAAGAAAACCACCGCCGCGGCTGCCACTTCACCAATGAGCGGGTGTACATGGCGATGTTTCAGCATCTCGGATGGAACCTGGAACTCAGCGACGGGCGTGACTACGACGTACCGTTTGGACTACCTGTCGCACGGTTGGGCTATCTCAGGGATTCCGAACTCGGCTCGGTCCCTGTATTCATGACTGGCTTGGCGCCTGACCCTGAGCTGAACCCTGATCAGACCAGCTATGCGATTTATGAATGGATCACTTCACCGCAGGGAGCGAAGGCACAAACCGCAGTGGTTTTTTTCAGGGAGCCACAGCTTCGAGTGCTCGATGACGTCGAAACCTCGATCTTCGGCAGCTTCCTTGAAGGGCAGAGCGCATGGCATCTCACTTTGTCGTCTAACTCAAAATCGTTGGGGAGTGTGGTGGTCGACATTGTCTCGGGCCAGACTCTTCCTGTGCCCGAGCAGCGCGATAATGGCTTCGAGTTGGCCATGCGATTTGCCCGGGCAATGGAGCGCTACTGCGACTTTCCTGAATTGCACCTTCCCAATATTGACCGGCCAGTGGTCCTCGCCGGCGGCAGTGGGTGGGGAGTAGTGAAGCTGCCCCAGGTCTGAGGCTCTGCAGAACGAGTGTCTCCCATGAGGTCAGCATGGGAGACATGCACCATAAACGTCACATGACAGCTGGTGCTAAGGGGAAGCTCTGCTCGACCTGCAACCATTCGCCTTTCGGCTGAAATGCCTCAAAGATGGTGCAGAGGGTGTCCATTGGCGGTTGAATGAACCCCGGCCATTCCTGGTGCGGATCGAAGACTGCGATTTCGAACTCGGGGTGTCGAAACGCCACCGCCCAGTGCCATCGCTCCCTTTCTCCGGACCGTATGTCTCGCAATTTGACTATCGCCAGGCCGTGAAGATCGGCCCATCCCCGCCACCGGCGAGTCACTGTCAGAAGTCCTGCCGTAGCCACCGCCATCCTCATCTCGCCCGAGCTCGTAGAGAAGGGCGGTCTGCCATGTCTCCTTTGGCCAAGCCCCTGGCTTACGAAATGCTCCCGAGCTCGTTGGTATGTCCAGCCGGCAACCATCGCTAAACACGCTACCCCGCAACCATAACGGTCGGTTTGCACGATCTTCTGTACACCGCATCGGGCTTGCCAGTCGTCTTCAGTCGCTGCCGGCGGATGATGTATGTCGAGGTGATCCATGGCTTCAGTCCTCATCCAGTTCAGGACTGATCGTACTGTGAAAGGGCGCTGGCTCAGGCTGGTTTCGCGGTCCGCTTTCCAGCCTCTCCTTCACCAAGGTGGGAAGGATTATCAATAGGTTACGTTGCTAACCCTACCTGGGGCGCAGGGGGCCGCAGCCATGAAGCTCTACCTTGCCTCTAGCTCGCTGTAGAAGCTCTCTGACCTGGTCTTCCGTCGCTGAGCGGTCATCGTCTAGCCACCAGCCATCTTCATCCCTTGTAATCCAAACATCCCCGGCCGACCAGGTCACAGGCCCCCAGTAATCAGAAAGCCTGCACCACACGAAGTCTGCATGCAGTTCGGAAAGTGGATCATCCATAGGCGCCTCGCTGGAAATGCACTGGAGTTGGGTTAGTATCGCAGTGGAGCGCTGGCCAGCGCTCGCACGCCCACCTTGGGCGAAGGCCGGTTTAGGCCATGGCTTCAATACTTCTCTTCCTCCAAGCATTGCCCTCGGCAATGTGTCTAGTGGGCGTGGCACAAGATTGCCGCCAAGGAGCATGCTTGACCATTTCTAACCGTTTCCCCTCCGGCGCATCCCTCGACCAGGTGAAGAAGGATGCCAAAAAGCTGGCCAAGTCAAATGGGCTCAGCCTCCATGAAGCTCTGGACCAAGCTGCCGCCGCGCATGGTGCTCAGGTCCCCTGGCATCGCATCCAGGAGTTCCTCGCCGGCGATGATGACGAGACTTTGCTGGCCAGGTTTGCTCTCCCGCTGTACGCCGGCGGCGTCTTCACTGTTTCTCTCACAGAGACACGCCCCATGATTTCAGTAACGGGGCGAACTGGAGCAGGAAAGTCGACCACAGCATTGCTGATTGCTGAGCGATACCTGGCTTCCTGCCGCGGCCGGGTTCACCTGGTGAGCCCTCTTCACGTTCAACCGACATCAACTGTCGAAGAGCTCTCGGAGGGGTGTTGGATGGATGTCTGGGACCGGATTTCGTTGAAGTATCCTGGGCGTTGCGTCCGTGTCGTTTGCCCTGAGCGTACGGCGGAAATGTATATGGTAGGGCCTCTTGATTTGAGTCATTCGCAACCTGAAAGGGGAGACCTAGTCGTGCTCGATGAGCGCTACCACTGCGCTAAAGGGCAAAGTCTGATCGACGTGGCAGAGATTGCCCGCATGTGGCGAGTTGGCCTGATCCTATGCAAACAGCCGAGGCCATGGGAACACGAAACCATTACCGATGAATCAGTTGGCGATCCATTCTCCCTGCACATCAAATGCAGCCGCGATCTGCGTTTGGATCAGTGCCGACTTCAGCTGGAAGAAATGGTGAATGGACGTTGGGGCGAATGCCTGATCGTGCCAGGCGCTCCCTACGGATCTTCGAAACGGAAGTTCAGGTTCCAACGAAGTGCGCTGGGAGCCCTCAAGAGCCATTTCGCTCGAGAGTGAGGGCGTAAACACGCAAACCCGACATCCACCCTCGCTTGGTTGTCGGGTTTGTTCTGGAGGCTGCCGGCCACACTGGTCAGCTCCGCGCTGAGCTGGCCAGCCTGGGCAAGCAAATCGGCCCTCATGACCAGATGATCGCCGGGCACGCCAGCTCAAGGGCAGATCGTTGTCACCAACAACCGCCGAGAGTTCGACCACGGACCCGGCTTGAGGATTGGGTCGTCCTAATTGCGTAACAGAGGCACACACGATGGCTACTGAATACACACCGCTTTCTCCTCAAAGCCTAGCGGCCCTCCCCGGCGTCCAGGAGGTCGACGTTGTTGGAGGTATCTTGGTGGTGCTCCTCACTGATGACTCTTCTATGGCTGTCACCAGTGCAGCACTAGCCGAAGAGCTTGGGCTGGAAAAATGGAGCGCACTTTTCGGCGAGGATCAGGTTTTTTCTCTGTCCACTACCGAGATGCTTGACCTCATCACGCGGACTGCTTCAGCAGCATCCTCAAACTGTAAAAGGAAACCACGAAGGAACCCGCCGCTATGAATACCGAGCAGCCCGCGCCGAGCACATGCGTCGGGTGCGCATTGCCGAGATTGGCCGCTAGCTGGAGGGCGACGAACTGGACGTCGAGCAACTGGCCGTCCTTGGCGTCGAGTTGCAGTAGTTGAGTGGCGTTTGCCAGGCCTGTGCCGGCGAAGGCGGAGAGCATGACGAACCCGAATGGAGCCGCTGCCCAACCTGCGGTGGAACCGGCCAGGGCAACCCCGTCGACTGGGCATAACGAACTTAAAGGAAATCACCATGAGCAAAAATGAACTTGAGTGGGGACAGACTCCATTCGATGAATGCACGCGCGAAGAACTGATTCAGCATTGTGCCCGCCTTTACAGTGCCACGTCCGCCTTGTCATCGGCAGCTCCAGATGGTTCAAGACAAGAGCCTTTTCTGGACTCAAGGAAGCGGAGCTGAGGCATTGGAGAAAGGCCGCCAAGCCCTAGAGGTCGCACGAAATGGTTTCGACGCTGATAACATTTACCGCGCATATTTCCGTTATGCCGGGGATCTTCTGTTCGCAGACGCTTCAGGTCTTCAACTCCGGACAGGATGGGCAGTTTGTCCTGTCTGCGAGCAGATGGCGTCCACCATAGGTGGGAGCAGTTATGCTGGAAAGACGTGTAGTGAAATCCTCCTTGGCAAGTGTTCCGGGATTCTGAGAGATCTGTCCTGGGATGACCTCAAGCCCGTTACTGCAAAGTCTTAGGGAAAATGTCATGACCAGACAGAAGCTTGGTGGGCTTGAGAACGTGGTGTCCATCCGTCCTAGTATGGATGAACGCACAACCCTGCGAGATTTTGAAGAGCACCTGAGTTCGATGGAGCAAATTCTCAAGGTGTTCGATGGCAGCGAACCGGAGGCCAATATTCACACTGGACGCTATTTGCTCCGGGAGGCGTTGAAGAACACGCCCATTGTCGCCGTCGAAATTCCCGCACTCCTGAAAGGTCGACTGGCGAAGCTGTATCAGGACTTGGGCGCCCTTGACCAGCAGTTTCAAGGTAAGTCTGTAGCCCAGGTTCTGGAAGAAGACCCGGCACTCGCGACCTACCTCCGTGAGCATGGCTTCGGCCCTGAGAACATCTAGGAAATTTCCCGGTAAATCCCTAGTCGCCGCATCAGAGTATGCTGAGGCCGCAGAGGACACCGCGTTGGCGTCCACTTCACCGAAATTAGGGACAGATAAAATGACTCCACAGGGAGGGTCATTCGTAGGTAACTTTGGTTCTCTTCCTCAGACCTTCCCTTATGATCTCCTCGTTGCCGTTGTCCTTGTAGTAAATCACTCCATATGGAGGACCGTACTGGGCGAGCACCGGGGCAACACTGACGACTGTCGCCTCACCTTTGCCCAAGACTTCATCAATGAAGTCTTGGGCAGGAACAGCAGGTAAGTCACCCGCGATCGACTGACAGACTCCTTTGGTGATCTTGTTCTTCGACCGGAACATGTCTTCTGGTTTGACGAACCCCACAGAAGCCGGGCAATACACCATCCGGCCACCTGAATAGCCCACCCCGTCAACAAACAGGTAGCCCGTAGCGCCGAATGATTGTCCAGCGACCAGAGGCTCCTTATCGGAGTGTGCTGCAGCCGCAGCACTCGCAATAGCCGCGGCCGCGGCAGTGCCGCCGGCATGGGCAAATAACGGAGTGGTGAGAAACACGAATGTGAGGGCCAGTTTGAAGGGGGCACGGAACGGTATGACGCGGAGCATGCTGCTCGATCCTTCTATCGATGTATGCAGTGGGATTCTAACTGGAGGGGAGGGCAGATCCAGCGGAACGGCTACTCCTGCGCTCGTTCCCCATGTTCGGAGTGGAAGGCTTAGTCTATTCAGCGCCGGCCAAGAGAAAATCCAACTCCTGATCGAGATTACGCCGTACCTCTGCGATGGCATGCAGCAGGTCTACGGTACCGAGCACATCTCCTGCAGCCGAGTGGGCGGGGCCCCGCCAGGTTACGCCGGCCAACGACATTGCTGCCGCAAGTGAGATGGTCCCATATCGGTTGGTTGCCCCATACATGGCCACCGCCAGGCCCATAGCGCAATGCTCCTGACACGTCGCAAGCCAGCCATGGTCATCCTGGAATGCGTTCGCAGTTTGAATCAGCAGGCGTCGATCGAACTCGGAATTGAAGGTCACGATGGGGCGACCGGCAAGGAGAGGTTTGACTTTGCCGGCAACCTCGAGCCAGGTCGGAGCATGCTGGAGCTCTTCAGCTCGGATTCGGTGCACATCTGCAGCCCCTGGTTCTATTGGAACAGTGGGCCGAAGCCTGGAGTTGAACAGAAGGTTCCCATCGACGTCGGCGATCGCCAGTTCAATGATTTGGGCCTCGGTACCAAGACCGGTGGTCTCGACATCAAGCACGAGAGGTGCTGTGGCCAGCCATTGAACAGCGACATGAGAGGCCTTGGCCACCTTGCTTTGCATCCGGCCCTTCAGTGCAAGTATGGCCGCCGCCCGAACTTGCTTGGGGGAGGGGGCAACAGCCTTGCGGTCCCGCATTGGGAGGCAGTCCACGATTCGGTACACACCGAAGGTCCCGCCATAACCATTCTTGTAATGCGCCACCGGCGTCGCATCAGGTTTCGGCTTCATCCGGAACTCGTCCCGAAGCCGACCTTTGGAAAAGGACCTGTCGGCCGCTATTGCTTCTGCTCTGAGTACCTCAAGCTGGACTTGATCCATGGCCTCACCTCGTCGGATCTGGGTTACCGACCAAGCACATAGGGCTCGAGGAAATCTCTCAGGCCAGTGCGCTCAAGCGTCGAATCATTCACCAGGTCCTCATGGTAACCGGCGAGGACAGCGGTTTCTCGTACCTGGTAGAGGTCGACTATGGAATAGGGTTGCTGGGCGCTTACTTTCTCGTAGCCGTAAAGCGCCGATAGCGCCTCAGCTATTCCGCAGGTGCTCACCTGCACTGCGCTACCGAACCACATTTCTGCCTTGAGCTGGCAATACAGCGCGGCTCGACTTGCCAAACTCTCTCCAGTGATGTTCAGCAGGTACTGCTGCTGCTCACCGACGTCGTACCTGTGACAGATACAAACGATCACTTGCTCGCCGCCCACGAGCGGGTGAGCCAGTGACTCCCTGGAAATTGCCATTTCAAAACCCTCAAGGTCGATTGCTCGGATCAGGGGTCATGCCGAGATAAGGGGAAAATTCACTCAATTCCCCTCTATCCATATGATTAATATCACAATTTTAAAAAACCACATGGGTATCGCGATGCGGCGATTCTGACGTGTGTCACCCAGGTCGATCGCTGCTACACGGCGAGGAAAACATGGTTGGTGCCGACGTGGGTTACAGGTGTAGGAACAAACAGTTCCCTGATGCTTAGGAATGAGGTCGATTAACAACCTCAGAAGATCCTTCAGTTGAACCGGTCGCGGCAAATCAGGCAGCCGGAATGAATGATTCTATAATCACTCTATAATTGACTATAAAGACCGTCCTAGAGCGGCAGCTAGGCTGCTCCCTGTGACTTGAGGCTTCCCCTCCCTGTCAGACTTGTTTCGCACGTCTGGGTATTGCGCCCCCGCTAGCCGTTAGCAGCCTGGCATCCTCGTCTGGGCACTGGTTTGGACCGGCTGTGAGAGAATGAGGCTGGCCAGTACGACAACAATGCTGGGAGCAATGATTGGCCCATATGCCCAAAACCTATGGCACGCATTGTTCAGGGGGATGTTATGGACAAGCTCTACGACAGGCTGGTTTTGCCGAGAGGCCACTAGGGGTCGCCTCAGAAAACGGAAAATAAAGCACGCTAAGCCGGTTGCAGCGGTCGTAGCGGCCTGAACTTGGGGTTTGGGGAGCAATGGAACCAAAAACCAACGTAAGCCCTACCAACGCTTTTCGGTGTCTTCTTCCCAGGCGCCCATCTCGACAAAACAGTTGCGCATGTCGGCCTCCTGGCTGATCTCGGTCAGCAGGTCATGCACGCTCTTGTCCAGCTCATCGTCGCTCCGATACGGAATGGTCAACTCATAGTGGCCGGCATCCAGCCGCTTCATGCCATAGGGCTCCAGGCAGTAGCGCTCAATGTTCTCCGTGGCCCGCTTCCGGCCGCGCACGAACTTGCTGTTATTCACCACCGCGAGGCGCAGGGTGACGGTGGCCACCCGCTCGGCGGCGGGCGGCTCTGCCGGCGACGCGGCCGAAGGCTGCTGGTCGCGTGACCTGGCGCTCTTCTGGTACGCGCCGATCTCGACACCACGGTGGCGCAGGTAGCTGTACAGCGTGCTCTTGGAGATGTGCAGCTTCTCGCCGATCGCGCTGACGCTCAGGCGACCTTCGCGGTAGAGGGTTTCGGCCGCCATGGCGGTGGCCTCAGCCTTGGCTGGCAGGCCCTTGGGACGGCCACCGATCCGGCCACGCGCCCGTGCGGCCGACAGACCCGCCTGAGTCCGCTCGCGGATCAGCTCGCGCTCGAACTCCGCCAGCGAGGCGAACAGGTTGAACACCAGGCGGCCTTGGGCGTGGGTGGTGTCGATGGGGTCATTCAGGCTCTGTAAGCCGACCTTGCGCTCTGCCAGCTCGCCGACCAACTCGACCAGGTGCTTGAGGGAACGCCCAAGGCGATCCAGCTTCCAGATCACCACGGCATCACCCGGCCGCACGTTGGCCAGCAGTTTGTCCAACTCCGGCCGGGCGCTTTTCGCGCCGCTGGCGATGTCTTGGTAGATGCGTTCGCACCCGGCCTGTTTCAGGGCATCGACTTGTAGGTCGGCTTTCTGATCCCGAGTGCTCACTCGCGCATAACCGATCTTCATCAAAAGTACTGTTTACTCGACTACGTTAGTAATAGTTGAACTTTGATTAAGCGTACCAGTTATTTGAACCGTAGCGCGGGGAGCTTAACGAACCGAGCCATTCCTCGATAGAGTTCGGCAAAACCTTCGTTTTGTCGAACCATTGCATCGCCCTTTGTGATTGGCGTATAAACACACAAACACCTATTAGCGGAGAACGCTATGAATACCATTCGCTGGAATGTCGCCGTCTCGGCCGACACCGACCAGTCGCTTCGGATGTTTCTGGCCAGCCAGGGCGGCGGCCGTAAGGGCGACCTGTCGCGCTTCATCGAAGAAGCGGTACGGGCACACATCCTGGAGCTGAGCGCTGAGCAGGCCAAGGCCGCTAACGCCCATCTGAGTGAGGCAGAATTGACCAACGCGGTTGACGAAGCGCTCGACTGGGCACGTAAGCGCTGATGCGGGTCGTGTTGGATACCAACATCCTGTTCAGCGCCCTGATCTCGCCACATGGCGCGCCCGATGCGATCTACCGTGCCTGGCGGGCGGCGCGTTTCGAGGTGGTGACCTCGCGGATGCAACTCGATGAAATTCGTCGAGCCAGCCGCTATCCCAAGCTTCAGGCCATCCTACAGCCCGCCAAGGTGGGCGCCATGATCAATAACCTGCAACGGGCTGTGGTACTGGAGCGCCTGACCATCGAGGTCGAAGCCGATGATCCGGATGACTCGTTTTTGCTGGCCATGGCCTTGGCGGGCGATGCGGACTACCTGGTAACCGGTGATCGCCGCGCCGGCCTGCTGCAACGCGGGCACATCGAACGCACGCGGATCGTCACGCCCGCCGTGTTCTGCGTCGAGGTGCTGTGATCAATGCCGGTCGGTTTTCTGACTCAAGAGCAACGCGACGGTTTTGGCCGCTATGTTGATTCGCCCAGCCGTGAAGAGCTGGAACGTTACTTCCACCTGAGCGATGAAGACCGTGAAGCCATCCAGGTGCTGCGGGGTAACCATAACCGTCTGGGTTATGCCGTTCTGCTGACCACCGTCCGCTTCGTTGGCGTTCTGCCGGACAAGCCCGCCGCCGTGCCGGTGGAAGTCCTGCAGGTGCTTTGCCGACAACTGGCGATTCCAGACCCCGACTGCCTCCAGCGCTATAGCGATCATCGCCGCTGGATACATGCCACCGATATTCAGAACCGCTTTGGCTATCGTCATTTCACCGATCCGGGCATCGGCTTTCGCTTGAGCCGCTGGCTGTATGCCCTCTGCTGGACGGGCACCGACCGGCCGGGAGTGCTGTTTGAGCGAGCCACCTCGTGGCTGTTCACACAGAAAGTCCTCCTGCCTGGTGTGTCTCAACTAGAGCGCTTTATCGCCCAGTTGCGCAGTCGGGTCGAAGAACGCCTCTGGTTTACGCTGGGCCGCAGCGTGACTGAGGAACAGCGATTGCAACTGCAAGACTTGCTGACGGTGGCCGAAGGCAACCGCAGCTCCCGGCTGGATCAATTGCGCTCCGGCCCGGTCATGGTCAGTGGCCCCGCGTTGATTCGGGCACTGCGCCGGCTCGATGACGTGCGCGGCATCGGCATCACCTTGCCGGCGGCGGCGCACATCCCTCCCAGCCGTATCGCCGCCCTGGCCCGCTTCGCCAACACGGCCAAGGTCACCGCGATTAATCGGCTGCCGGCGTCGCGGCGGATGGCGACACTGGTGGCCTTCGCACTCTGCCTGGAGGCGACTGCGCACGACGACGCACTGGAAGTCCTGGAGGCCTTGCTGCGCGACCTGTTCAGCAACGCGGAGAAGGCCGACAAGAAAGCCCGCATGCGCAGCCTGAAAGACCTGGATCGGTCGGCCGCGACGCTCGCCGCCGCGTGCAAGGTCGTGCTGGACAGCTCGATCAGCGATGACAACGTGCGCGCCCGGCTGTTCAACGACCTGCCGAGGACCACCCTGGAAAAGGCCCTGGAAGAGGTCAACGCGCTGATCCGCCCGGTAGATGACGTCTATTTTCTTGCATTGGAAGCGCGCTACCGCAGCGTGCGCCGCTTCCTGCCCGACCTGCTCAAGCACATCCGCTTCGGCTTCAGCCCGGCCGGCAAGGGCGTGGCGGCTAGTCTGGAGTGGCTGCAACTGAACCTGCCGCGCCGGAAGCCAGAGGATGACGCGCCGCAGGAGATCGTGGCCAAGGCTTGGCAGAAGCACATCACCCGCGAAGATGGCTCCCTCGACATGGGTGCCTATGTGTTCTGCACGCTCGATGCGCTGCGCACGGCCCTGCGCCGCCGCGATGTCTTCGTCTCGCCCAGTTGGCGCTATGCCGACCCGCGCCTTGGCCTGCTCGACGGTGCCGAATGGCTGGCGGCGCGACCGATCATCTGCCGGTCACTGGGCCTGACCATCGACGCCAAAACCACCCTGGACGCCTTGTCCGTCGAGCTGGATGCAACCTGGCTGGCAGTAGCCGCGCGCCTGCCCGACAACCCGGCGATTCAACTGAGCGAGAACACCGAGGGCAAGACCGAACTGTCGCTCGGGGCGCTGGACAAGCTGGACGAGCCCTGCTCGTTGCTGCAACTGCGGGCGGCCGTGTCTGACCTGATGCCGCGTGTCGATCTGCCGGAAATCCTCTTGGAAATCGCCGCCCGCACTGGCTTTTCCGAGGCCTTCACCCATGTCTCCGAACGCAATGCACGCGCCGACAACCTGGTCACCAGCCTCTGCGCGGTGCTGTTGGGCGGGGCCTGCAACACCGGCCTGGAGCCCTTGATCCGCACCGACAACCCGGCGCTGCGCCGTGACCGGCTGTCCTGGGTCAGCCAGAATTATATCCGCGACGACACCCTGTCAGCGGCTAACGCCATCCTGGTCGGAGCGCAAAGCCAACTGGAACTGGCCCAAGTCTGGGGTGGCGGCGAGGTCGCCTCCGCCGATGGCATGCGCTTCGTCGTACCGGTGCGCACCGTGCATGCCGGCCCCAATCCGAAGTATTTCGGCACCGGCCGGGGTGTCACCTGGTACAACCTGATTTCCGACCAATTCTCCGGCCTCAACGCCATCACCGTGCCCGGCACGCTGCGCGACAGCCTGGTGTTGCTGGCGGTCGTGCTGGAACAGCAGACCGAGTTGCAGCCGACGCAAATCATGACCGACACCGGGGCCTACAGCGATGTGGTGTTCGGGCTCTTCCGCCTACTTGGCTACCACTTCAGTCCGCGGCTGGCCGATGTCGGCGGTACCCGCTTCTGGCGCACGCGCCCGGACGCGGACTACGGCAAGCTCAACGGGCTGGCCCGCCAGTCGGTCAAACTCGACCTGATCGCCGAGCACTGGGACGACCTGCTGCGCCTGGCCGGCTCGCTCAAACTCGGCCGGGTGCCGGCGACTGGCATCATGCGCACGCTGCAAACGGGAGATAGACCCACCCGGCTGGCCCAGGCGCTGGCCGAATTCGGGCGGATCGAAAAGACTCTGCACACGTTGACCTATATCGACGACGAGTCCAAGCGCCGCGCCACCCTGACCCAGTTGAACCGAGGCGAAGGCCGGCACAGCCTGGCCCGCGCCGTGTTCCACGGCAAACGCGGCGAGCTCCGCCAGCGCTACCGCGAAGGCCAGGAAGACCAGCTCGGTGCTCTGGGCCTGGTGGTGAACATCATCGTGCTGTGGAACACCCTCTACATGACGGCGGCCGTGGAACGGCTCAAGCAGCACGGCTATCCAGTGCTGGAAGAGGATTTGGCCCGGCTATCGCCGCTGATCTACGAGCACATCAACATGCTCGGGCGGTATTCCTTTGCGGTACCGGAAGAAGTTGCGCGCGGCGAGCTGCGGCCACTGCGTAATCCAGACGACGACCTGTGATCCCCCTAAACGCTATGAGCAACACCCAAGCTGCTGCTGGATCGGCGGGCACTTCACCGAGCCGAACGAACAGAAAACGCAGCAATCCCCTGGGTTGGGGCGCAGCAGCGCCTTGCAGTTGCTGCACTCGTAATAGAACTGGCAGGCGTCCGTGGGCATGGTTTCCGGCTTGGCGAAGCCGCAGCGCGGGCAAGTCAGCACGGACTCAAGGACAATGGCGCTCATCGTGACCTCACTTCTGCACTGTGGAGGGGTATCCCGCGTTCGCGGTCGCCTCAGTCAGTGCCTCGGGCTGGGCCTTATCGGGATCGTAGGTGACGGTCGCCGTCTTCTGGTCGAAATTGACCTGGACGTCACTCACGCCGGACACCTTCTCCAGCGACTTCTTGACCGTGATCGGACAGAGTCCGCACGTCGGTTTCTGCACGTCGAGCGTGACGGTTTTCGGGGGAGCCGCCAGCGCCACGAAGGGCAAGGCGAAAAGCACGGCGATCAGCAGTTTGCGCATGGTTAATCTCCTTCAGTAGAACAGCGGGGCGAGCCACGGCACGGCCAATAGGCCGAGCAGCAGCACGCTGACGATCCAGAACACGAGTCGCTGTCGCACGAGCGTGCGCGGATCGGCGCAGGGTGTACCTGGCGTACAAACCTGTGGCACCAGGTAGAGCTTGCGGAATGCCAATCCCAGGAACAGTAGAGTCAACCCGATGAAGAGGGGGCGTAGTGGCTCCATCATGGTCAGAGCGCCCACCCACGTACCGCCGACACCGAGTGCCAACAGCACCAGTGGCCCGACACAGCACACCGACGCACCGATGGCGGTCAGCGAACTCGCGACCAGCGAGCCTTTCCCGGTGAGTTGCATCCCCATTCCCATCTCCTGAGCCTGATTGCCTAGGTGCTATTCTAAACTCCGTACCAAAGTACGGAATCAAGGAGAAAGTGATGGCCACAGAGCTGACCATTGGCAAGCTGGCAGACGCCGCCGGGGTGAACGTCGAGACGATCCGCTACTACCAGCGACGCGGGCTGCTGGATGAACCAGCCAAACCCTTGGGTGGCCATCGGCGCTATCCGGTGGACATGGTGAAGCGACTGCGTTTCATCAAGCGGGCTCAGGCGCTGGGTTTCACGCTCTCGGAAGTCGGTGGACTGCTGACGCTGGATGAGTCGTGCGCCTGTGCCGAAACGCGAGCACGGGCTGCACGCAAGCTCGCGTTGATCGAGCAGAAGATGGCCGACTTGGTCGTCATGCAGCAACTGTTAGGCGAACTGGTGCAGCAATGTGATGCGGGAGACGGCGGAACGATCTGCCCGATTGATCTTGCCCAGTCCCAGTGGACACCCCGTTAAGCGATAAACTGCAACGAGGTGAATCATGGCAAGACAAGCAACCCCAATGAAACAGACCCGCACCCGCCATTCCCAAGCCTACAAGGACGAAGCGCTGGCTTTGGCCGAGCGCATTGGCGTCAGCAAGGCTGCCGAACAGCTCGGCCTGCATGCTTCCCAGCTCTACGGCTGGCGGAGCAAGAAGCACCAGACTCAGTCCGGCAGCGAGCGCGAGCAGTCGCTGGCCGACGAGAATGCCCGACTCAAGCGGCTGTTGGCCGAGCACGCCGAGGAGCTGGCCATCGTAAAAAAGGCCGCCGCGTACTTTGCCAAGAGCCTCAAGTGAAGTACGCCTTCATGAGGACTCATACCGCGCATTTCTCGATCCAGGCCATGTGTCGCGTGTTGGGCGTTGCCCGCAGCGGTTACTACGCTTGGTGCTCTCGCAGGCCGTCAATGCGCCAGCGGCGAAGAGCCGAACTGGATCGGCAGGTCGCTCAGGCATACAGCGCACGCAAGGGCCGCAGCGGGGCTCCACGGCTTTGCCACGACCTGCGGGAAGCCGGCCTACCCTGCAATCGCAAGACGGTAGCCGCCTCGATGCAACGGCAAGGACTGCGTGCCAAGGCCGCCAAGAAGTTCAAGGCCACGACCAATTCTCAGCACTCCCTGCCAGTGGCAGAGAACTTGCTCAAGCAGGATTTCAAGGCATCTGCGCCAAATCAGAAATGGGTGGGTGACATCACCTACCTGTATACGGAGGAAGGCTGGCTGTATCTGGCAGTGGTCATCGATCTGTATTCACGGATGGTGATCGGCTGGGCCATGAACGAACGCATGACGGCCGACTTGGTTTGCGATGCCTTGCACATGGCGCTGTGGCGACGTAGGCAGCCTAATGACGTGATCGTGCATAGCGACCGCGGCAGCCAGTACTGCTCAGCGGCTTACCAGGAGCTGATCCGCGCCCATCACTTGCGATGCAGCATGAGCGCCAAAGGCAACTGCTACGACAATGCCTGTGCAGAGAGCTTCTTCCACAGCCTGAAGGTCGAGTGCATCCACGGCGAGCGCTTCACGAGCCGCGCCCAGATGCGTGAAACCGTGTTTGAATACGTCGAAACCGATTACAACCGCCAGCGGCGACACAGCACGCTGGGGCACATCAGCCCAGAGGCCTTCGAGGCCAGGATGTGTGCTTAAACCCGTGTCCACGGCTGCTGGGCAAGATCAGATCACCATCGCCAGCGCTTTCAGGCCGCGATGGATACCTACCTTGACCGCAGAACTGGAAAGACCGGTCAGTTGAGCCGTTTCCTCTACCGAACGGCCTTCCAGTTTCACATGAATGATGGGCAGACGCTGACGCTCGGGCAGGTGCTGTAACAGCTTGCCCAGATCACGCCGGGCCTCCGCCGGGCGGCTATCCTCCACCTCGAACATGTCTTCGTCCAGCGAATCGGACAGCGCATCGCGGCGGGCGAACGCACGGAAGTGATCGGCCAGCTTGTAGCGGGCGATCGCCTGCACCCACACGGTCAGCGGCTGTTCGGCGCGATAGGTGTGCCTTGCGTTGTGCACGGCCAGCAGTACCTCTTGCAACAGGTCCTCGACCTCTCCCGGGCGCTGCGCCAGGCGTCGGCGAAGGAAACCGCGCAGGTGCGAACTGAGCGCGGTGAGGAATTCGCGGTATGCGGCCTCGTCGCCAGCCAACCCACCCAGAAGCAATGACTGCAGGCGCTCTTCGCGCGTGGCCATGACCTCATAGCTTGTAGTTCGCTCCATTGGCCGCCTTAGTTACACCGCAGGTGGATATTTTTCATTGAGCCCAGACTGCATCATATCGGCCGCAACGCCAAAGGTTTCAATCGGCGCAGGTGCACCGAAAGAAATCTCAACATTTTTCTGCCGCGCTGTAACCGTATCGACTGCTACGACGAATTACCTGTCGGACCGTCACACCGAGCTGACGGCCATCCAGTCCATTACGGAGATATGCCATGAAAAGCATCGCCCTCGCTACCGCCGCACTCGCCCTCGCCTCCATTGCATCCACCGCCATGGCCGACAACCAGGCCACGCCAAGCGTGGAAAAATGCTACGGCGTCTCCCTGGCCGGCAAGAACGACTGCGCCGCCGGTGCCGGCACCAGCTGCGCCGGCACCTCCAAGGTCGACTACCAGGGCAATGCCTGGAAGAACGTCCCGGCAGGCACCTGCACCTCGATCAAGACCCCCAAGGGCATGGGCTCGCTCACGCCGATCAAGTCCTGAGCGCAGGCGCCGCCGATCATGCACGCTCCTATGCCACTGGGTGCCGGCCTTGGTTTGAAGGCCGAGCACTACGACGCCGCCCGGGACTGCAGCGCAGCCGGGCTGTGGTTTGAGGTCCACCCAGAGAACTACATGGTTGGCGGTGCTCGCCTGGCCCACCTGGAAGCGGTGGGCGAACGGCATCCGCTGTCGCTGCACGGGGTCTCCCTGTCCCTGGCGGCGGACGCCGCCCCCGACCCGACGCACCTCCAGCGCCTGCGCAGGCTGGCAGACCACGTGCGACCGGCGCTGGTATCCGAACACCTCGCCTGGTCCACCTGGCGCAATCACTATTACCCGGACCTGTTGCCATTCCCGCGCAGCCACGAGGCCCTGGTACGCATCGCAGACAACATACAGCGTACCCAGGATGCCCTGGGGCGCAGCATTGCCATCGAAAATCCCAGCCATTACCTGCACCTGGACGGCCACGACTGGGATGAAATCGACTTTCTCACCGAGCTGACGCAGCGCACTGGTTGCGCCCTGCTGCTCGACATCAACAACGTGCACGTCAGCGCGCACAACATCGATTTTGATCCGGCCGCCTACATCGATCGCTTCCCGGGCCAGGCCGTCGCGGAGATTCATCTGGCGGGGCACAGCCATGACGCCGGCGGTGCGTTGCTCATCGACTCCCACGACGCCCCGGTCGCTGACCCGGTCTGGGCCCTGTATCAGCGCTTGATCCAGCGCATCGGCCCGCGCCCGACGCTGATCGAGCGCGATGACAACGTACCCGCGTTCACGGCATTGCTCGGCGAACGCGCGCACGCCCAGGCCATGCTCGACCGACTGGGAGCGACGCAATGATCAGACGTCTCGAACACTTCCAGGACGCCTTCATCGAGGCCTTGCAGGTACGTGCCGCCCCGGAACTGTCCGCCCTCACCGCGCAACCCGGCTTTCAGGTGTACCGCAATACCGTACTCAAGGGCTGCGTCGAGGCGCTGTGTGACAACTTCCCCAGCGTCGAACGCCTGGTCGGCCGTGACTGGCTGCGCGCGGCGGCGGTCGTTCATGCCAACGCCTGCGCACCAAGCGATGCCCGCCTGATCTTCTACGGGGCGGACTTTCCCGCGTTTCTCGCGGCCTTCGAGCCGGCCCGGGAGCTGCCCTACCTGGGCCCGGTGGCCCAACTCGACTACCTGTGGATAGAGGCCTTCTGTGCCGTGCAGGAGCCCGCGCTGGAACTTGCCAGCCTGGCCGGCGTGTCGCCCGAGGCACTGGCAACCTGTCACCTGCGCCCGCGCGCCAGCGCACGCTGGCGGTGGTTCGACGAGCAACCGATCTACAGCCTCTGGCGCTGCAACCGCGAAGGGGTGGACCTGCCTGACAACCTGCCCTGGCAGGGCGAAGGCGCTTTGCTGGTGGGCCATTGCGATGGCGTCACCTGGCACGCGCTCGAACCCGCTGGCTGCGTGTTTCTGGACGCCTGCGCTGCCGGACACGATCTGGAGCGGGCCTCGGCCCTGGCCTTGCAGCGGCAAGGCGACCTGGACTTTACCGACCTGCTCAGCCGCTTGCTGGGTGCCCGCGTGTTCTCTCCCCTTGTTCTTGCATGAAGGAAATAGCCATGGATATCACCCAGCCGTCGTCCAACAACAGCCGCGCCACAGTGCGTCAACGCTGGGACCAGGTGTGCGACCTGCTTCAGCGCCTGATCAGCGACTCGACGCTCAGCCTGGTGGCGCGCATCAGCGTTGCGGCGATCTTCTTTCTCTCGGGGCGCACCAAGGTCGAGGGGCTGTTGACCATCACCCCCGGTACCTATGAGCTGTTTCGTAGCGAATACGCCCTGCCGCTGCTGTCACCGCACCTGGCCGCCCACCTGGCGACCTATGCCGAGCATGTGTTTCCGCTGCTGCTGATCGTCGGCCTGTTCTCGCGCCTGTCTGCCCTGGCGCTGCTGGGCATGACTGCGGTCATCCAGGTATTCGTCTACCCCGATGCCTGGCCAACGCACCTGTCCTGGGCCGGATTGCTGCTGGTCATCATCGGCCGGGGCGCCGGGGCGTGGTCGCTGGACAGGCTGCTGCGCATTCGCTGAATGCGACTGGCGCAGGCAATGCTGTGCGCTTCAGGTCGTGGGCGCTCCGTGCCCCTCTACCGTTTATGAGAGAGGGGCAGGAACCGAGGCCCACGGCTGAATGCATCAAGGCTATTACGGCAGGTACGGCAGGCTCAGGGGCTCATTGCCCGGCCGGTACATTGCCCGCCGTCTGCCCGAAGAGGATCTTCTTGCCCGCCTCGGTCACCGTCGGGCGGCTGGAGAACGGCTCACCCCTGGCGTAGGCCCTGACCGTGGCCGGGCGCTGGGCGATGGCCTCGAACCAGCGGCGCACATGGGGGAAGTCGTCGAGGTTCTGCTGCTGGTTCTTCCACGGCACGATCCAGGGGTAGCACGCCATGTCGGCAATGCTGTACTGCTCGCCGGCAACGAAGGTGCTGTCCGCCAGGCGACGATCCAGCACGCCATAGAGGCGGTTGGTTTCGTTGACGTAGCGGTTGATCGCGTAGGGGATCTTTTCCGGTGCATAGATCCCGAAATGATGGTTCTGCCCGGCCATCGGCCCAAGCCCGCCCATTTGCCAGAACAGCCATTCCGTCACCGTCTTGCGGCCACGCAGGTCGGTGGGCAGGAACAACCCGGTTTTTTCCGCCAGGTACAGCAGGATGGCGCCGGATTCGAACACCGTCACTGCTTCCCCGCCATCGGCCGGCGCAGTGTCGATGATGGCGGGCATGCGGTTGTTCGGCGAGAACGCGAGGAAATCGGGCTTGAACTGGTCGCCCGCGCTGATATCCACCGGGTGGATGCGGTAGTCCAGGCCGGCCTCTTCCAGAAACAGGGTGATCTTGTGGCCGTTGGGTGTTGGCCAGTAGTAGAGCTCGATCATCGTTGGTGGTCCCCGTGAAGGTTCAAGTGACTGTCAAGCAGGGTCAGCGCTGGCCGTACCATGCCTTCGAGCAGTTCACGCTCCGGCCGCGTTCGGGCCAGGACGCGAACGCCCAGGAGAATGCCCAGCAGCAGGCGCGCCAGATCGTCCGCCGGCTGCGCGCAGGTAATGGCGCCGCTGTGCTGGCCGGCCAGCACGCAGCGCCGGAAAAAGGCCTCGATCTGTATCAGGACAGCAGCCACGGCGCGCTGGAAGTCGGGGTCGTCCGGTGAGGCCTCAAGGGCGGAATTCACCAGCATGCAACCCTTGTGCTGGGGGTCGTTGAGCGAGCGTTCGAGTATCTCGTCGAAGAACGCCTCGATGGCCTGGCGCGGCGGCAGGACGCCTTCGAATCGCCGCACCCGGTCGGCAAAACCCTCTTCGACGTAATGGTCCAGCGCACGGCGATACAGCGAGCGCTTGTCGCCAAAAGCGTTGTACAGGCTGGCACTGGTCAGCCCCATGCCCTGGGCCAGGTCACGCACCGAAGTGGCCTCATAGCCACGGGCCCAGAAACATTGAACGGCTGCATCGAGCACCGCCCTCTCATCGAACTCTCTTGGCCGAGCCATCCGTACTCCCATTGCCAGGCCAACACAGGTGTTGCCCTTTTTCTGTAGACGGCCCTATTCTAGATCGAACGATCTAAAACACAAGACAGGACCCCACCCGCATGATTCATTTCTACTACCACCCCACGCCCAACCCGGCCAAGGTCGCCCTGTTTCTGGAAGAAACCGGGCTGCCCTACCAGCTGGTTCCTCTCGATACCGGCAAGGGCGAACAGCACACCGCGCAGTTCCGGGCCATCAACCCCAATGGCAAGGTCCCGGCCATCGTCGACAGCGAAGGCCCCGGTGGCCGCGAGGCACGGGTGTTCGATTCGACCGCCATCCTGCTCTACCTCGGCGAAAAGACCGGGCAGCTCATGGGCGCGCCGACCGACAAACCCGAACTGCTGTCGTGGCTGATGTTCATCGCCACGGGTATCGGGCCGTTCTCCGGCCAGGCCGTGCACTTCCAGTATGCCGCGCCGGAGAGCATCCCCTATGCAATCAACCGTTACCGGCGCGAAGCCGAACGGCACTACCAGGTGCTGGATGAGCACCTCGCCGGGCGCGACTACATCGTGGGCGACAGCTACACCCTGGCGGACATCTCAGCCTGGGGCTGGATCGACCGTGCCTCGCGCGTGCTCAAGGGCGAAAGCGACCCGCTGGCCGCCTACCCCAACATCCAGCGCTGGTTCCAGGCCATCGATGCGCGCCCGGCGGCGGCCCGTGCCCGTGAAGTGGGCAAGGACCACGCCTTCAAGAAAGACCTCGACGAGCAGATGCGCCGCGCGCTGTTCCCCTCCAACTACCCGGCGTAAGCCTCACCGGGTCAGCGTGCCCAGCGCACGCTGACCCCCGGACACGATCCCCAGAGAGGTGTGGCATGCAACCCATTGAAGGCATCGTTTTTGATCTCTACGGCACGTTGTACGACGTGCACTCCGTCGTCCAGGCCTGCGAAAGCGCCTACCCGGGCCAGGGTGAGGCCATCTCCCGCCTGTGGCGACAGAAGCAGCTCGAATACACCTGGCTGAGCAGCCTCATGGGCCGCTATGCCAGCTTCGAGCAACGAACCGAAGAAGCCCTGCGCTACACCTGCAAGCACCTGGGGCTCGCCACGGATGAAACCACTCTGCGGCAGCTCGGCCAGGCCTACCTGCACCTGGCTCCCCACCCGGACACGACCGCGGCCTTGCGGCGGCTGAAAGCAAGCGGCCTGCCCATGGCCATCGCCTCCAACGGCTCGCACCACTCCATCGAGCAGGTCGTCAGCCACTCGGACATGGGCTGGGCATTCGACCACCTGATCAGTGTCGAAACGGTCAAGGTGTTCAAGCCGGACAACCGCGTCTACAGCCTGGCCGAACAAACCATGGCCATCCCCAGGGACAGGCTGCTGTTCGTCTCGTCCAACAGTTGGGATGCGACCGGCGCCCGGCACTTCGGCTTTCCGGTGTGCTGGGTCAATCGTCAGGGGGCCGTGTTCGATGAATTGGGCGCCACCCCGACCCGTGAAGTACGTGACCTGGGCGAGATGAGCGACTGGCTGCTCGATTGAAGCTGTCCGCGCGAACGGCGCCCATGGATGATGGCCGGGGCGCCGTTCGGGCCAGGGCTGCTAGTGAACAAGGCGAATGCCGTCGATGCGTACCTGTTCCCCAGGCGAGAAGGCTTGCCCCGGCGTACGGAAACGCTCGCGAGTGCCGTCATCGTTTTTCACCCTGTAGGCGTTTTCACTCAGGCCCGCCGATGCCATCGCTGCGCGGTGGGCTCAGAGGTTGTCGCTGTCGGTCAGGTAATTGACCAGGCGCCGAAGCCAGGGCGCGATCAACAGCACCACCGGAATCATCATCAGCCAGGACAACACCCAGGCCTTCGACCAGTGCCCCATGAACCGTTCCACGGGAAACAGCGGACGGCTGGCAATTGCCGAGGCAATCGCACAGGTAATGGCCGACTGCAACAACGCAAAAAGATGGTGCCCGTGGCGTTTCGATAGCTTGATCACTGTACATGCCCCCTGGTTACGGGAAGCGCGCCATGCGCCTCCGCCTCGATGCCCTCAACGCGTGAACGCCACAAAGGCGCCTGGCATGGCTGTTATCCTGCCGCGAATGCGCACAGTGGTTTTATCCGTCCGTGCAGAACATTTTACCGATTGTCCCCACTGCGCATTCTATGCGGAACGAGCCTGGAGGCAATGCGCTCGCCTGGCCGGGTCATCGCGACCACCGATGAGTCACCGCGACCACAAAAACTCCAGGTCATAACGACAACAAAAATCACAACCTACTGTTTTTAAACAACTTATATACTGGCATGGTTTGTGTTCAGCACAGTGCTCACCCACTGAATGCAAGGACAAACCATGCAGCACAACGAATTCGACAATCGCCTGGCTGTGGTCACCGGTGCCAGCTCGGGCATCGGTTAGGGGGCATGCCGAGATAAGGCAAAAATTAGGACATTCGTTCTGTAACCTGCTGTATCTAAAGGATTAACTTTGAGAGGCGCTGCTCAGTAGTGGCGGCTAAATATTGATCAATTATCTATGCCGAGATAATTGCAGATAATTCCCGCCGTCCGTACCCAGCGCGAGTTCATAAGATTGGAGAAATGCCGAGTTAGAGGGCCTGCGAACAGCTTTGGTCGAGGCTTTGCGCTTCGACGCATAACGGCTGCTTAGTACTGGGGGCTCTCCCAGAAGCGACAAAGGCGGCCTCAACGAGACCGCCTCAAACCAAGTTTCATCACCGGTACACGCACCCGGGAGAGGAAGCTCTTGGGCAGGTTTCAATAATAACACCGATCAAAGCGTCACTGCCAAAGCCCTCTCGCACTGCCGAGTAGCCTTCAGATAGTGTTCATTCGCTCTCTCTCGAAGCTACGGTGCGGATGGTTCGAGACCATCATGCGCAAACTCGGGGCCAAGATGACATTATCAAATGGCCAATTATCCTGGAGGCAGTTATGGAAAGGCTCCGCGAAAAACTGGATTTGCCGAGAGGCCACTACTATCTGCACGTCGCCGTACTGGCGGGCCTGCCGGTGTCGTTGATCTCCGATTTGGCAAGCGAGTTGGAGCGATCGCCAGCGCAGATCGCGCAGTGGATCACTGCGTCCCCCGGCAGTGCCGTGATGTCTATACAGGCTGGTGAGGTGTTCTGTCGTCTTATCGAGATCCTCGATGCGCTATTGGAGCTGTACGATGGGGATCTAGGAGGTGCGCTCCACTGGCTAACGGCACCGAATGTCGTGCTGTCCAATGAGAGGCCGGTCGAGCTACTGGTAACCGGATTTGGTACGCGCGCGGTGCGGCAGGCTATTCGTGCGATTGAATATGGACTGCCAGTTTGATCCCTGCCGGGGGCGGCCTTCGCGCTAGAAACGCTGGGTCATGTACCTATTTCATTACCGCTGTTAGTGAGCGGCGTATGCCCGAGTAGCTTCAGGTGTGTGATGGCTTCGGCCAAGCGCTCCTGTAGGCTCTGCACTTGCTGCGCCTGGATCGCTGAGGTTTCGCTCAGTCGGAACACCTCCTCCTGCAATGTGCCGCAGCGCTGTTCCAGGGCTTCATTCGCGCGCTCAGCGCCGATTAACGCACTCTGGGCGTCCTCCAAGGACTGAGCCTTCTGCGCCAGTAACTGTTGCTGCGCATGCTGCTCTTTTTGCAACTGGCGCGCCTCGGCGAGCAGGCGCGCATTGTCGCGGTTCAGCTGGGTCAACTCGTCCTGTTTGACGATCAGGGTCTGTTGGGGCCATGCCGAGATAAGGGGAAAATTCACTCATTTGGTCTGTAAGCTGCTGTTTTTTTATCATGAAGCCCACATAGCAGCTCCGATCACATCAAGCCTATCTTGCCTCCTCCCTCGCTACGCCAATTCCTCAGATATTGGGTGCTTCCCAGCACGACTAGCTGCCATTTCGCATCGCGCGGTCTGCCGTCCGAGAATGGGTTTCCACGCAGTTTGGTATCTGAGTTGCTGCTCACCCTGGCCTGTTTGCTAATGAACACAAAGACCAACCAGGGAGTAGCGATGAAACACCGGTGGAATCAGGAGGCGATGCGAATGCCGCCCGCCGAATACTTCTGCTTAAGCGCCAGTTCAATTTCGGCAACATATTTCTCGGGGGCCGTGCTGCAGGGCTCACCCATCAGTTGATGCACAGCCTTCACCGTTTCAGCCCGGATCTTGTGGTTGCTGACGACTTGGATCGCCAGCTGTAGGTTCGCCGGCTTACGGAAATCGCCCAACAGCTCGAGTTGATCCTGCAACTCGCGCTCGATGATATCCAGGGTAGTCACCTGCTTGAGAGTGGCCTCCGCCAACTCCAGCTCCACTTGGCTCAATCGCGCTTTGGTGGGAATCGCGTCCAGTTGTCGGCGTAGGGACAACAGGGTTTCCTGATACAACTGCTGATCCAGTTGCAGCCATAGACCCAAGCCTTTGAGCTTGCCGAAGGAATGCGGATACCAGCTCCGCTCCTCATACGGCTTCCCCTTTTCGTCTTTCCCCTTCTTGATGAGCAGGTACTCCCAGGAAACCTCCAAAGCATTCCGCTTCCAACGATTGAGCAGGACACCACCCACTTCAGTGGGCAGGGTGGAGAGAATCAGACCGGCTTTATTCTGCAAATCCCTGAACTTGATGCTCGCAGCCCGAACCCGGCCTATGAGGCTCTCCCGCTGTTTGAGCATTGTTTCGACCTTATGCCGACGGATGTTCTGCCGCTCGGTGGCACTCAGCTTCTTGAGTTCCCCCCTGACCTGCTCGTCATCCAGGCCCAGGTGGTTCAGGGCGCAGCAATTCCCTATCAGCACCTTCGAGTCGTCGTGCCGCTCGACGACGAAGCCGTGCTGATGCATTTGAGAACAGCGCTTCCCGTTCTTCTGGTACTGACAGCTAGCCTCGGGCTGAATCAGCCGGTAGGGCCGAAGCGGGTTTCGGTACTGATCCTTCGCCAGGGTGCTGTCCGAGGCGATCTCGTAAAGGGACAACAGCTCGGCGAGCGTTCTAATTTCCACAATGCCATTCGAAGGGGTCTGATCTTGCCCAGTCCCAGTGGACACCCCGTTAAGCGATAAACTGCAACGAGGTGAATCATGGCAAGACAAGCAACCCCAATGAAACAGACCCGCACCCGCCATTCCCAAGCCTACAAGGACGAAGCGCTGGCTTTGGCCGAGCGCATTGGCGTCAGCAAGGCTGCCGAACAGCTCGGCCTGCATGCTTCCCAGCTCTACGGCTGGCGGAGCAAGAAGCACCAGACTCAGTCCGGCAGCGAGCGCGAGCAGTCGCTGGCCGACGAGAATGCCCGACTCAAGCGGCTGTTGGCCGAGCACGCCGAGGAGCTGGCCATCGTAAAAAAGGCCGCCGCGTACTTTGCCAAGAGCCTCAAGTGAAGTACGCCTTCATGAGGACTCATACCGCGCATTTCTCGATCCAGGCCATGTGTCGCGTGTTGGGCGTTGCCCGCAGCGGTTACTACGCTTGGTGCTCTCGCAGGCCGTCAATGCGCCAGCGGCGAAGAGCCGAACTGGATCGGCAGGTCGCTCAGGCATACAGCGCACGCAAGGGCCGCAGCGGGGCTCCACGGCTTTGCCACGACCTGCGGGAAGCCGGCCTACCCTGCAATCGCAAGACGGTAGCCGCCTCGATGCAACGGCAAGGACTGCGTGCCAAGGCCGCCAAGAAGTTCAAGGCCACGACCAATTCTCAGCACTCCCTGCCAGTGGCAGAGAACTTGCTCAAGCAGGATTTCAAGGCATCTGCGCCAAATCAGAAATGGGTGGGTGACATCACCTACCTGTATACGGAGGAAGGCTGGCTGTATCTGGCAGTGGTCATCGATCTGTATTCACGGATGGTGATCGGCTGGGCCATGAACGAACGCATGACGGCCGACTTGGTTTGCGATGCCTTGCACATGGCGCTGTGGCGACGTAGGCAGCCTAATGACGTGATCGTGCATAGCGACCGCGGCAGCCAGTACTGCTCAGCGGCTTACCAGGAGCTGATCCGCGCCCATCACTTGCGATGCAGCATGAGCGCCAAAGGCAACTGCTACGACAATGCCTGTGCAGAGAGCTTCTTCCACAGCCTGAAGGTCGAGTGCATCCACGGCGAGCGCTTCACGAGCCGCGCCCAGATGCGTGAAACCGTGTTTGAATACGTCGAAACCGATTACAACCGCCAGCGGCGACACAGCACGCTGGGGCACATCAGCCCAGAGGCCTTCGAGGCCAGGATGTGTGCTTAAACCCGTGTCCACGGCTGCTGGGCAAGATCAGTCATCAAGTCCTCCTGGTAGGTCAGTCGTGCACAGAGCTGTATATTAACCCAGTAATTGCACAGTGGAATCATTGTGCAGAACCTACCAGTCGCCCCTGCCTTTTCACCCCATCTGATGCGAAGAGGTCAGGATGTGCCAGTGTGAGTTCCTCGCCTGCTCAATCCACAAGGACGTGGCCCCGCGCCGGAGCTGCGTAAGCCTGGCTGGAGCTCGCGGATCAGCTCGCGCACTACACTCGGCCAGCGAGGCGAATAGATTGAACGCCAGGTTCTCTCTTAGGTATGGGTAGGTATGGGGGCGACGGAGTCGTTGAGGCTTCGCAAGCCGACTTTTCGAACCATTGCTCGGGACATGCAGAGATAAAGGAAAATTAGGACATGCGCGCTACAACTGATTGTATTTAAAGGGTTATATAACCAGCGCAGCTGCTTCAGGATGGGCTTTATATGTTGCCGCTGACCGAAAACTGACCCAGTAGAGGCTGTTCTGCCGACTGAAAACTGACCCAGGTGTTCAACTGCTTCTGCTCAATTTTTGAGCAGGAGAACACAGGGTGATCAGTATGGAAATGATGGGCAAAATTCGCCGGATGTATTTCCGCGACAAGCTGTCGCTGCATGAGATAGCCAAGCGCACCGGGTTGGCGCGCAACACGATTCGCAAGTGGGTCAGAGCACCTGAGGCCAAGCCGCCGGTCTACCAACGCCGCGCGATCTTCAACAAACTCAGCCCTTTTCACGCCACGCTGGAGCAGGCGCTAAAAGCCGATTCGCTGCGGCCCAAGCAACAGCGGCGCAGTGCCAAGGCGCTGTTGGCGCAAATCAAAGCCGAAGGTTATGACGGTGGCTACAGCCAGCTCACCGCGTTTATCCGTGCCTGGCGAGGGGGACAGGGCAAGGCGTCGCAGGCCTTTGTGCCGCTGACCTTTGCTCTTGGCGAGGCGTTTCAGTTTGACTGGAGCGAGGAAGGCTTGCTGGTCGGCGGCATTTACCGGCGTATGCAGGTGGCACATCTGAAGCTGTGTGCCAGCCGTGCGTTCTGGCTTGTGGCGTATCCGAGCCAGGGCCATGAGATGTTATTTGACGCCCATACACGCTCGTTCGGCTCCTTGGGCGGCGTGCCGCGCCGGGGCATCTACGACAACATGAAGACCGCCGTCGACAAGGTCAATAAGGGCAAAGGCCGGGCGGTGAATGCGCGCTTTGCGGTGATGTGCGCGCATTACCTGTTCGATCCGGACTTCTGCAACGTCGCCGCTGGTTGGGAAAAGGGCATCGTTGAAAAGAACGTGCAAGACAGCCGCAGGCGTATCTGGCTAGACGCCCAGGACTGCCAGTTTCACTCCTTCGAGGAACTCAATGCCTGGCTGGGCCAGCGCTGCCGCGCGCTTTGGAACGAGCTGACGCACCCTCAATACAGCGGGCTGAGTGTGGCCGAAGTGCTGGAGTTGGAGCGCGCTGAACTGATGCCTGTGCCAGCGCCATTCGACGGTTACGTCGAGCGGCCTGCGCGGGTCTCCAGCACCTGCCTGGTCAGCGTCGGGCGCAACCGCTACTCGGTGCCGTGTGAGTACGCGGGTAAGTGGGTCAGCAGCCGTTTGTATCCGACGCGAATCGAGGTGGTGGCTGACGACGCGCTGATCGCCAGCCATGTCCGCTTGCTGGATCGCGACCAGGTCAGCTATGACTGGCAGCACTACCTCCCGCTGATCGAACGCAAGCCCGGTGCGCTGCGCAACGGCGCGCCCTTTGCTGATCTGCCGGCGCCGCTGCGTCAGCTTAAGCACGGTCTGGGGCGTCATGCCGGCGGTGACCGGATCATGGCGCAAGTTCTGGCTGCCGTACCGGTCGCCGGGCTCGATGCGGTGCTGGTGGCTGTTGAGCTGGTACTGGAAAGCGGCAGCCTGAGCGCCGAACACATCCTCAATGTCGTGGCGCGCCTGGCCGCGACCGAACCACCACCCAGCGTCGAAACCCACTTGTCGCTCAAGGAAGCCCCCGTCGCTAACACGGCGCGCTACGACCGCCTGCGTGGCCAGACCGAGGAGATCGGTCATGCGTGATTTGATGGCGGAACTCAAGGAGCTGCGCCTGCACGGCATGGCCACGGCCTGGGCGGAGTTGACTGCGCAGGGTGAGTCGAACACAGCCTCGTCCAAGTGGCTGCTCGAACACCTGCTGGAACAAGAGCACACAGATCGCGCCATGCGCTCGGTGAGCCACCAGATGAACATGGCCAAGCTGCCGATGCACCGCGACCTGGCCGGCTTCGACTTCAGCGCCTCCAGCGCAGACGCTCGTTTGATCAGCGAACTGGCCAGTCTGGCCTTTACCGACACCGCGCAGAACGTGGTGCTGATCGGTGGGCCTGGCACCGGTAAAACCCACCTGGCCACTGCGCTGGCCGTGTCCGGCATCACCCGGCACGGCAAGCGCGTGCGCTTCTACTCCACGGTCGATCTGGTCAATCTGCTGGAGCGCGAAAAGCACGACGGCAAAGCCGGGCGGATCGCCCAAGCTCTGCTGCGCATGGATCTGGTCATCCTCGACGAACTGGGTTATCTGCCCTTCAGCCAGGCCGGCGGTGCGTTGCTGTTTCACCTGCTATCCAAGCTGTACGAACACACCAGCGTGGTGATCACCACCAACCTGAGCTTCGCCGAATGGTCGAGCGTGTTCGGCGACGCCAAGATGACCACCGCCCTGCTGGATCGGCTGACCCACCACTGCCACATCGTCGAAACCGGTAACGAGTCCTATCGCCTGCAACACAGTAGCTTGGCGGCCCAGGCCAAGATCAAATCACGGGAGCGAAAGCGTAAGGGCGGCCAGGAACCGGAGGACGATGAGCCGTTCTGATTTCATGGCGACGACGGCCTGCTACATGGCTGCGTGTGGCAGGTCTTAAACAACTGAACTGGGCTAGCGAAGGAGTGGGGGCAACAGCAGCTGCGCTGGTAGACTTATCCACAGTTGCTGGTAACAAAATCAGCAATCCGCCCTGGGTCAAATTTCAATCGGCAGGGTGGGTCAATTTTCCATCAGCGCCAACACCCTGGGCAGCAACCCGGCCTCCAGCAATGGGCGCAGCAGCCCTATCGCCCCCGTGGGATAGCAACCGGGATTGCTGACCCGCCGTGCCGTGGCGATGCGTTGGGCCTGCTGCGAGTTCATCTCCGCGAAACCATAGGTCCAGTCTAGATGGGTGCGGTGCGCCGAACTCGCATCGATCACCCGAACGGCGGGGTTTTCGATGCTCGCTACAGCGTCGCGTGCGGCTTGGTCGGGCAAGCAGAGAATCGCGATGTCGCAGGCGTTGATGATTTCGGCGCGACGTTGCGGATCCTTGCGATGTTCGGGGCTGAGCGTGATAAGCCGCAGATCGGTCCGGTCGCGTAGACGTTGATGGATTTGCAACCCGGTGGTGCCTTGGTCGCCGTCGATGAATATAAGAGGACTTGCCATGGAATGCTCTCGGACATAGGAAATCAGGAGTTCCAATCTTCAGTGAGGGGCTAAGATAGGAAAAGTTGAATTTCTAAACGATGAAATTCAGCTTTTCTGAACAAGGAGTGACTCATGCGCGAAATCAGCCTGGACCGTCTGCGCACGTTGGTGGCCATTGCCGACCTGGGTTCGTTTGCCGAGGCGGCCCGTGTGCTGCACCTCGCGCCACCCACGGTCAGTTTGCATATTGCCGACCTGGAGTCGCGGGTTGGCGGAAAGCTGTTGTCGCGCACACGTGGGCGCATTCAGCCTTCGGCGATTGGAGAAACGCTGGTGGAGCGCGCGCGGCGCCTGTTGGCGGATGCGGAGCAGGCGCTTGAGGACGTGGAGCGTCAGGTGCAGGGCTTGGCCGGGCGTGTGCGGCTGGGTGCCTCCACAGGGGCCATCGCACAGTTGATGCCGCAAGCTTTGGAGACGTTGGGCCAACGCCACCCCGCTATCGATGTGCAGGTCGCGGTGCTCACGTCGCAGGAAACTTTGAAGAAGCTTGCCGAGGGCTCTTTGGAGATCGGTCTGGTCGCGCTGCCACAGACCCCGGTGAAGGAATTGCGGATCGAGCCATGGCGGCGGGACCCGGTCATGGCCTTCTTGCCGGCTCGCTGGGAATGCCCGGATGTTGTGACCCCCGGTTGGCTGGCCGCCCAGCCATTAATTCTGAATGACAAAACTACTCGGCTTTCGCGCTTGACCTCGGAGTGGTTCGCCAGTGATGGACGGCAGCCCACGCCGCGTATTCAACTGAACTACAACGATGCGATCAAAAGCCTAGTGGCGGCCGGTTATGGTGCGACGTTGTTGCCGCATGAAGCCTCCACGCCATTGCCCGATACCAGGATCGTCATGCGGCCATTACAGCCCTTATTGTGGCGTCAACTTGGTATTGCCCACCGTGGTGGGGACGTCGAGCGGCCTACGCAACATGTGCTGGATGTGTTGTGGGGGTTGAGTGCGGGCTAGGGCGATGTTGTCAGAGAAAGGACCGCTTTCGACCCGGTCATACGGTGATTGAGGTCCCAGGCGTCAGCTACCGCACCTGAAGCCGTCGTTCATCGCTCCAAAGCCGGTGCCTGTCTCCGTTCGCCCAGGCCAGGGTGTCGTAGTACTTGTGCAGCAGCTCGGTAATGGCGGCGGTGTCGTCGGTCATGGGGTTTCCTTGGGGTTGGCGGTGAGGACTGCCTGGACGCGTGCTTGCAGCGCGGGCAGCACGTCTTGTTGGAACCAGGGGTTGCGCACCAGCCAGCGATTGTTGCGCGGGCTAGGGTGAGGCAGGGGGAACGCTTGCGGCCAGTGCTCGCGCCAGGCTTCGACCACCCGGGTGAGCGGCGTCTTGCCAGTACCGAGGTGGTAGTCCATGGCGTAGCTGCCCAGCACGATGACCAGCGACAGGCGCTCGAAACGCTGCATGAAGGCTTCGCGCCAGGCGGGGGGCGCACTCCGGGCGTAGCGGCAGGTCACCGCTTTTGCCGGTGCCCGGATAACAGAAGCCCATGGGCAGAATGGCGATGCGGGTAGGGTCGTAGAAGGTGTCGCGGTCCACGCCCAGCCAGGCGCGCAGACGCGCGCCGCTGGCGTCGTCGAAGGGCACGCCTGAGGCATGGACCCGGGCCCCCGGTGCTTGGCCGGCGATGAGGATGGGCGCACTCGGGTGAAACTGGAAGACCGGCTGCACGCCGTGTGGCAGATGCGGTGCGCAGCGCGTGCAGGCGCGGACGTCGGTCAGAAAGGCGTCGAGTGTCGGCATGGCGCGCTTCCGGAAAGGGTGGCTCGCGCAGGACGGAGGTGCCATCCTGCGCGAAGCGTAACCCGGCAGCAAGTCAGTGCTGGGTCAGTGTCGGATAGCCCTGGATGAATACGCGGTCGGTCTTGGCCGCCGGCACATGGCAGCCCATGCAGTCGGCTTCGTAGCTGACGGCGACATTCTTGGCGGGGGCGTCGGCCTTGAACAGCGCCCAGCCCCAGCCGTCGCCCCACAAGGGGTTGCTGGCGAAACGGCCTTTGGCGTCCTAGACCATCACGAACCACACGGCCGCATCGGAACCCCAGACCACAGGGTTGCCAGTGGTCATGGCGCTGGTTTCGAGCTTGCGGATCTCTTTCACCAGCGTGGCGCCGTCCAAGAACTTGCCGGTCTTGCGGTAGTGCTCGGCCGAGGCCTTTTCGGTGTACACATCGTGCAAGCCGCGAGAGGCGGATTTTTCGTCCAACACCGCATATGAGCCCAGGTGGACGAAGTTTGTGCGGAAGTCTGTGGGGCGGCTGATGCCGCCCTGGCTGTCCACATAGGGCGAAAAGTCGCCGGCCGTGACGGCCAGTGGCAGGACGAGGGCGCTGGCGAGCAGAGCGCCGGTGAGTGCGATTTTCATCGTGTTCTCCTTATATGCCTATGGAGATCAGACGGCGACCACGGGGAAATCCACCGTGGTGTCGGCGATGTGGTTGGTGTAGTTGGTGAGCGTGTTCAGCGCGACGTTGGCGATCACTTCCAGTATCAGGCCGTCGTCGAGCCCCGCGCGGCGGTAGTTGGCCATGGCGTCGGCCGACACCACGCCGCGTTGCTCGACCAGCGCGCGGGCAAAGCCGGCGATTGCATCGTCAAGTGCGTTGGCCGCCTGGCCGGTGCGGGCCGCGGCGATGGCCTCTGCCGACAGTCCGGCACCTTTGCCGATCAGGGTGTGTGCGCTCAGGCAATACTGGCAGCGATTGGCTTGACCGGCAGCGAGCGCAACGATCTCGCGCTGGGAGGCATTCAGGCGGCCGGTGCCCAGCGTTTCGGACAAGCCGAGGTAGCCATTGAGCGCCGCCGGCGCGTGGGCCAGCGTGGCGAACAGGTTCGGCACCATGCCAAGCTTGGCTTTGACGGCCTTGAGTGTGGCAGCGGTAGCGGCGTCAGCGGTGTCGATGGTCAGGGGGGCGATTTGGGTCATGTCTATCTCCGTAGTGGGTGAGGTGCAAGAGCACGTGGGCATGATCGCCCTTTGTTTGGTACGATATGGCACGTAAAGTATCAAATACGTAACCTATCGTCTTATATGGAGAGTGGAATGGCGGATCGACTGGCCGGCTTGCTCCGGCACTACTCGCTTTCGGCGCGCGTTTTTCACAGCGGCGCCTTCTGTGGGCAGCATCATTACGCGGCGCCGCATGGCTATATCCATCTGGTGCGGCGCGGCCCGATTACGGTGCGTTCGCCCGTGCATGAAGATCTGCTGGTTACCGAGCCGAGCCTGCTGTTTTATCCGCGCGTGGCGTCGCATCGTTTTGTCGCCGCCCCCGGCGATACCGCTGAGCGGTTGTGTGCGGAGGTCGACCTGGGCGCTTCGACGGGCAATCCGTTGGCCATGGCCTTGCCGTCGATGCTGCTGATTCCGTTGGCGGACTTGCCCGGCCTCGGGCCGACGCTAGAGTTGCTGTTTGCCGAAGCCGAGCGCGACCAGTGCGGTCGGCAGGCCGCCATCGACCGCTTGTGCGAGTTGCTACTGATCCAGTTGCTGCGTTATCTGATGGATGGGCGGCTTGGCGCCACCGGACTGCTGGCGGGCCTGGCCGACCCGAAACTCGCGCGCGCCATAACCGCCATGCACGATGCGCCGCAGACCGCGTGGTCGCTCGAGGCGCTGGCGGCGAAGGCGGGCATGTCACGCGCGCGCTTCGCCGCCGCGTTCAAGGACGCGGTGGGCGTCACGCCGGGCGACTATCTGGCCGACTGGCGGATGAACGTCAGTTGCACCCTGCTCAAGCAGGGGCGGCCGGTGGCGGTGGTGGCCGACCGCGTCGGCTACGGCAGCCCGAACGCTCTGGCGCGCGCCTTCCGCGTGCGCATGGGCTGCGCCCCGCGCGACTGGCTGGCGCAGCAGCGCGGTGACGCGGCGCTCAGCGGTTCGTGAGTTTGAGTTCGATTCGCCGGTTCTTGGCGTAGGCGGCGCCGGTGTTGCGCTCGTCGAGCGGGTGAAATTCGCATCACGCCGGAACAACTGGCGGAACTCCAGGTGGCGATCCGTCAACGGCTGGTCAGTCTGTTCGTGCGGCGCGGCCGGCTGGACAAGGCTGAGTCAGTGGCGCAGGTAGCTGGATGACGCTGTCCCGCCCTGAGCCGACGCTCACAGGCGGGGATTTCCAGTGTCGTCATTGTCGGCTATTGGCCGGCAGCAGCCCGTCGTTGCCTGATGGATCCAACCCCTCCGCTGCTATAGTGCAGTCGGCTTCTGACGTTCAGTGCAGCCGTCTTCTGAAAACGACAGGTTGAACGCCAAAGAGGGGGCGGGAGCGCTGCAACCGGAGCAGCGTCAGAGCCTCCAGAATCGCCCACACAACGCGGAAGCTGTCAGTCAGGGGGCAAGCCTACCTTGGCACCAGAAACGCGCCCAGGAGGCCGCAGGGGGCGATTTTGGCCGCTGCAACTGTCCAACCTTGGCCGGGCCTCGCCGGGCCGAGTGGGGCGGCCTTCGACCAGGGCGGGCCGGCGACCGTCCGTCGGGCATGGAGGGGACGATAGAGAAAACGGACAAAATCGTACGCTAAGCGTGCGGCCTGTCAGGTTGAGGCCCTAGAGGTTGCAGGCGAGTCGTCAGAAAATGCTGGAATCGGCCCTATTCTGACACTGCCCAAGGTTCCGGCCTGACGCCCAGTTAGGGCATGCCTCAATCTGACGGTAGCGAGTCGCAGGCGTTCGGATCGGCATCGGTTTCGTTCCCTGTCTTGGCACGCGCTTCGAAGCGTTGATAACACTCCAACCCGCAGAAGTGCTCGACGTATTCCGCGCCTTCCGGGGTGAAGGCGGCATCGAGCGGGATTTCCTTGCAGCACACGCAGCAACTGGTGGTGGTCGAGTCACTTGCATTCATGGTGGCACCCCTCCATTGACTGACGAAGACGGCGAATGCCGCCGCCGGCATTGGCTTCGCGAACAGGAAGCCTTGTCCTGTGTCGCAGTCCGCTTGTCGCAATAGATCAAGACTCGCCGATGTTTCCACGCCTTCAGCCACCACATCCATGCCCAGCCCGTGCGCAAGCTGAATCACGGTGTGCACGATGGTTTGGTCGCGGCGGTCGTTGGCGAGCCCGGCGACAAACGATTGGTCGATCTTGAGCGTGCTGATTGGGCAGCACTTCAGATGTTGCAGACAGGAATACCCCGTCCCGAAGTCATCGGCGGCGAAGCGCACACCGATCTGCCGCAAGGCGTCCAGGGCGGGGAAGATCGCCGGATCACCAAACGCGACCGATTCGGTCAGCTCGATTTCGAGATACTCGGCGGGCAACTCGGCATCAGCCAGCACGCCCTTTACCCACCCGTCGAAGTCCGGTCCCACTTGGCTCGCCGAAACATTGACGGCCAGCCGGAACGGTCGCCATGCCAGCATTCGCCAGTCACGCATCTGGCGGCAGGCTTCGCCCAGCACCCAAGCGCCGATTTCAGGCATCAGGCCGGACGATTCGACCACGGGCAGGAACTGGCCCGGTGGCAATAGTCCAAGCGTCGGATGACGCCAGCGCAACAGGGCTTCCGCGCCGACAATCCCACCACTGCGCAGATCGACGACGGGCTGGTAGTGCAGTTCAAGCTGCCCGCGCTCGACCGCTTGGGCCAGTTCCGGCGTCGTCCATCCATCCGGCCGGAAAGCGCTCATTCTCTTTCCCTGAATGCCCGCAACGCCCGCGACAGGGACAGAAGGAACAGGCCGGTCAAACCGAGCGCCGCGATGACCCAATGCTCGCCGAGGAAAGCACCGGCGGTTGTGCCGGCCAGCACGACAGCGAGGATGGGCAGGTGGCAGGGGCAAGTCAGCACAGCCAGTCCGCCCCACAGGTAGCCGGTGATCGGTTTGTGCGTCTCGGACGGCAAGCGCTCGGGGTTGTTCATGGCAGACTCTCCGCGTGCTGTGCCGGCTCGGTCGGCAGGGTGGCCAACTGCACTTCCAGATCGGCCAACGCTTCGCGCCGACGCTCGACGAACTGACGCAGCAGGGCAAGCTGCGCGGCCGCTTCGTCGCCGTCCGCCGCATCCAGCGCCCGGCACAGCCGCGCCAGCGCGTCGAGGCCGATGCCCGCCTCGAAGGCCGCCCGCACGAAGCACAGCCGTTGCAAGGCGGCGTCATCGAACAAGCCGTAGCCGCCTGGTGTGCACGCCACCGGGCGCAGCAATCCGCGCAGCAGGTAGTCGCGCACGATATGCACGCTCACCCCGGCATCAAGAGCCAGCCGGGACACCGTGTAGGCGTTCATTGAACACCTCCTTTTTCTCACCCGGCGCAGCAGGAAAGCTGCTTCACATCCTTGTTGAAGGTCTGCGCCGCGAGCTTCAACCCCTCGACCATCGTCAGGTAGGGGAACAACTGGTCGGCCAGTTCCTGCACCGTCATGCGGTTGCGAATGGCCAGAGCCGCCGTCTGGATCAGTTCACCCGCTTCCGGCGCGACCGCCTGTACGCCGATCAGCCGATGGCTGCCTTCCTCGATAACCAACTTGATGAAGCCGCGTGTGTCGAAGTTGGCGAGCGCACGCGGCACGTTGTCCAAGGTCAAGGTGCGGCTGTCGGTCTCGATCCCGTCGTGGTGGGCTTCCGCCTCGCTGTAGCCCACGGTCGCCACTTGCGGATCGGTGAACACCACGGCCGGCATTGCGGTCAGGTCGAGCGCCGCATCGCCGCCGGTCATGTTGATCGCGGCACGGGTGCCGGCCGCTGCCGCCACATAGACGAACTGCGGCTGGTCGGTGCAGTCGCCGGCCGCGTAGATGTTCGGGTTGCTCGTGCGCATGCCTTGGTCGATGACGATGGCACCTTGCGCATTGACAGTGACCCCCGCTGCGTCCAGCGCGAGGCTGCGCGTGTTCGGTGTCCGACCGGTGGCAACCAGCAGTTTGTCGGCGCGCAATTCACCGTGCGTGGTGGTCAGCACGAATTCACCGTCCATATGGGCGACCTGGCTGGCTTGCGTGTGCTCCAGCACCTCGATGCCCTCGGCACGGAAAGCGGCTGTCACCGCCTCGCCGATGGCCGGGTCTTCACGGAAGAACAAGGTATTGCGCGCCAGGACCGTGACCTTGCTGCCCAGCCGGGCAAAGGCTTGCGCCAGCTCCAGCGCCACCACCGACGAGCCGATTACGGCAAGGCGTTCGGGAATGGTGTCGCTCGCCAGGGCCTCGGTGGAAGTCCAGTAGGGTGACTCTTTCAAGCCCGGAATCGGCGGGACCGCCGGGCTGGCACCCGTGGCGACCAGGCAGCGGTCGAACATCACGACGCGCTCGCCACCCTCGTTCAAACGGACGGTAAGGCTCTGGTCGTCCTTGAAGCGCGCCTCACCGTGCACAACGGTGATGGCCGGATTACCGCCCAGGATGCCTTCGTACTTGGCGTGCCGCAGTTCGTCGACGCGGGCCTGCTGCTGGGCCAGCAGCTTACTGCGGTCAATCGTAGGCACAGTTGCCGCAATACCGCCATCGAACGGGCTTTCCCGGCGCAGATGGGCGATGTGGGCGGCGCGGATCATGATCTTGGACGGCACACAGCCGACATTGACGCAGGTGCCGCCGATGGTGCCGCGCTCGATCAGCGTGACCTGCGCGCCTTGCTCGACGGCCTTCAGCGCCGCCGCCATCGCGGCTCCACCGCTGCCAATGACCGCTACCTGCACCGGGGGCTCGTTGCCACTGTGCTTTTCGGCGGCGGCCATCCATCCCCGCACCTTGTCGAGCAGTCCGACGCGGTTGTCCGCCAGTGGCGCATCGGCTAGCGTTGCCTTGTAGCCCAGTCCGGCCACGGCGGCAGTCAGCGCGTCCGGCGATGTGCCCGGCACGATGGCGAGTTGCGCTGTGCCCTTCGGATAGGACACCAGCGCCGACTGCACGCCTGGCACTTTTTCCAGCGCTTCCTTGACGTGCGCCGCGCACGAGTCGCAAGTCATGCCGGTGATTTTTAGATGGGTCATGCAACAGATCCTTTATCGTTTGTGGCGCCAGACAATGACGTCCGTTGTGCTGCGGTGCCGTTTTCAGTGACTCACTGCTTGACGCTGGACGGATAGCCCGCGTCTGCGGTTGCCTTGGTCAGCTTCTGCACGCTGGTCTTGGCATCGTCGAAGGTGACGACCGCTTGGCGTGTCTCGAAAGTCACGTCAACTTTGCTGACGCCTTCGACCTTGGAAATCGCCTTCTTGACAGTGATCGGGCAGGCGGAGCAGGTCATGCCCGGTACGGACAGCGTGACGGTCTGGGTGGCGGCCCAGACGGGGGCAACAACGGCGGCGAGGGCGAGGGAGGCAAACAGTTTCTTCATGGTGAACTCCGATCAGTAGAAAAATGGCATGACGTAGGGAAATCCGAGCGCGACCAGAACCAGCGCGGCCACGATCCAGAAAATGAGCTTGTAAGTAGCTCGCACTTGGGGAATCGCGCAGACCTCACCCGGTTTGCAGGCCGCTGCCTGCCGGTAGATGCGCCGCCAGGCGAAGAACAACGCCACCAGCGCCACGCCGATAAAGATGGGGCGATAGGGTTCCAACACCGCCAAGTTGCCGATCCAAGCGCCGCTGAACCCCAAGGCGATCAGAACCAACGGCCCGAGGCAGCAAGCCGAGGCGAGGATGGCGGCAAGCCCTCCAGTGAAGAGCGCGCCGCGCCCGGTTTTTGGTTCAGACATGCGCTTGTCCTTTCGAATTGAAATTGGATAGCGTAACCTTACTTCCGTACTCATGTACGGAGTCAAGCGATATGGAAAACAATTTGGAGAACCTGACCATTGGCGTTTTCGCCAAGGCGGCCGGGGTCAATGTGGAGACCATCCGTTTCTATCAGCGCAAGGGCTTGTTGCTGGAGCCTGACAAGCCCTATGGCAGCATCCGCCGCTATGGCGAGGCGGATGTAACGCGGGTGCGCTTCGTGAAATCAGCCCAGCGGCTGGGCTTCAGCCTGGATGAGATCGCCGAGCTGCTGCGGCTGGAGGATGGCACCCATTGCGAGGAAGCCAGCAGTCTGGCCGAGCACAAGCTCAAGGACGTGCGCGAGAAAATGGCTGACCTGGCGCGCATGGAGGCCGTGCTGTCTGAGTTGGTGTGCGCCTGCCATGCGCGAAGGGGGAACGTTTCCTGCCCGCTGATCGCGTCACTACAGGGTGGAGCAAGCTTGGCAGGTTCGGCTATGCCTTAGCGTGCTTTATTTTCCGTTTTCTGAGACGACCCCCACTACCGCTTGCATGTGGCGGTACTGACGGGTCTGCCTGCTTCGTTGGTCTCTGATCTGGCCCAGGCGCTTGGGCGATCGCCCGTCCAGATAGCGGAATGGGTCGGAGTATCCTCCCTCAGTGCGGCAATGTCTTTGCAGGCAAGTGAGGTTTTCTGTCGCCTTGTTGAGACTCTCGATGCGCTACTGGAGCTGTACGAAGGGGACCTAGAAGGTGCACTCCGCTGGCTAACGGCACCGAATGTGGTGTTGGCCAATGAGAGGCCGGTCGAACTGTTGGCAACAGAAGCTGGTACGCGCGCCGTGCAGCAGGCTATTCATGCGATTGAATATGGCCTGCCAGTGTGACCCTTATCGGAGTTCTGGAGCAGTGAAGCGATTCTAAGGTTTGGATGGCCACCGCCCGCCCGCAGCTGGAGGTACTGACCATGGAGCATACCAATACTCCACCGCCTGAAACGGTCATAGACATCACTTGTGATGTCTGCTGCCAGAGCATTCGCGCAGAAGGCTATGGCCAACAGTTTGGAACCCTTCAGGCAAACTGGGGGCATGGTTCCAAGCACGACGGTGAGCGTTATGAGGTTCGGCTGTGCGAAGTCTGCTTCTTCAGAACCCTGAGCCATCTTCGCCGCAAGCGCATGGTCAACACCATGTTTGATGAGGAGCCCGATACCGCTCAGGATGAGTTCGGCCTGCTGCGAATTAAGTAGGCCGATCTGGAGTTGGCAAAGGCACTGGGGTGTCGGTATCAAGGCTCTGGGCCCAGGTCTCGACCAATGCGTGATCGATCACCAAACCCTCGCTCACATCAGCTAATGCCTCGTGTGTTAGATCAGCGAATCTTCGGTCGTCATTCGAGTTGGCCATTCCGCGTCCATTTTGCCGTGCCCGGCTGCTAGCCGATGGGCGCTGGCTCTGAATAGCCCGTCTTCACGCCCTGAGTGGCGGCGTAATGGCGGGTTTGGAAAGCCAGAACATCCTGCATCTGCTTGCTGACGTCTTCTTCCAGCCCCCACTCATAGGCCAGCTTGTCGAGCTTGTAGCGAGAGACCAACTGGGTCGCCCGCGGCGAGCGTTCTGCCGGTTTCAGGTTCGACCAGCTGCTGACAAAGCCTTTTAGGCGCGCGGCTTTGTCCGTTGATACACAGGGAAAGCGACGCAGCAGGTCGACCAGATAGAGGGCACGCAGCTTCTGTTCAGGCTGGCGCAGCTTGCCCGCCACTTCACGCTGCAATACCGGCACGAGGTCGCGCTCTTCGTACCACAACTGCTTGGCGAGCTCCACGAGAGCATCGGACGCAACTTGGCTAAGGCGCTGCTGAGTGACAGTCTCCAGGAGCGCGCCAAAGCTTTGTTTACGATCCAGACGTGGCATCTCGCCGATCCTCCAGGTACTTCGCTGTGACCAGTTTCAGGCAGCCTAGCATTGCGCTTCGGTTGCCCACAGCATAATCGATTGCCTCTGTTGCCAGTGTAACAAACTGGCCGACATCGACACGGCCGCATTCGATGAGCTGTTCGATATCAGATTGATCGTTTTCCGTAAAGCGGCCGAGCTTGGATATTGCCAGATCCACGCCGGCAGCAACGAAAACATGCAGCGGCTGCTCACCCTCGAAACCCTGCATGGGGATGGCACGCTCACGGTAGTCCTCGTGCAATGGCCCGAGGGCATTGGTGTAGTTCTGATCCAAGTACACCTGCAAGTCGCGGCCGTCGCTGTCCTCATAACCCTCTGGCGGTGTATAGACGGCCATGATCTCTTCCTTACGCAGCACACGGGCCGCCTCGATCTCCGCATCGATGTCCGCACTACCACGCGCATGGGTGAGCAGGTGCACCGCGCAGCCGCCGAAGATGAAGACCTTGAGCGAGCCTGGCGGATTGCCATTCAGTAGCGGCAAGGCCCGGGCGAACAGATTACCAATGGCCTGGCCCAGCGGCGTAGTCAAGCGGACAGGTTCCGCAGCCCCCTCACTGGCAGTCTCAAGTAGTGTCATCTTCACCTCCACTCAGCGCATAGGCTCAGTGTGCCGGTTCATGGGCTACGTGCGCCATCGCTGTTCGCAAGCGGCGCCCCGAGTAGCTTCAGCTGTGCAGTGGCTTCGATCAGGCGCTCCTGCAGGCCTTGCGCCTGTTGCGTCTGGATCGCGGAGGCTTCACCCAGCCGGGACACCTCCTCATGCAATGTGCGACAACGCTGTTCCAGGGTTTCATTCAAGCGCTCGGCGCCGGTCAGCGTGTTTTGCAAGGCCTCCAGGGCCTGAGCTTTCTGTGCCAGTAGCTGTTGCTGCGCATGCTGCTCTTTTTGCAACTGCCGCGCTTCTGCGAGCAGGCGCGCATTGTCGCGGTTCAGTTGGGTCAACTCGTCCTGTTTGACGATCAGGGTCTGCTGCAATTGCCGTAGCTCTAGTTGCAGTTGCTGCATCTGCGACTCGTGTCGACGTTGTTCCTGCTCACGCTGCTCCTTGCTGGCTTGGCGGTAGTGCTCCAAGGCGTCACGTGCGTGCTGATGCTTTTCCTCTAGCGAGCGAATCTGCCCATCGCGGTCTTGCAGGCGCTCCTCCAGGTCGCGGTTGGCCTGCAACAGGCGGGCATTCTCGACCTCGCCCTGTTGGCGTCGCTGCTGCTCCTGCTGTAGCGCGTGCTGGACAACCTGGAGCTGTTCTGTGAGCCCGCTGCACTGACTTTCCAATTGCTGGATTCGGCTTTCGGCCAGCCGCGCTTGGTTCTGGAAATCAAGCCGGTCATGTGCCAGTTGTTCGCGCTCCTGGGCCACGGCCGCCTGCGCATCTTCCTTTAACTGATCTGCCAGTTGGCCGACCAGATTGGCCAGCTGTTCGCTGAGCGGGATCGAGGCCGTATCTCGGCCGCGCTCGGCGTCTTCGAGCTCTTTCAGGTAGCGGTGAATGGTGGTTTTCGAGCCGGTATTGCCAAGTTCGACCCTTACCGCGTCGATGCTGGGGTTCTCGCCCCGCGCCAGAATTGCCTGCCGCGCCTTCTGAACCAGTGCCTTGTTGATGCCGCCGCGGGCCATGATCTGCTCCTACGATTTCGTATTAGATTACATACTATGTATTTACATACTATATTTAATTGATGTAAAGCGCGTTTAAAGCAAATAAATCAGATAAAATAATGGAGCATTATTTAATCAGATGGCAAAAACGGTCGCTTGACAACCGTTTTCCAGTACACAAAGGGCAATCTCGGGCGATGAAGGATGTCGGTCGCTATCTGCAAGCCGGTACGCGGGAAAACACTCGCCGCAGCTACCAATCGGCCATCGAGCACTTCGAAGTGACTTGGTGCGGCTTCCTGCCCGCCACCAGCGACAGCATCGTGCGCTACCTGGTGGACTACGCCGACACCCTAAGCCTTAGCACGCTCAAACAGCGCCTGGCCGCCCTGGCCCAGTGGCATATCGCCCAGGGCTTTCCTGATCCGACCAAGACGCCCACGGTGCGACAGGTGCTCAAAGGCATCCGCACATTGCATCCGGCGCAAACGAAGCAGGCTGCACCGTTGCAGTTGCAACACCTGGAGCAGGCGGTTCACTGGCTGAATCAGGAAGCCGAACGGGCTCGGCAGTCCGGAAACTTGACAAGCCTGCTGCGCAGTCGGCGCGATGCGGCGCTGCTGCTGATCGGCTTCTGGCGCGGCTTTCGCAGCGACGAACTCTGTCGACTGCAGGTCGAGCATATCCAGGCCGAGGCCGGTGCTGGCATGAGCCTGTTCCTGCCGCAGAGCAAGGGTGACCGGGAAAACCTCGGCACGACCCATTACGCACCGGCCCTGAAACGCCTCTGCCCGGTACAGGCCTATCTCGACTGGATCAGTGTTGCCGGCATCACCCGCGGCGCAGTGTTCCGCCGGCTGGATCGCTGGGGGCGGCTGAGCGACGAGGCCTTGCATCCTGGCAGCCTGATCAGCTTGTTACGGCACATCCTACAGCGCGCCGGGATACCGGCTGAGCTGTACACCAGCCATTCGCTGCGCCGTGGCTTCGCCACCTGGGCCACGGCCAACGGCTGGGATCTCAAGGCGCTGATGACCTACGTGGGTTGGAAGGACATCAAGTCGGCCATGCGCTACATCGACCCCGCCATCTCCTTTGGCGGCCTGGCGGCGAAACCCGCCCTTGAACTGATTACTGGCACTTTGACGCAACTGCCAGCTTCTCACTAACATCGACGCACGACAGGAGTGAAGGTGCAATGAGTACGCAGACCAGCATCGAATGGACGGAAATGACCTGGAACCCGGTGGTGGGCTGCACCAAGGTATCGCCGGGTTGCAAACACTGCTATGCCGAGAACATGGCCCACCGCCTGCAAGCCATGGGCACGCCGGGTTACGAGAACGGTTTCCGCCTGAGCCTGCGGCCGGAAAAGCTTCAGGAACCGCTGCAGCGCAAGAAACCGACCATCTACTTTGTCAACTCGATGTCCGACCTGTTCCACGAGCAGGTGCCGGACGAGTACATCGACCAGGTGTTCGAGGTGATTCGCCAGGCGTCTCAACACACCTTCCAGATTCTCACCAAGCGTGCCGAGCGCTTGGCCGACTACTTCAGCCAGCGGACTCCGCCCGTGAACGCCTGGCTGGGAGTATCGGTCGAGGACAAAGCCTATGGCGTGCCGCGCATAGACTGCCTGCGCCGCATAGACGCAACAATCCGCTTCCTCTCGGCCGAACCCTTGCTGGAGGATCTGGGCGAGTTGGATTTGACCGACATCCACTGGGTCATCGTTGGCGGTGAGTCGGGTGGCAAGGCGCGTCCCATGAAGGAGGAATGGGTCGACAACATTCATCGCCAGTGCGATGAATTCGGTTCGGCCTTCTTCTTCAAACAATGGGGCGGTTGGGGAGCCGATGGCGTTAAACGCTCGAAGAAAGCCAACGGCCGGCTCCTGAATGGCCAAACCTGGGATGAGATCCCGCTGCTCAACCTCGCCTGATCACCACGACAAGGACTACTCGATGGCCAAGGATGACGAAAAATACCGGTGGGATTGGGCGAGCCAGACTTTTCCAACCATCGACCCGCACAGCAAGATCAAACACCAGATCATCGATGAGTACATTCAGACTTACATTGATGTCCTGATGCGCAATCAGCAGATGCCTGCGCTGGGCCTGTCGGTCGTCGATGGCTTTAGTGGCGGTGGTATCTACAACGATGACGCGGGTGGCAAGCACTTCGGATCGCCGGTGATCGCCCTGGAGGCAATTCAAGAATCCGAAGTTCGCAATAACCTTGGCCGTATTAAACCCCGTCCCATCCGCTCCCAGCATTATTTTGTCGATGTGAAGAAAGACAACATCGACTGTCTGCACGCCGTCCTGGCCAGCCGAGGCCACAGCCAGCGCTTCGGCCGCGATGTACACCTGCATACCGCCGAGTTCACCCAGGCGTTACCGGCGATCGCCCACAACCTCAAATCGTTCGGCATGAGCGAGCGGGTTCTGTTTCTGCTGGATCAGTACGGCTACAGCGACGTGCCGTTCTCCAAGATCAAATGGATCTTTCAGAACATAGCCAATGCCGAGGTGCTGCTGACCTTCAATGTCGACTTCCTGGTGGCCTATCTCTCCGACCGCCAGGCCAATCGAAAGGCCATCTCCAATATCGACTTGGAACGGCATATCCCATGGGACATGCTTAAGCACCTGAAGGCGCATAACCCGCGCGATTGGCAGTACCTGATTCAACGCTGCCTATCCGACGGGATCAAGGAGGAAACCGGCGCACCGTTCATGACCATCTTTTTCATCCGCCCCGTGGGCGCCAACCCCATGGCGTACTGGTTCATCCACTTGGCGAAGAGCTACCGCGCCAATGACGTGATGAAGAAGATCCACTGGAAGTACGGCAACAACTTCTCCCACATGCTGTCTCCCTCATGCTTCTTTGGCTATGACGCCAATCGCGACATCAAGGTGACGGATCAGCAAGAGCTGATATTCGAGGAGGAGCATCAGTTCGATATCGTCACGGATACCCGCATCCGAGGTGAACTGTCGGAGTTGCTGCCCAAGCAGGTTTACGAGGTTGAACAGCAATCGTTTGGAAGCCTAATGAGTGGGCTTGCCAATTACACGATGGCGGACGAGTCACGGGTGAAGCAGGCTCTGGATATTGCAGTCTCCAATGGTGATCTCCTCGCCGTGGACAAGGACGGTAAGAAAAAACGCCGCAAGGGCAGCAGTATCAAGATAACCGATACCCTAGTGGCCCCACCCCAGCGGCCCTTTTTCTTTCTGCCACCGCCTCCGAAAGCGAAGGTGGATGAGTCTTGAGACCGAGCAACGGCATGAAACTTGGGGCTTACCCGGTACTGGAAGAGGATGTGGCCCGGCTGTCGCCGCTGATCTACGAACACATCAACATACTCGGTCGGTATGTCCTTTGCGGTACCGGAAGAGGTCGCCCGCGGCGAGCTGCGTCCGCTGCGCAACCCTGACTACGACCTGTAATCCACCCGAGCTCTACGGGCAACACCCACGCAGCTGCTGCTGGATCGGCGGCCACTTCACCGAGCCGAACGAACAGAACACGCAGCATTCCCCCGGATTGGGGCGCAGCAGCGCCTTGCAGTTGCTGCACTCGTAATAGAACTGGCAGGCGTCCGCGGGCATGGTTTCCGGCTTGGCGAAGCCGCAGAGCGGGCAGGTCGCCGTGAGCTCGTTGTCGCCGGTGAGCAGCACCGTGCGCAGACCATCTTGCGCTGCGCACTGACCGCCTCGACAGCATCCGCCCGCAGTGTGTCGCCGAGAGCAAGCACGCCCGTCGAGGGCTACTGCGATGACCGTTCGGCCTACCTCCTCCAGCGTGCGAATGCGATATATACGCTTCATAAAAATGGGCATATAGGTTCCAAAAGGCCTGATGCTCGAAACCTCGCAGAGGTGCCGGCAACCTTCAGCGTCATATAACGTGCCTCTGAGCCGGGTCCACCTCATCCACCATCTCCCGGAATGTCTGATCAGCGCTTGACCTTGCCACCATGGTAAGGATTACGCTACTACTGAAGTCTAGTGATCGGCACACAAGCCTCGCATTTGAATGTGGCCCATCAGCTCCTTCGCATCATTCGTCACAGGACGGATTTTGAACTAACGTAAGAACCAGTAACTAAGCTGCTCCTCTGAATTGAGGAAATGATAATTGTGATGACTCGAAGACGGGATAGAACGCTAATCAAGCTGCTCATGGCGCTGCTTCTGTTTATGGGGGCAGCCCATGGCAGCACCCAGGAATTCAACCCTGGGTCGGCGAGTTCATCCCTCAATTGCTTGGTCATGCAAGGAATGCAGACTGAGACCGACACGCAAGTAGGCGGTTTGTGTCCTTACATGGATGATCAAATGTCCTGCTCGATCAGTTGCGCTGCCTCTTATACTGGAGCAGTAACAAGCATTGTCGACTCATCGCCCGTCAACACTTCGCCGCAACACGATTATTACACCTCCCTCCTTGGCCGCATGGCCGTCGCTCCCGATCCTTTTCCTCCTAAGCAGACTGTTCTGATCAATCTCTGAAGCTGTATCTGAAGCTATTCGTTGACGTCCGCTGGGCGTCTGTTTAGACGAAAAAATTTGGATATGGTCGCCGACATTTTGATTGTTGTTCATGCCGACAAGCATGCGGAAGCAATTCCCTGAATCGCCAGGGACCGCTATCCGCTTGAGGAGAGTGCCCAATGAAAAAACTGAAACTTTTGCTTGTGCCTGTATCGATACGCACAAGACGAGCCACAGCTCTACTCGCTGCAGTGGCGCTGCTCGTGGCTGGAGGTATGGCTCATGCCGCTCAGGAACAAGCCATACAAGGGGTACAGGGCGATATTCAGCAGATCCCGGTCGAGACCTACCACTACGGGATGAAGCTGGATATTGCCCGGGTCTTGTCCATCAGCGATACGAGCCAGGAGTGCGGCGTTGTGCCTTCGATCATGCGGTACGAAGACAGCAGCGGAGCCCCACGGGCCTTGGAGTATCAGATTTATGGCGGCGGTTGTTCTGATAATTGAGCGGATGCGCCTGAACCAACCTTGAGGACTACACCATGATCAAGAACACGACGCTTTACCTAAAAGGCTTGTTGCAGCACCACCCACTGATTGCGGGACTTGCGGTTGCCGTAGCGTTCACTCTGCTGTTTAACCTGGGCGGCCTGTTTGCTGTAGCCACCCTGCCTGTTCTGCTTTCTGTTCTGCCGTGCCTGGTGATGGTCTGGCTCTGCATGAAGAGCATGGGTGGCGAGACCTGCAAACAAGAAGTTCCAGAGCAATCATCGCTAACCCGAATGAACGAAACCACTGTTGTCGATCAGGAGAACCGCCATGCGTAACGCCCTTATCTATACCGCCGCACTTGCCTCCGCAATAACGTTTGGTACGGCTTCCGTTGCTATTGCCGAGGCGTCCAAGGATACCGCCAAGAGCGGTTCCGAGATGATGATGGGAGAAGGCATGCACATGATGGACGGCAATAAAATGCCAATGATGGGAATGATGCAGGAGATGAATTCAATGATGAAGAACTGCAACGAAATGATGGAAAACATGAACAAGCAGATGAGTAAGGAGGCGGGTCAAGGCGACAGCAAGGCGCAGTAAAGAGCTCGTTGCTTGCCACCCCCTCTAAAAGCCTCCGGCGTAGAGGGGAATAAGTGAATGGCGCCGGGTACGGCACCGTCAGCGGTGTCGATACCCGGACGCTTCGAGATTTTCGCTACACAGTTCCACTGCCGATCGATAGGAAGGAGCCTGACCATGAATGACTTCGCCATGCACTACGGGCACTGGGGCTGGGTGCTGGTGATGGTATTGATTGCCTCCTGGCTTCTCTACCGCTTTGCCGCCCCACGCAGCTGGCGTGAGTGGACGGGCGCCGGCCTGGTGCAAGCGTTCATCATCGCGTTATACGCCGAGATGTATGGCTTCCCGTTGACCATCTATCTGCTGACGGGGTTTCTGGGCATCGATCTTCCTCTGACGGGCTATTCCGGGCATCTCTGGGCCACCTTGCTGGGCTACGGCAGCCTCGGCGCCACGCTGGAAATGCTGCTGGGCGGAGTATTCATCGTCATTGGTCTGATGCTGTTGATCCGCGGCTGGGTTCAGGTCTACTACGCCAGCCTGGAGGGCCAGTTGGCCACCCAAGGCGTCTACAGTCTGGTCCGTCACCCGCAGTACACAGGGATCATGCTGGCCGTTTTCGGTCAGATCATCCATTGGCCAACGATCATCACCTTGCTGTTGTTTCCGGTGATCGTCTTTGCCTATGTTCACCTGGCCAGGCGGGAAGAATCAGTGTTGACGGCGCGGTTCGGCGAGGCCTATCAAGCCTATCGCCGGCACCTACCGATGTTCTTTCCACGCCAGCAGGAGTGGGGGCGGTTTCTCCACGCACTGTTCTTTCCCCATCCCAAATAGCCGGATGCTGCGGAAAACTTCGTCCCACCTCTGCGCGGGACAACCATGCCGCGTCGCCCCGGCCTTCCTTGCTTGCCTTTGAGCCGCGGCTGCATCACTCCAGAGTCTGACCGGCTTTGGCGATCGCGCTCCAGGTCGTGCCGGCGTCCTTTGATAGATAGACGTCACGTTTGAAGGTCGCCGTCGCCCATTCCTTTGGCTGGACTGGGTTCTGTGCAAGATAGGCGATAGCGTCCTCATCCAGCTCAGGCACGCCGAGCGGGGTAATCTCGCGCGTCTTCAGATCCAGCCTGGATAGCTTGGCCGCGTCGCCGTAGCTACCGAACCATAGGCTGCTGCCATCAAGACTGAAGGTGACGCTCACTACCTGTTCGCCTTCGACGACCGCCCTGAAGCGTTGACCCGCATCGCGCGACAGGTACAGGCCCGCTCCGGTCGCCACCGCGACCAGCCGGTGGTCGCTCGGATGCACCGCCAGTGCGGTCGGCGCCTCGCCAATTCCCTGCGCGGATGCGCGCTGCCAATTGGCTCCATCGTTGCGGCTGTAATACAAGCCCGGGACGCTCATCCGCGAATTCGGACGGGTGTTGTAGACATATAGGGTTGCGCTATCGTAACCGCTGGCCAGCAGGTGGAAGTCCGACTCGCCTTGTAGGCCCAGTTGCTGCCACGTGCGCCCTCCATCGCTGCTCTTGATCACTCCGAACGGATTGACCAGACCGCTGCCGCGGGCTGGGTGGCCGCTGCTGTAGATCGCCTGGCGCGTCACCGAATAGCCCATATAGTCGTGTGCAGGTCCGGGTGCCTTGCTCCAGCGCCCTTGGCTATAGACGGCCAGGCCGTGGTGACTGGGAATGGACAGCTGTTGACCATCCGGGCTGAACGCCAGTCCGTGTACATGTTCTAGGGTGACCGCTGCATCGCCGCAGGCGGCGACAATGGTGACGGCGGCTAGCAGCCCGAGTCTAGCTGCGCCGCGTAGTAGGAATATCAGAGCCATCATCGCGTCTCCAAGTGAGGGCCATCTGTGCCAAGGCCTCTTTCGAAAAAAGAGGCGCCTGATCCAGGCGCCTAGGGCCAACCTCCAAACCAAAGGAGCAACGGGAGGATGGCAGCACAGTTACCCATGGTTGAGTCAAATCACTGATCCGAAAGACTGGCCCGGCGAAAGGATATAGCTCACCGGACCGGCCATTCTTGGCGCTATTACTGCATCGGCTTGATCGACAGAAGCGTCGCCGTCATACCTTCGCTCTTGAACTCGAACATCACCTGTTGGCCGACCTGCACTTGAGCCAGTTGCTCGGGCGTCGCCTTGAAACCCATGGTCATCGCCGGCCACTTCACGGCAGGCACGGGGCCATGGGCGATGGTGACACTGCCTTTCTGACTGTCGATGGCCTTGACGGTGCCGGAAGCCTGGGCGGTTGCCATAGCCCCCGATTGCTCCATCTGCATTTCTTTCATGGGCATCTTGTCCATGGGCATGGCAGGCATTTCGGCGGCAAAGACCGGTTGGCCGAGGACCAGAGTCAGAGCACCTAGGAGGGTGTAGTTCTTCATGCGAGTTTTCCTTCTGCTTGGTTGGGGATGAATTCAGAGGTCTGGCGGCGACGCATCAGTCGATAGGCCGCCGGCAGGACGAACAACGACAACAGCGGCGCGGTGACCATGCCGCCGACCATGGGCGCGGCGATGCGGCTCATCACCTCGCTGCTGGTGCCGCTGTCCAGCAGGATCGGCAGCAGGCCGGCGATGATCACCGCCACGGTCATCGCCTTGGGCCGCACACGCTGCACGGCGCCTTCGCGGATCGCCTCGATAAGCGCACTTTCGTCGGTGCGGCCGGCGTCTTGCCGTTCGTTCCAGGCGTTCTTCAGGTACAGCAGCATGATCACGCCGAACTCGGCGGCGACCCCGGCCAGGGCGATAAAGCCCACCCCGGTGGCCACCGACTGGTTGTAGCCGAGCAGGTAGAGGAACCAGATGCCGCCGACCAGTGCGAAGGGAAGTGTGGCCATGATCAGCAGGGCTTCACTGAAGCGAGCGAACGTCAGGTAGAGCAAGACGAAAATGATCACCAGGGTCGCCGGCACCACCAGTTTGAGCCGGGCATTGGCGCGTTCGAGAAACTCGAACTGCCCGGAGTAGCTCAGGCTCATGCCCGGCTCTAGTTTGACCTGATCATCGATGGCCTGGCGCAGGTCACCCACCACTGAAGCCAGATCACGGCCACGCACGTCGATGTAGACCCAGCCAGACAGACGCGCATTCTCGCTTTTCAACATGGGTGGACCGTCACTGATCCTGATCTGCGCCACAGTGCCAAGGGTGATCTGGCTGCCCTGGGGGGTATAAATCGGCAGCTCACGCAGCCCTGCCAGTGAATCGCGCCACTCGCGCGGATAGCGCAGGCTGATCGGGAAGCGCGCCAGGCCCTCGATGGTCTCGCCGATGTTCGCCCCGCCGATGGCGCCGGCGACGATCGCCTGCACATCGGCGATATTCAGGCCATAGCGCGCCGCCGCTTCGCGGTCGATATCCACATCGACGTAACGCCCGCCGGTCAGGCGCTCGGCCAGGGCGGAACTGACTCCGGGCACGAGTTTGGCGACCCGTTCGACCGCCTGGGTCATCTCGTCGATTTGCGCCAGGTTGCTGCCGGCGACCTTGACGCCGATCGGGCTCTTGATGCCGGTGGCGAGCATGTCGATGCGGTTACGGATCGGCGGAATCCATAGGTTGGCCAATCCTGGCACCTGTACGGTACGGTCCAGTTCCTCCACCAGCTTCTCCGGGGTCATCCCCGGTCGCCACTGCTCGCGCGGCTTGAACTGGATGGTGGTTTCGAACATCTCCAGCGGTGCGGGGTCGGTGGCGGTTTCGGCACGGCCGGCCTTGCCGAACACATGGGCGACTTCCGGCACCGTCTTGATCAGGCGGTCGGTCTGCTGCAGCAGTTGCGCCGCCTTCTGCGCGGACAGCCCCGGTAGCGCGGTGGGCATATAGAGCAGGTCGCCCTCGTCCAGCGGCGGGAGGAACTCGCCACCGAGACGGCTCATCGGCCAGAGCGCGCTGAGCAGAATCAGCACCGCAACCAGCAGGGTGATTTTCGGCCGCCGTAGTACCGCGTCCAAGGCCGGCTGGTAGATGCGAATCAGCCAGCGGTTCAGCGGGTTCTGTTCCTCGTTGGGAATCCGCCCGCGAATCCAATAGCCCATCAGCACCGGCACCAGGGTCACCGACAGGCCGGCGGCGGCCGCCATGGCGTAGGTCTTGGTGAAGGCCAGCGGACCGAACAGGCGGCCTTCCTGGGCCTCCAGGGTGAAAACCGGGATGAACGACAGGGTGATGATCAGCAGGCAGAAGAATAGTGCCGGGCCGACCTCCACCGCCGCCTCGGTGATCACGTGCCAGTGATGTTCGCCCTTGAGGTCCTCGCCCGGGTGTTCCTCGCGCCAGGCCTCGATCTTCTTGTGCGCGTTCTCGATCATCACCACCGCGGCGTCGACCATGGCGCCGATGGCGATGGCGATGCCGCCGAGGGACATGATGTTGGCGTTGATCCCCTGCTGCTGCATGACGATAAAGGCGATCAGCACCCCGACCGGCAGCGAGACGATAGCCACCAGGGATGAGCGCAGGTGCCAGAGAAACAGCGCACAAACCAGGGCGACTACGATGAACTCCTCGATCAGCTTGTGACTGAGGTTTTCTACGGCACGATCGATCAGCTTGCTGCGATCATAGGTGGTAACGATCTCCACCCCCGAGGGCAGGCTCTTGCCCAGTTCGTCAAGCTTGGTCTTGACCGCGGCGATGGCCTCGCGAGCATTCTTGCCGCTGCGCAGGATCACAACGCCGCCGACTACCTCGCCCTCGCCGTCGAGTTCGGCGATGCCGCGACGCATTTCCGGGCCGAGCTGGATATGCGCAACCTCGCCAAGCGTCACCGGCACGCCGCCACTGTCCAGGCGCAGGGGGATGGCGCGAAAGTCATTCAGCGTCTGCAGGTAACCCGAAGCGCGCACCATGAACTCGGTCTCGGCCAGTTCCAGCACCGCACCGCCGGTTTCCTGGTTGGCCCTGGAAATTGCCTCAGCGACCTGCTGCTGGGTGATGCCGCGGCTGGCCAGCTTGATCGGATCGAGCACCACCTGGTACTGCTTGACCATGCCACCGATGGTGGCCACCTCGGCGACATTGGCCAGGGTCTTCAGTTCGAACTTGAGGAACCAGTCCTGTAGCGCCCGCAACTGCGCCAGGTCATGCGTGCCGGTGCGGTCGACCAGGGCGTACTGATAGATCCAGCCCACCCCGGTGGCATCAGGGCCCAGGGCGGGCGCGGCGCCCGCAGGCAGACGGGCCTGCACCTGGCTGAGGTATTCCAGTACCCGCGAACGCGCCCAGTACAGGTCGGTGCCGTTCTCGAACAGCACGTAGACGAAGCTGTCGCCGAAGAAGGAATAACCGCGCACCGTTTTCGCGCCCGGCACCGAGAGCATGGTGGTGGCCAGTGGATAGGTCACCTGATTCTCGACGATCTGCGGCGCCTGCCCCGGGAAGGGCGTGCGGATGATCACCTGCACATCGGAGAGGTCCGGCAGCGCGTCGATGGCGGTGTTCTGCACCGACCAGACACCCCAGCCGACGGCGAACAGGGTGGCCAGCAGCACCAAGAAGCGGTTGGCCACCGACCAGCGGATCAGCTTGGCGATCATGGTTGCACCTCCAGCTTATCCAGCCGCTCGATCAACAGGCCGTCGTCCGTTTCACGCACGCCAACGTGTACCGAGTCCCCTGCCTGTACGCCCTCCAGCAGAGTCGGATCTGCCAACGGAAAGGTCATGGTCATTCCAGGCATGCCGAGGGTCTTGAACGGACCATGGGCCAGGGTGACCGAGTCGTTGTCGATCTCGACCACCTTGCCTTCCGCCTCATGCAGGGCCTGCATCGGCTGAGCGTCGGGTGATGCGAGGTCCTGGGCGAGTACCCCGCGCAGGCTGGCCTCGGAATCGAGCAGGAACTGTCCGGAGGCGACTACCTGCTGACCTTCCTCCAGGCCCTCGACAATTTCCGCCTTGTCAGTCCTTTCCCGTCCAAGACGGACCTCAACCGGTCGATAACGACCCTCGCCTTCGACCAGCATCACCAGGGCACGCCGGCCGGTACGGATTACCGCTTCATTCGGCACGTACAATGCTCTCTGTTCGCTCGGGCGACTCAGCCGAACCTTGGCGGTCATGCCTGGCCGCAGACGGCCCGTCGGGTTATCCAGTTCGACCCGCACGCGCAGCGTGCGGCTATCCAGGTTGGCCTGCGGCAGGAAGGCGCTCACCGTGCCCGCCAGCACTTCACCGGGGAAGGCGGGCAGGTATGCCTCCACCGGCTGGCCGAGCTGTACGCCGCCGGCTTCGGCCTCAGGCACAGCCACGTCGAGCCAGACACTGCTCAGGCCGTTGACTGTGGCCAAGGGTTGGCCAGCGGCCAGGGTCATGCCTTCGCGGACATTGAGTTCCTGCAGCACGCCGGCAATCGGGCTGGTCACCGTCCAGAGGGCCTGGACCTTGCCACTACGCTCGACCCGCTCGATCAATGACTGCGGCATCCCAGCCAGGCGCAGGCGCTGCCGGGCTGCGTCCAACAATGCTCTTTCACCGACCTCGCGCAAGGCCAGGAACTCTTCTTGAACAGCCGCCCATTCGGGTACCAGTAGGTCGGCCAGCGGCGCCCCGGCGGCCAGCAGGTCCTCGGGCGCGCGCCGATACACGCGCTCGACGAAGCCCCCGCTGCGTGCCTGCACCACGGCGACATCGCGGTTATTGAAGGCTAGGTTGCCGACCACTTCCAACTCAGTGACCGAGTGTTCACGGGTGACAGTCGCTAGGCGCATGCCCAGGTTCTGGACGACGCTTGGGTCGATGCTGACCGCGGCACTGTCACTCGCCTCGCCGGCGTAGCGCGGCACCAATTCCATGTCCATGAAGGGAGACTTGCCGGGTTGGTCAAATTTCTGCTGCGGGTACATGGGGTCGTACCAATAGAGCACTTCGCGCTCGTCCGGTGCGGAGGACTCCTGGGCATTGGCCATGCTGGCCCCGGCCTCCACCAGGGGCTGAGCGAACCAGTAGCCGCCCGCTGCACCAATGGCGAGCGCCAAGCCCGTCAGCAACGCGCCTTTCCAGATTCGAGTCTTCATTGGCTACTTTCTCCATAGGCGAAATACAGGCGGGCACTGGTCTGTGCACGTTGCTGTTCAAGGTCGATGTGTTTCAGGCGGGCCTCGATGAGTTCGCGCCGCGCGGCCACTAGCGCCATTAACTCGCCACGGCCGGCGCGGTAGTCCGCCATGGCCAGGCGTACCTTCTCCTCGGCCAGCGGTACCAGGGTTTGTCGGCTGCGCTCCACGGCGCGCTCCAGGCGGCGGTGTTCGGCCAGATCGTCGGCCAGCGCTTGCGCGTGCTCCCGTGTCATGGCTTCGCGCTCGGCTTCCAGGCGCAGCACTTCGGCGCGCTTGGCGGCGATCTTCGGGTCCTGCCGGCTGGCGGTGAACAGGGGTAGGTCGAAGGTGAACTGCACGGAGACCATGTCGCCAAAGGCCTCGCCACGTTTTTGGTAGGCCAGCTCCCAGCTCCAGTCGGGTTTCTTGTCCGCTTCGGCTAGACGCACCTGGGCCTCTGCCTCCTGTGTCATCGGCGTGAAGGCCTGCAGCTCAGGGTGACGATCCAAACTGTGGCGGAAATGCAGGTCATCGACTCGCCAGCTCGGCCAAGAGCCGGACAGCGGCTCGACCGCCACCGGCCCGACCCAGCGGCGCAGGGCCGCGCGGGCCTGCGTGCGGTTGCGTTCTAGTTCATCTTCCTGCTCGGCGAGCAGTGCTGCTTCCTGCTTGGGCGCCAAACTGTCAGCCGCCTGGCCACGGCCGCCGGCCAAGCTGGCCTGTACGGCCTTGGCCAGCAGGCGATTCTCGTCGTACAGAGTCTGGAACAGTTGCAGTTTCTGCTCGACCGCGAAGCCGCCGATCCAGGCAAGCGCAGTTTCACGGCGCACCTTGAGGCGTTCGACCCGCTCCAGTGCATCGGCGCTGTCGATGCCCGCCTGGGCAGCCTCGACACGGGCACGGCGCTTGGCTCGGTTGGGAACTTCTTGCATGACCCCGACCATCTGCATGGTCATGAAGTCGCGCGTGAGGCTGCCACGGGCATCGCCCTCGATGGGAAAGTTCTGGATACCTAGGGCAAGCTTGGGGTCCGGTAATTCACCGGCGGGAATGGCGGCCTGCATGGCGGCATCTTGGTTGGCAGCCTGGGCAGCCAGTGACGGTGCCTCGCGCTCCGCCAGGCGCAGGGCTTCGTCCAGGGTAAGGGCGGCGGCCAGGCCGGGCACGGCCAGGGCGCACAGCGTGAGGGCGGCCAGCGAAAGGCGTCCTCCGCAGTAGCGTCGGAGATTCATATTCACGATTCCTGTGGATGATCCGGCGCGTACCCACACGGGCACACGCACACCGTCTCGCCGCCTAAGAGGGGGAAACGGGACTCAAGTCGGCACGGGAATCAGGCGCGGGGGGGACGCCACACCCCAGAGGGGGACGCGGTTGGAAGGAAATCGTGGGTAGGAGTGATTACTACGGAGCGAGAAAACAGAAGAGGCGTCTTGATGACCGAAACCTGCAGCATGCTGCTGCTCTTGCACTCTTGTCCGGTCTTGCAGACTTTGCCGCTGGACATTTGCTGCTGATGGTCTTCGCAGCAAGAAGCCTGCATATCCTCCATCGAGATGCCGTGCTGTTCCATGGGGCAAGGTTCGGAAAACGCGAGCACACCTGCGACCCCATTCAGGGGAAGGGTCAGGCTGAGCAGCAGGAGCAACAGCAGGTGCAGGCGTCGTTTCATGCGGCGGAGTCTAGCCCAGGTCGATAGGGGGAGCAATTCGTCAGTGTTCCGTTTTGCGGAAAGATCACGGCGCGTCAGTCGGATCACGCTCGATCGGCTTTACCTTCTGCGTGTCATCGCTAGCGGGTGGTCCTTTGTGCATGCCGCGCATGCAGAACAGCATTGACAGCGGACAGAGCAGTAGCAGGAAGATCAGCGCGTTCGCCGCAATCCAGGTTTGAAAAGCCGGAAACAGGACATAGGCAGCCAGCAGAAAGATGCCGGCTCCTATGCCAACCCGAATCATGGTGGATTTATCGCAGGTCATGATGTTCTCCTTTCATTCAGCTAGTGGGGGGGGGCAGATCATCCAGAATCGGCCCCGGTGGTTGCTCAAGGTCGTCGCAATGCTCGGCCAGGTAGCTCAGACTGTCGCGCAGTGCCTGGAGCAAGACAATGCGTGCGTTCAGCGCGTCGATGTAGTGGTGGGCTATGACTTGAACTTCGCTGCTAGGGCGTTGGCGATCCCGCCATAACGCCAGCAAGGCGCGCACCTGCGTCAATGAGAAGCCCAGTTCTCGGGCGTGGTGGATAAAGCGCAAAACCTGTACATCCCTTTCCAGGTAGTCGCGATAGCCAGACCGGGTGCGCCGAGAAGCTGGGACCAGCTCGATGCGTTCGTAATAGCGGATCATTTTGGCGGTCAAGCCGCTGACGTTCGCCGCTGCGCCAATGTTCATGGATGCCTCCTTCTTGCTGAGCCAGCGCCTCCGTCCAGCTCTACCGGTGCCGGCCGCCATCGCTTGAGCAGCAGCGCGTAAGTGACCACCGAGACGCTGGACAATGCCATCGCCGCACCGGCCACCACCGGGCTCAACAGGCCGAAGGCGGCCAGTGGAATGCCGACCAGGTTGTAGACGAAGGCCCAAAACAGGCTCTTCAGAATCCGTCCGTAGGTATGGCGGGAGAGAGCCAAGGCATCCGCCACCAGCGCCGGATCACCGCGCATCAGGGTGATGCCGGCGGTGTGCATGGCTACATCGGTACCGGTCGACATGGCAATGCCAACATCCGCCGCCGCCAGCGCCGGAGCGTCGTTGATGCCGTCGCCGACCATGGCTACCACTGCGCCACCGGTCTTCAGCGCCTGCACCTCCGCGGCCTTGTCGCCGGGCAACACCTCGGCGCGCACCTCGTCGAGGCCGAGCATAGCCGCCACGCTCTCAGCCGCACCGCGGTTGTCGCCGCTGATCATCACGGTCCGTATGCCCAGTCCGCGCAGCCGCGCCACGGCCTGGCGGGCACTCGGCTTCAGCACATCACCGAAGGCGATCAGGCCCAACAGCAGTGGCTGTCCAGTCACGTCGGCGAGCCAGGACACGCTGTTGCCGGCCCGGGCCAGCGTTGCTGCGGACGCCGCCAGCGGTGACAGGTCAACGCCGAGCTCCTGCATCAGTCGTGTGCTGCCCAGGCGCAGCTCTCGCCCTGCGACCAAGGCCGCCAGACCGCGCCCCGGCAACGCCGTGACCTTGGATGCGGGCAATAAATCCGTGCCGTCCTGCTTGGCCTTGTCCAGCAGCGCCTGCGCCAGCGGGTGTTCGCTGCCGGCCTGCGCCGAGGCGGCCTGCAGCAGCAGGCGCGCGCTATCGCCATTCGCCACTTCCAGCGCGGTCACCCTTGGCTTGCCCTGGGTCAGCGTGCCGGTCTTGTCGAAAGCCACCACGCTGACCCGGTGGGCGATCTCCAAGGCTTCCGCGTCCTTGATTAGGATGCCGTGGCGCGCACCGACGCCGGTGCCGACCATGATCACCGTCGGCGTGGCCAGGCCCAGCGCGCAAGGGCAAGCGATGACCAGCACCGCCACCGCGTTGATCAGTGGGCCGGCCACCTCGCCGGTGAGCCACCAGCCGATCAGCAGGGTCATGGCAGCGATCACCAACACCACGGGGACGAAGACGGCGCTAATCCGATCCACCAGGCGCTGGATCGGCGCCTTGGCCGCTTGAGCGTTTTCGACCATGCGGATGATTCGGGCCAGCGTACTTTCCGCGCCGACCGCTGTGGTCTCGACCAGCAACAGTCCTTCGCCGTTGATTGCGCCGCCGGTCACCACATCGCCTTCAGTTTTCGCCACCGGCAGGCTCTCACCGGTCAGCAGCGACTCGTCGAGATGGCTGCGCCCGTCGCGTACCAGACCATCGGCGGGAACTCGCTCGCCCGGCCGTACCACCAGCAAATCACCGACGGCCAAGGTACTCACCGATACCTGATAGTCCACACCCTCACGGCGCACCCGGGCGGTGTCCGGCCGTAGTGCCTGCAGTGCTCGAATGGCGTCTCCAGTGTGGCGCTTGGCACGCGCTTCCAGCCACTTGCCGAGCAGGACCAGGGTGATCACCACCGCGGAAGCCTCGAAATAGAGGTGCGGGACGCCGGGGCCGGCATGCGTCGCCATCAGATAGACCGACAGCCCGTAGCCGGCACTGGTACCGAGCGCCACCAGCAGGTCCATATTGCCGCTGCCGGCGCGCAATGCTCGCCAACCGGCCCGATAGAAACGTGCCCCCAGCCAGAACTGCACCGGCGTGGCCAACAGCAGTTGTATCCAGCCCGGCAGGCTCCAGCGCGCGCCCAGCAACACGGCGAGCATCTGCACCACCAGCGGCAGGGACAGCACGGCGGCCAGTGCCACCGGCCACCAGTCGCGAGACGGCGGCGCGGCGGCGGCCTCTTTGGCTGCCGGCACACCGGCCTCGTACCCGGCGGCCGCAACCGCCTGGATCAGCGCCGCCGGCGCTACCGCACCGGACACCACCCGGACCCGGGCCGCCTCGCTGGCCAGATTCACCGTGGCCGCCAGCACGCCCGGCACCTTCAGCAGGGCCTTCTCGACCCGGCCGACGCAGGAAGCGCAGGTCATACCGCCGATGACCAGGTCCAGTTGCTCTTCCTTCACGCGGTAACCCGCGCCTTCGACCGCCTCTAGCAGGGGAGCCAAATCGGCATCGGCTTCTACCATAACCGCTTCGCTGGCCAGATTGACCCTGGCGGCGGAAACCCTGGGTACTTGAGTCAATGCCTTCTCGATCCGTGCCACGCAGGAGGCACAGGTCATGCCTTCTACGCCAAACGTCCATTGCCGAACAAGGCCGGCGTGCGCAGCAGCAGTGGTTTCGGGGAATGCGCGGGTCATTGCCAACCTCCACGATTATCTCGTTATTGAGAGGTTGGACCTTACCGTTGGGGCAAGGTCAAGCAGTAAGGTGGCGACCATCCGAGAGTTTGGGATGATCACAAATCTGGGAGCACTACGCGGAGCTCCACGAGCAGAAGCGCTAATTCTGTGAGATCAGCTGCGCTCAAGAAGGCAAAGGCCATTGAATAACGGAGGCTGTGATGGAATGAATACCCAACTAAGCCCTTAATCTATCGTGAGGGGCGTTCCGACCGACTGACCTTCAGCTTACGGGGGCCGTAGAGCTAAGGTGGATCGGCGGTCTACCGGGGCTGCCAGGCCACCTACAATACATGATCAGGTGCAAGACCGAGCAAGGGGACGATCCCTGCTTGGGCTGATTGCACCCACTCAGAGAGGGCCTCAAGATCCTGTTGTAGCGACTCGGCTTCCGACCAGATGCAGGCATTCTCAGTCGGCACTGTCAGTGCCGAGCCCTCTACGAGAGTAAGAGCCATTGCGTGAAGCTTCAGCAACTCATCACGGACGGCCACAATTTCACCCAGATTGGCCAGACAGGCATCCAGTCGGTCAACCAATCGCAGAAGTTGGGAGGTGTCGAAGTCCTCTCGCAGCTTTTCCAGGGCCACAGCATCCACTTCGCCGTAGGGGGTAATGTGAAAAGACGCCGGTGGAATCTCGATCATGTTGCCTCCTCGGCATCGGCCCTGCTGGCCGTGTTGACTCGCAGCGAGCCGGCGGCTTGTTGAAACACCGAATCCTTGATCCAGGGTTCTGGTGGCCGGTTGAGCTTGAGGTTGAATTCGCCGAAGCGTTTGACGTTGCTGGTCAGGTAGGGACTGAGGAAAGACACGTCTTCATCGGTGAACTGCCAGCCCTCGCGGGCCAGCTTCTGCAGGATGCGCATCATATCCACAGTGTTCTGCAAGATCACCGACGAGGCCACCATGTCGTTGTAGCGCAGCCGCTTCTGCTGCTCGTCCGGATCGTTCTCAGCAATCACATCGCCGCCGAAGGACAACCACTTGGAGAATCCGTTGTAAGACTCGATCTTGTTGGTGTTCGCGGTGACCTCCTGGCGCAACTCGCGACTGCCGATCCAGTTGAGCAGGAAGATTGTACGGATCACGCTGCCCAGTGCCTGTGCCGCATGGTAGAGCTTGTTGCGCCGGCTGTAGGAGCCGAGTTTGCGCAGCAGCATAGGTGAGGATATTTTGCCGGCCTGGATCGATAGCGCGACCTGCATCAGATCCTGCCAATGGGTTTCGATCAGGTTCCAGTCAGCAGTGTCAGTGAACAGGCGGTTGATATGCTTGTACGAAGCACCGCGATCCGGCCGGCACATCACTAGGTCGCGCCAGTTGCGAATACGTGGCATCAGGTTGATGCCCAACAGATGGGTGAAGGCAAACACCGTGGCCGACTGCCCTTGGGTATCGGAGTACACCGTGTCAGCCTCGACGCTAAGATCAGCCTTGAGCAGCCCCTCAATCACGTAGATCGCCTCCCAGATGCCCGGCGGGATGAAGTGCTGGAACACTGCGATGTAGTTGTTGGCCACGTGCCGATAGGCCACGGCTCCCATCTTGCGGTAGCGGAAGTGATAGCCGGCCAGCAGGTTGTCGTCATAGAAGTCAAACTGCGTACCGTCCGCGGCCACCGCTTTGCCGTCGCCCCAGAGCTTGGGCAGGTCGAGCTGCAGGTAGAGTTCCACCAGCTCGCGGTTAGCTTTGTCCAACTTCTCCAGCGAGAGGTGACGGCGATTGGTATAGGAGAGCATGTGCGGCGTGACATTACCGGCCAGATGCCGCGCGGCCTGGTTAGGGCCTAGGTTGCAGCCCATGGCGAAGATCGTCATCAGGTAGCGCTCGGCAGGCTCTTTGAGCTTCGGCTCGTTACCGGACATCGGCCCGAAATGCCGTGTGAACTGAATCCAATGCTCGATGTTAGCCATGATGTCGAGCACATGCCTGGCCGGCATGCGCTGCATGAGCGCTGTCTGCAGCGAGATAGCCGAAGGCGGGATGTCCCGCGCGATTACTCGGCGCAGCACCGGCTCGCCGGCTTCATTGATCGATACGTCACCTCGGCAGGAGGGGAATTTTTCATCCAGCTGCTGCGCGGTTTCCTCCAACTGGGTTTTGAGGGAGGCAACAAACTCCTTCGCCGTACCAGGAAGCCCCACCTTTTCGCAGTAAGCTGGTAGTTGCTGGAGACATTCTTCCCAGGGCAGCAACTGTTTGCGGTAGTCAGCGAAAGATTCCGACCCCAGCACGCACATGTCGCCGGAGCGCAGCTCGCTGGCCAGGTAGGAGAATACGCAGACTTCCAGATAGCGCCGGTTGGTCGGTGGTCCCTCACTGGTAGGACGACGAACGACCTTGATCCAGCGCTCCGAGGCAAACGACAAGTCGACGTGCTCGCCGATCCATTCGCGGTGTAGATTTTCGCAGTCCTGGATGAGCAGAAGCGCCTGGATCAGTGATCGATCCTGAGTCGTGGGTTCCAGTTGGAGAAGGTGGCTGAGACGGAACAGCAGCGAACGATGGGACTTGAAGTGCTTCCAGATCAGCGGCAGGTAGTTATTGCCGCCGGTAGCTTGGACTTCGGCGCAAGTCTCACGCAACCGATCCAGATTGCCATCGGGGGAGAGGTATTCCCGAATCAGGCTGCCAGCTTCCTGGTCATCCGGTTCTTGAACCAGAATCTGCACCACGCCGTCCAGGGTAGCCGCCAGTTGCTCCAGCTTCTGGCGTTGCCGCGCATGGATTTGCTCCAACTCTTCCTTGGCGCGTTTGTGGATCGTCGATATTCGTCGGATGAACATCTCGGCCAGGTGATCCCGAGTTCGCACTCGCATTCGATAGATCAGGGCCAGCATCAGTGTGTAGCGTTTCGGCAGCGAACAGTCCTTCAGCTCGGAGACGTCCGACGCAGCAGCTTGGGCAGCAAAGTGGCGGATCTTGGCATCGACGATCCCGTCAAAAATGGCTTCCAGGTCCCCAAAGCTCTCTAGCCAGGCCAAGTGATCGATCAGCACTTCCAGGTGCTTGCGAGATGGCTTCTTGGGCGCCTGTTTCAGTGCATTGAAGTCGCTTTGGCGTCGACCGAAGTCAGTGTCGAGCAGCTCCTTTAGCTTATGGATCACCTCGATTGGCGTTCTGGTTACCACAAGGTTGAATATTGCCTCTTGGGATTCGGTATGAATCCGCTCAGCGAGATCATTCAGGGTCGAATACGCAGGTAGCTCATAATCCTGGCGGATCAGTTCTTCAATCACCGAGTTAATGATGTCGGCACGCTGATCAAGCACGAACGACATTTCTTTGGCATGGCGCTCAGCAACCTCGATAGCATCTGAGCCATAAAATGCAGTCACGCCGAGACGAGCTCGGATGGCGTTCATATGGCGATATTGCTGAAACCACTTGTACTCAGCGAATTTCACCTTGCTACGCTGGCCCAACTCTCCACGAATGAACGCCACCAGTTGATCAGGCACGTCGGTGATATCAGGGAAATATCGAAGTACCTGAAAGGTCTTGAGGAGAACGGCGAGATTGAGGTGAAAGGGGGCCTTGGACTTGCTTCGTACCCACTTAATCTCATCATCGGAAAAGGAGAAATCACGCTGCAGCTCAGCTTTTGAATACGTCTTTGACAGAGTGGGGTACGCCGTGCGCTCTAATGAAGCCATAGAACCTCCTTTTCTGAGGAGTCAGAAAAGATAGTCCACGATCAGAGACTGTGCGCGCGATTTGAAAAACCATTCAGGATCAACCGCTTAAAAGCGAAGTGAGTGAATTTTCCCTTTATCTCGGCATGACCCGGATCACCCATAAGCTTTGTTGTAGTTGACCACAGTAGTGGACCGAGATAAGGGGGAAATTCATTCATTTGGTCTGTAAGGTACTGATTTACCATCGCTACCCGTAGTCAACGGGCTTACCGGTGCGATGCGGCAACCTGCAAACCTGTCGCAACACCCTACAGTGGCTGGTCGCCCAAGCATGAACTAATAAAAGTGTCGCACTCGGCGCGGGTACTCGCAGGCGCATGGCTCATTTCCCAGGCCACTGTGCGCTGGCTTAGGCAACGCCCTAACTCTTGCGACAGTCTTTATTGTTCAGCGACAGATTTATTGTTTGAAAACGAAGTGGTTCCGAGACAGGGCTTCTAACTATAACAACATAGCGCGCAACGCTACGACCATCATCCTGAACCTCCTCCTTGCCCTTTAAGGCGACTTCCTTCTTCCCTCGATCGAAGGGCGCTTCCTGGCCAGCTCCTATAACAACATAACCTAGGAGGTTTAGACCATTTATGCGTTCCTCCTGCACCATTTTCACCCGCCTGGACCATCGCACCAGATACCTCCCGTACCTGTCCAACCCTTTCCTTTTTCTTTCCTTTCTTTTCTTTCCTTTTCCCCATTTCTTTCTACGCGCGGCGCAGGCAACCCGGCACCGACAGATGGGCCCTTAAAAGGGTTGGACAGGGTAGGGGGATCAGGAGGAGCGCCGCCACCAGGGCTACCACATGTTATGTTGTTATAGGCCACTCCGGATTCGGGCGAGCTGCCGAGGACCAAGGGGTAGATGAGGTTTGGTTTTGCGGAGGTGGCGCCGGCGCGGAAAGGGAAGGGAGCACCACCGGTCCGAAGGGTATCAGCTATGTTGTTATAGCCCGGCCGCATTGCGGCCAGATCAGCGCTCACTTCCCGCCAACATAAGGCGAGGAGGGCGGTGCGGCCGGCAGGTCGACCGGCTTACGGCCGGGGAGTAGGAGCAGGATGGCCAGGATTGCCTGGCCAACGAAGGGGATGAACCACAGCAGAAGCACCCAAGGGGTGACACCGGCATCTTTCAGCCGCTGAATGGCATTGCCGGCGATGACCAGAAGCGCGAGGAGGATCAGAAGTCTCCCGAGCAGCCCGAAGGGGTTCAAAGCGAGTAGAACGGATACGAGGAACACATCGGCAAGCAGACAGAGCCAGAAGAAGGTACGACCCTGTCGGTTCTTGAACTTGAAGGCACCGGTGAAATGCCGGCAGTAGTGAGATAGGAAATTCACGCGGGCTCCTTTGGACGTGTCGAGCCGCTGCTCTGCAGCTCGGACACTCATCCTATCTCAGAGTCCGCATGCTCCCCCGGCAAAACAAAGGATGTAACGCCAGGCACCCTCTACCAGGGTTTCTGCCACCTCCTTTGGGATGAACAGATGCCCTAGCATGATGAGGCTGAAGAACAGGGTGAATTTCAAGAACAGTTGGCGTAGGTACACCTGGTCGACCTCGATCTGCTGAGACGTGGGAGTATACCTTCCCGATCGCGCTCACCCAGTAAGTCGACCTCGATCTTTGAGCTACCTGTGATCTGCCGGCCGATCAGCTTCGCGCCATGCGGCGATAGTCGCCAGCATGCTCTCAACCATACCCAGAAGGAGCAGGCTCTGGTTCCATGAGTGCCCCTGGATGAGGTTCTCTAACCAGAAGTTGATGGCGGCCAGGCCCGGGGCTCCAACATCGATTTCGCCCAGCGTCTGATGCAGGCACTCAGCCAGGCCTGGCGTGTCTGCCGGCGATCCCCGGGGTATGGCCAAGAGGTTCAGCCACACATCGTCGTCCAGGGCAAAGACGCGAAACGATCCGCGGTATGGTCCACCGACCAGCTCAGCACAGCAGCGCTCATCACCACCCCCACCGAGCAGGTTCAGCGAATCACAGAACGCATCCTCGCTTTCCGGAAAAAGCACCAAACCCTTTCGCTCCATGCTGCGCTCCAGCAAGGATTCCAGTTGATCCGCGGTCGCGCCATTGATGGCCAGGCTTCCGTTCAGAAAAAGCGGCCATTTCCCTGGCTCCAGAACAGAACCGAACAGTTCTTGAGGCGGGAAGGGCAGGCCCCGGACCACCGACCTAAACCAGAGCAGGTCTTCTATGTCGTAGAGCCCTGCAGGTTCACGGTCACCGGTCATCATCACGGTGCGAAATGCCTCACGGAGCATCTCAGTCGCAACGGGTTTCTTGGTTACGGAAACGATCCATCCCGTTTGGTACTTGATTCTGAGCTCCTCATGAGGGGCCATCGGTGGTACCGATCGCGCCTGGCGCTTCATCCAATCGGCAATATCCAGCCCCACCAGGTTTTGCGGCCAGTGCGGAAGGTGCACCGGTCTCAGGCGGTGGTTCTGGAAATCATCCTCTGCATGTCCAGGCCTCGGCGAGTTTTCCCATACCCGGTGATAACCCTCCAAGCCCTGGTTCAGGCGAGCCAATACCGCCTCTTGGCTCTCCAGCCGGTGCTCCGTCAACTCCTCCAGGGAAACCATGCTGTGCTTGACCAGGTTCTGTGATTGCCTCCTGGTTGATCCAAATGGGTGCCCATGGCCGATGGTCACCTTCTTGATGACTTTCTCCTTATCCATCTGCCCCAGGACCCGCCGCAACGGGTAATCGTCCAGCAATTCCGGTTCCACAAGAAGGTGGCCAGGCATGCCCCCGAGGGTATGGAACTCTGTCCATGCCAAGTACAAAAAAGACTCGAGTGGGATGGGTTCATCACCGAAGTACAAGCGCTGCCAGTAGATCCCAAGCCCCTCAACGCTGAGCGTTGCGACCACAAGTGGACGTAGTTCGTGCCGCTCCAGATCTTGCGGATTCAATCCATCGGTGCACCGGTACGCCATGCAATCCTTGCCGATGAATAAATACTTGCTCTGCGCAACTGTTAAGTGTTGGGTAAGCATCGCGGTGCTTCCGGCAGTTTTTCCAAAGTGTAGGCCTGTTCCTGGCATCAACATGGAATCCGCGCCATCAACTTGACTGGGATTTGCCGTTTTCACTCGATACCGTTGGCCTCGATTGCTCCCCATAGACCCGAGGTAACAATGGTCAAACGCTCATTTGCCACTCTCACTGCCCTGGCGGCTGCACTGACGCTGGCCGGCTGCTCTTCCACCTGCTTCAAAGAAACGCCCGCCCAACAGGTGGCCACGTTCGAGTTCGTGATCAAGGAAATCGATGCCAACAAGCATGAGCGCGTGCTGCAGCGGCCCCGAATTGCCGCGCAGATCAATACTCAAGCGGAATGGCGTCAGCTGCATATCGTGAAAGAGGGCGCGCTCGAAAAATCACGCTCGGGATACATCGTGGCCATCCACCCCTATGCCGTCCCAGGGAAGCGGCAGTCCGAAAAGGCGGTGACCTTCGACCTCGTCGTCGACCAGTTCATTCCTGAAATCGGCGCAACTCAACTAGCCACTTCGGGTACTGGGGCGGCCGTAAACGGCGGCGAGTCGACGATCTTCTGGACTGCGGCCGGGAAGAAATACACCCTCGAAACGCGGCTGGTCAGCCTGGACTAGCAGGCGAACCGCCGGCCCGGTCACAGAGTCGTCAAAATGCAAAAAACCGGGCTTCAAGCCCGGTTTCTGCATTTCTTTTGGTTCAAAGTCCGACAGCGTTTGAAAGTCGCAGGCCTCGCCGCTACCACCTGGGTCAATCGCGAAGCTTGATCCCGTCGCTCCGATGCAGACTATGGCGCCTACGGCGCTCACCCTGCATCTTTTTGGCCATCTTCGGATCGGCCTGGCCGCCCGGCTTAGCACCGGCGTTGACCATCCTGTCGCGCTCCTTGTTGAAGCGGTAACGGTCGATCAGCCGCTGTATCACTGCGCTCTGCTGACGCATGCCGGCGACGGCGCCGTCCAGACTCACAAGGCTCATTGCCGCACCTTGGGGCCAGAGGTTGTCGATGAAGTCGTCAACCGATCGGCACTTATAGGCGACATGATAGGAGTTATAACCCAAGGCGCGCGCCACCATGCCTTGTACCTCAGTCAGCCTGATCTCAGCCCCATTCCTTCGTGCGAGCTTCAGCAAGCGGGTACTGTACCGCTTGAACTGCCCGAGATAGAGGCCGGTTACCTGGGTTAACAGCAAAAGCTGATCGGCCAGGCGGTCGTCCCGAAGTACATACTCCTCCTCGGCTTTCCACCCCTGCAGGTTGTTCGAAGCTAGGAATGCTTCCAGATGCTGCCCAAGACTACGGGTAACATGCCTGGCGGTGATCTGCTTCGGGATCTCCTCAGGAGGGAGTTCCTGGATTTCTGGCATGCTTGTCTCTCTGAACTTAGTCAATGGTTTGAACCATGATACCGCCCGCGCGACACTTGACCAGTGTCGGCCTCGGCACGACCAGCGAGAGGGCAGTGGCAATCGCCACCAGGCGGGGCCCGGGTTATCTCCAGAGGTTAAAACGCAAACCCGGCCTGCTGGGGTGTGCTGAGGAAGCGCTCAAGGTCGCCGTTGAATATTTCACTGGCCTGGCGGCCGCGGGCCACGATTTGGCCGCGCACCTTCAGGTGCTCGATGTGGACTCGGCCACAGGGATCACACTCCTGGTACGACAACTCGGCTTCCAGCTTATTTACGACAGAGCTTCGGCCTTTGGTGGCGGCCCCGCATCGGCACTGCATTGAGGACTCCTTCAGGATGGTTGCTACTGGCCTGATGGTAACGGTTGCACTCCCATTTTCATGGCCGAGAGCCCTTGCCGGCTCCAAACCTACGGTCCAGGGATTTTCCAAGGCCGGTTCCGCTGGTACTCGGGCGACCGGGAAGTAGCATCCAGATTTCAATCCTTGGTATGCGTGCACTCCGATGTCTGAAAACCTCTTCAAGACCTTTCTGAAACCCTCCCCAGACTCATCGCCTTACAGCCTGACGGAGCTGCAGTCCGGCACGCTCCAAGAGTGGTTTTCTCGCCATGCTTTCGACTTGGTCATCGATTATTCGCAGTTCCTGCTCTACCTGTCCTTCTCGCTCTCGATGATCCTGTTTTTCCGTCGCAGGCTTTCGCCCAAACTTATCGCTGGCGCCTTCGCTCTTGCTCTTGTGATCTTCCGCTACGGGGAAAACCAAACTCTTGGCCACCTGCTCCTTCCGGAAGGGGCGAATCCGCAGCTCGTTCCAACATTCCTCGCCGGCATTGCTGCCAGCGGGCTCACCTTGCTGGTCGTCGTGAGACGGTGGCGGACGCTTGATCGCATCATCATGTTGGGAGCCCAGGCCACCGTGATCGGCACCACCCTGATTTTACACGTCGCCCTAGTCCAAACTGCCCTCCCGGGGTGGAACTGGAACATCGCCTGGCAGCACCGCAACCTGCTCGATCTTCCCAGCGCGGAATTCCAGGACGGGTGCAAGGCAGAGGGGGTGGCGTGTTGGTCAGGCACGTCGTTACGTGCTGAAGACTTTCCGGCGCCGCTCCGGGGCCAGATCTTCGGCACCTATGTCGACCTGTCCACTCGACCATTTACCGAAATGGGGACCACTGTCGGCATCGACAATGATGAAAAGACAGGAAGCATTGCGGCCGTTCTTCTGTACAGGAAGGCAGGCCTCTACAAGGTAATCGTCGACTACGCCGATGCGGTGGGCGCGCACCGGGTGATCCTGCGACTGTTCTACGTGCTCTGCTCGGTCGCCCACTCGATCTGGATCTACCTGGCCCTTTTCCTGATCGCTTTCCATCACAGACGATTCAGCCGCCGGGGCCATGCGATGCCGTCCGCTGGGAAAATCAGTTCAGCGCAGGTTCCTCCGTTTGAAACAGGCCCTTCCGGCATCCCTAACTGAAGCTGCACCGCGTGGCTTGGCCTACCCTCAGCGCACAGCTTCCGAGTCTGCGCTATAGGGCTCGATCGACCAATCCTGAATCAGCCTGTTGAACACGCTCGCCCCCTCGAGGATGTTCTTGTCGATCCCATGGCGGGTTTCATACAGCAGGCGGATTACCGCGATGCACTCCAGGAAGAGGTCATGGTCGATACAACGGAACCTGGTGAGGTCGAAGGGGTATCGGCATCCGTCGTAACACCCCACCAAGAACCGCGCGATATGGCGGCACTGTCCAGAAAAGCCTTGAGCCACAGCGATTAAATGCTGCAGGGACTTCTTCCCGAGGGTCCGAAGGTCCTCTGATGTTTCGTCCTCCGAGGTCGGTATCTGCATTTGGATGCGGCTCGGTGGCTGCCAACGCTCAGCCATTCCATTGAAAACCGAACTCCCGTTCTCTATGTACTGGTGGACCTCCATCGCGGGGGCGGAGTCCATCAGCAGCAGAGCTATGCAGTCTTCCATCACGCTGCGTTTAAGTACCCGCAACGAGGCAGGATCGATCGGGTAATCCTGCCCGTTGTAACAGCCCAGCAGCAGCGACCTGACCACTTGGTCCTGGATGCCGTCGCCTTGGGCAATGGGCAAGAGTCGATGAAGGGCTTTCTCTCCTGCATAGCGTATCCGTGTGTACGGACTTTCAAGCTGTTCACGAATATTGGCGGAAGCTTGCTCCGGACCAGGGTCAGTCATCATGAGTCCCTCCTTTTTTGCTGACCGGCACAGCCTAATGCAGAACTGAGGTTTGCTCCACGATTTACCGAAACAGCCTAAATCGTGGGAATTTCAGCGTGTCGTTTTGACATGGAGTCCAACAAATGTGCTCGTAGCATTGGCGCCTACAACTTCTGCTTAGGAGCAATGAAGATGGGGCGGGAATGCCAGCAGGGCTTCACCTTAATGGAGCTGGCAATAGTGCTTGCGATCACGGCGATGCTTGCCGCCGCAGCAGTGCCAAACTACATGACCAGGGTGAACCAGAAACGGGCGGACACTACAGTCCAAGACACCCAGGCGATCATCGACGCCGCACGGGCCTATCGAAGCGAGAAGGGCTCCTGGCCCGGTGACGCTACATGCTCGAATGCCATCCAGGCGCTTGGAGCGACAACCCCGCCAATGCTCGCAGGGGTGTCAAATATCAACCGTTACAACTACCCGATCACAACCTCCTGTACCCAGTACACCTTCAGTGTTGATCAGAACACCACCCAAGACTGGGACGGTGTTGTGGTGAATGGGTTACCGGGTTCTCAAATCATCAACTCATCCACCTACCAGATCCGCACAACTGTTGGGGTTCCAGGGACTGAACCAGCCTTGGACGGGAAGCTCTCGCGCCTCGCCTCGGCGAACGCGGAAATGAACCGCATGCGTACCAACCTGCTGATGGGTAACAACGACATCAACGAGGTCAATGCGGTCAACGCCCAAACCCTCAACGCTGCGGGCGCAGTGAACGCTCAAACGGTCGCTGCTACCGGAAATATCAGCACCGCCGGCTACGTCGAGTTCACCGGCACGGCTGCAGAGGGAGGGGGCTGCGCGAAAGCGGGGCTCGTCGCTACGACATCCACCGGTGCGCAACTCACCTGCCAAGGGGGCAAGTGGGTGAAGTCGGTTATCTGGAGCCCGGCGATCGTAAGCACAGGTCAATCGTGTGCCAGCTTCCCAAAAGGCTCTTTGGCGTTCGACAGTGCGGGGAATCTCTATGTTTGCAAACCTTAAGGCCGTAGCCGCGGCTTTCATTCTCGCAGCGGTAACAACGACAGTCTCGGCGGACTCTTGGAAGCCCATCCGTAGTGGGGCAAGTTCTAGTGGGTGGCAAAAGGTCGTTTGTGACCGATCGGGGAATGGTTGGCGGTCTTGCAACATGGGACTGACGATCGTCATCCAGGCAACCCCAGGCTCCCTCGCTGCCCTCGGGGAGAAGGCGACGTTGGTGGCAACAGTCCAGGACTACGACGGGAACAACGCCGGCAGGGGCGTAGTGATCAACTGGACCACCAGCGACGGCGGTCTCAGTGCTGCGACCACGACAACGGATGCGAACGGCCAGACATCGGTCGTTCTCACTTCGTCGAAGACAATTGGCGGGGCCACCGTGAGCGCGACGTCGCCGGCGGAAGGAGGTACAGGGCAGATCAATGTACCGTTCACCGATAAGTGGGTATCTACCAGTGCGATGTACTCAGCCTGGCAGGACTCTGGAGCCCCGTACAGTTGCAGCGCCTGGTCACCCGACGCGAGCACGATCAATCAGGGAACAGCATTCACTCAGTCTGCCGTTTGCTACCAAAACCAGATCGCGTACCAACAAAACCGGGAAGTGAGCCTGGTGACTGGCCAGCTCCGAAATGTTGGAGGGGTGATCCCGCTATATCAAACTATCCAGGCAGCACGTTCCCAGCAGGCCGTCGGTACCAAACAGAGCACCCCGAGTTGTGCTTGGTCCTCATTCACAAAGAACGGGGTCTACGCCACTGGCTGGGATCATGGCGTGTCGAACACCGGCGGGCCGAAACAGGGGTACCGGCTTTTCCTAGGGCAGTACATCGGTGAGGTTACCAACGCGACTGATAGCTTCGCCTACAACGGCCGAATCTACACTATAGGAAAATTCCGGCAGTCCACCTGCCTTGGCAAGAACTGCGCATCGAGTCGTGAGGAATACGAGGCCTGTTCTGTTCCGCAGTAAAGAGTCGAACTCGTGAGTCGGGCAGGATTCAGTTGCAGTCCTGCCGACTCACCCGAATTGACATGATCAGTTGGCCATCCCTTCCAACATAGTTGTACCGATAGGTTCCTCCCATCTCCATGAATGGGGACACCATGTTCGGCGTCCCGCAGACTTTCGAAATGATCTCTGGCCCGAGTGCCTTTTTCACCGCTGCAGGGTCCAGGTCTCGAGATGCATACCGACGGAATCGATACCAGTATCCCCATTCCCTACCGCTACCAGTCACGTCATAAAATTCTGTTTCTGCGTCGACCATCTTGGGGAGATCTTGCTTTGCGCGAGGGATGCCTCGAGCGAACAGCATTTGGAAGAAGTCATCCTCCGTCATGCCCTTGGCAGCAAGAGCTTGTCGGGTTGCTTCTGCAGATACACCTCCAACCGCAGTCCCTCCGACGCTGCCAGCAGCAGAGCCCAGTGCCTGTCCTATCTTCCCAGCGTTTGCGGCTTCAGGCGCAAGTAGCGCCACCCCTGCCAGCAGGATGAGCCCCGACCAGCCTTCTCTAAAGACCACATTTCTTCTGCCCATCCTGCCCCGCTCCATGCCCAGCATATATTGAGGTTTGCTCCACGTTTCGCGGCAACAAATGCACGCCGCCCCAACTGACCGGCGGTAACCCGTAGCCGTACCTGAGCCATTTACCGCCGTATACTCCACGGTAGAGGCCATGGATGGCCCCCCTTACAAGAAATTCCCCTCCATCGGCAGTGACATGCCCACTGCGCGCAGCTTGACGCGAACCCGGGGCTGATCTCTATACTGTACACATATACAGTTTTGAGACGACCGCCCAGATGGACTGCTTTACGTCTCCCGGCCGGCGGCTGTCCAGTCTCGCCCTGGCGCAACAGCGCCTGAAGATTACTGGTTTCCAGAGCCCGGCTGAGGATCACTTGCTTTTTCCTCCCTCCCTTGACGCCGCGGTGGGATGGGGGGCACCCAACATTTGGCTTTGGCTAGTCGACACCGACGATCTTGTTGGGGTCGGAGTGCACCGGAACGATGTACTCGTGGTCGACCGCGCCCTCGAGCCTAGCCCCGGCAATGTAGTAATCGTGGTGGCGAACCATGAGCATCATTTGGCGCTCGTGGAGCGGGTAGCACTGGAACGACTACATCTTGCACGGGTAGGAGCCGACGGCCGCCATCGCGAAATCCTGGCCGACGAAGAGCAGGTGGAACTATGGGGAGTAATCAGCATGCTGCTCAGGAGCATGCTGTGAGCGTCTTTGCCCTGGTCGATTGCAACAGCTTTTACTGCTCATGTGAGCGGATCTTCCGTCCGGACTTGGCACAGAAGCCAGTCGTGGTCCTTTCGAACAACGACGGCTGCATCATCGCTCGAAGTCGGGAGGCTAAAGCGTTGGGCCTAAAGATGGGCGACCCGTACTTCAAAGTGAAGCGGTTTCTCGACCAGAGGGGAGTGACAGCCTTTTCGAGCAACTATGCGCTATACGCCGACGTGTCGAATCGTGTGATGCGAACCATTAGCACTCTGGTCGCCAGCATCGAGGTCTACTCCGTTGACGAATGTTGGTGTGACCTTACTGGAATGCCCGGCGACCTGGAGCAGTTGGGCCGGGATATTCAGGCACGAGTTCGACAGTGGGTGAATATCCCAGTTGGGGTGGGCATCGGGCCGACAAAGACGTTGGCCAAACTCGCACAGTGGGCAGGGAAGAATTGGCCAGCAACCGGCGGCGTGGTGAACCTGATGGACCCTCAGCGCCAGCAGAAACTCTTGAAACTCGCGCCGGTGGGGGAGGTGTGGGGTGTAGGCCGTAAGCTCTCCAGTCAACTCGAGACTCTAGGGATCAAGACCGCTTTCGACCTGGCCAGCGCGGACCCGAGGCACATCGGAAGGATGTTCTCGAAGGTTCTGGAGCGAACCGCCCGGGAACTACGCGGGGAGCAGTGGCTGAAAATGCACGATGATCCTGATCCGAAGAAAGAGATCGTGTCGTCCAAGATGTTCGGCCGGCGTGTCTATCTGCTTGAGGAATTGCGCCAGGCGGCGGCCGCGTACACCACTCGCGCAGCGGAAAAGCTTCGGGAGCAGGGCTCCGTCTGCAGCGAGCTCGTTGTCTCGGTTCAAACCAGCCAGTTTGCCGATCCTGCAGACCGTTACTGGAACGGGGCCAGAATGCTCCTACCAACACCAACTGCAGACACCCGCGACCTAATCCAGGCCGCGAACCAGGGCCTTCACGGGATCTACCGGGCCGGATTCGCATATTCGAAATGCACCATACAGCTGTGCCGGCTCAGCCAGCTGGAAGGTCTGACTCACGATATGTTCGCCCCGCAACCGCGGCGAAACGTCGACCGCCTCATGGCAACCATGGACCTGGTGAATGAACGTTTCGGACGCGGGGCCTTGCGGGTAGCGTCAATCCCAGTGGAAGCCGGCTGGGCGATGAGGCGCGAGATGCTTTCTCCCTCATACACGACCAGTTGGCGGGAGCTTCCTCGGGCACGATGAAACACCGATCGTCAACGGCGTTCCTGCAATTACCCATGAATTGACAATTATCAGCCTATCTGACGGAGATCCGTAGAATTCTTTACTACGACGCCGGTCAAAACCGCGCCAAACATTCTACTCGAGGCGCGACACCAAATAGGAGTGCTCTGATGTTTTTCCCTTCTAGCGCATGACAGAGGGGGAAAATCAGATGGCAATCCGATAGTATCCGGTATGAAAAATGCTCAGGAGCCGCCCCCGGTAATGTGGCGCGGCTCTATGCTGCCTGATGAAAACCAACAGTGAGGGCACAAGGATGTGTATGCCCCAACAGACACCAACGCCAATGATTGATCGCTCCCAAGTCGAGCAAAATCGCTACCTCGATTACTGCCTGAAGCACAAGGTAGAGATTTCCATCATTCTGATTTCAGGAACCCACTTCATCGGCTTTGTGCTTGATCATGATCGCAAGGGCCTTCTGCTTGGAGGAAAGCGGGAGGACAAGCCTGCTCGCTACATTTCCAAGGGTTACATCGCATTGATACGGCCCAACAAGGATGAAGAACTTGAGCTGTTCCTGGAATATCGCGGAATGGGAACCTTCCTGCAACGGAAACGGCAAAACCAGGCGCTGAAGAAACTCAAGGCCCGGGGTAGTCAGGGGGGGAAGGCGGGGGTACCAACGCCGAAAAAACTCTCGCTCCGGCCGGCCATCGATTGATGGCCCGCCGGGCGACGTCACCGCTCAATTCGTGCTGGCAATCTCCAGGTGCTCTCCGGCGTACGCAATGACGATCTTCGAATCGATGATCTGAAAGTAAATGCGCATGCACACCTGGTTGCCAATGCCAGATCCAACCCGCAGATGACGCTCGAAGTACATCCGCTGGCCTTGGTAGCTGAACTCACGCTGAGCGCGCATCTTGCCGCAATTGCTGGTCGCATCCGACTCCTTGGCGACATAGGCGCCGCCAAGGAGTTCGCGTGACACAGAGTCCGGGTTGCCCGCAGCCAGGGAGTCGAAGTAGGGGTTCACCAGCGTGTCCAGCAGATCCAGCATGCGCTCGGAGTAGGCAAACTTCTCCGACGCCTTCGCCGACTTCCACGCTGACTCCAGAATCTCAACGCGATCACCGGAAGTCACCTGCAGGTACGCAAGGACGTCGACCGGAGTGATGCCCTTGCGAGTTGCAATACGGCGCAGTAGAGATGGCTCGACTTCAGGCGCGAACTGTTGAGTGGGAAGTGGCCGGGCATCCACAGCCTGGCGAAGGCGATGAGCCTCACTCTTCGCTACCTTCAGCTCCTGCTCGAGATGCTGGTTACGGTCCTCTGCATCAGCGAGCTCACTTCGCAACTCCTTCACCACGTCAGATTCGGGAACAGGCTCCACTACCTGAACGGGCTGCTCTTTGTCTTTAGACTTGGCCTTCTCCTTGAGTTGCTCCGCAGGAGCCGCCAGGCGTTGCCAATCTGCGAAGAACTCTCGCCAGTGCTGAACCTCGGCCGCGTAGGTCTTTATTTCCGATTCGAACCACTCACGACTCGCCAGTATTTGAGTCCGGCCTTGCTCTGCAAGATCAGCCAGCTTGAGCATGTTCGCCGCGGTCAGGTTGTCACCCAGATCCTTGATTTGCGACTGAACCTTCTGGACTGCGTCCATCTGCCTCTCTGCACGCTGTTGGAACGCCAGAGGCTCCTCCTGCAGAAGACTGGTACAGATGGCTTTTCGCAAGATTTGTACTGCCTCCAGGGTTGGAGTCGGCAGTTTCTGAATAGGCTTGTTGAACAGATCACGGGTGAAGACTTTGGCGTCCAACGGAATCTCGGTCGTGGCCGAGTAGGACTCCAGAGAGTCAAGCAAGCTGTTCCAGTTGGGCGAGCCGGTATTACTGACAAAGTCGGAGTAGATTTCGTGTAGCACCTGGGAGTCGGGGCGCGCCGCCAAAAGCGTTCGTTCCAGTTCGAAAACCTTCAGCTCTGAAGACGAAACGCGAGTGAGGCCCGACTCAATTTTGGGAGCCCGCCGTTTGACCTCATTGACACAGGCAATAAAGGTTTCAGTCCCTACCGCCTGCCAAAACTCTCCAGCACCAGCTTCATCAGCCACCTCGACTCCCGCTAGGCCCGCATATCCAATCTGCCGAACCCGTGTCGACGACGTGGCGATCAGACGATCCAGCGGGTCAGGAAGCAGCGACAGAAGTGTCGTGATGGCCATGTCGATGCGGAACCCATCCGTCGACGCGAGATTGGGCCGGTGGAATGCCTTCAGCAGAGCACCAATCGTTAGCAGGGTTACGCAGTTGTGCCGAGAAAAGCCGCCATGGTCATGGAGACGCGATGTCCAAGGCCAGACCGACTCTACGGCCCGGGCAACCTCCGCTGCGCTACCTTCATTACTGAGTGATCGTATCTCTCCCACTTCAGCACCGAGCAAATGCTTGAGGTTGGCCTCCAAGCGGCTAGCGGGGAAAAGATTGGCTGCTTCATCGGCCGGAAATGCGTCCACGATCGCGGTGAAGCACTGCGGAGAAATGAACAACGAGGTCAGCGCGGCGTGGGGCGGTACACGCATCAGCATCCGCGTATCGCCGAGGGCGGAGATCTTCGCTTTGCATATCTGTTCAAATACGCTGGCCACCGCTTTTGCTGAACCATACCAGGCCGTCCAGGCTGCGCCCTGGCTCCTCTGATTCACAAATGTCGCTGGCAGTGGAAGGTTGCCCAGTAAACGCTCACCGTTGATGCCTGGAGAGGCTCCGGCGGCGGTTAGTTGGTCAACGGAAGCTGATGTCGATATTGTCTCATCAGCCCGATTGTGGGGGAGGGTAAGGATGTTCAAGTCGGTATCACTCCGGAGTGCAGGAGCTTTCGGACTATAACGATCGAACTCTGAATTCCCACCCACACTCTGGTCCTGAACGACCTCCACCTGAGCTTCAGTGGCTGTTGTGCACTCGCTCGATTCGGGGGCGGTGACGGCCTCTACAATCGCGAGGCTGTCGACCAGCTCGGTGTACGGGACTTCTTCGCTCTCGGTGATCTCGTCCTCGTAGATGTCGGTTGCCCGAGGCATGGGGCGGGACAGGAACTGGATCAGTTTGGGGCAAGGCGGCTCTTCAGCGATGAAGACAGGGGACAGCGCCTCATTAACCGGCCGGGCTTTGGAACCCACGAACTCAATGTCGTGTTCGTAGGAGAAGTTCTTGAGGAAACGAAGGCTGACACCAACCAGTTTGCTGACCTCTTTCATGGTCATGGTCTTGGCCAGCTCCTGGACTCGCTCCAAAAACTTGTTTTGGCGTTCCCAGTGCGCTTTCTTGGAAAGCAGGTCGAGTTGCGGCGGTAACTGGAGTTCGTCGGGCTTGAGCAACGGCTTACGCGGCTCAACGCGCTTGGGTTCCCTGGACAAGCGGATCTCCTCGTACTGCCTGAAGATCGACTTGCTCTCCTCTTTGGTCCGGAGATCAGGATCTGAGAACTCGATGTTGTTCCGGGCGGCATAATTTCGTAGGAACCCGGCACTAACCCCTAACAGGCGGCTGGCCTCTTTCAGTGCGAACCTGTAGTCGTTCGCATAAGAGAGAACCTTATTTCGAAACTCCTGCTTTGCAGCCTCATCCGCGGCCAACGCCCTGGCCTGAAGATCATCGACAGAAATCGTCGCACTCGACAGCATGGTACCCCCCTCCAATGGATCAGGGGGGAACACCCAAAAAGGTGCGCTCTACTAAAGCAGAAACCGTCCCTTCGCTCTCGGCGAATGGAGGCGAAGGAACCGAGCCACAGGCTGGTACCGGCTTTAGTAGAGAGCACTGCTCCCCCCTCATTTCAACGGACCCCACGGTTGCGTAATCGCATACGCGCGGAGCTTTATGTGTCTGCTATGAGACATCGGGCAGTGATATTACTAGGCCATGCCATCTGTGAAAAGCTTCACATCCAAATATCGGGCGCCAATTTTCCGCCAAAAATCTGTCTTTTAATGCCGGGTTCTTTGATAGGGGCGAATAGAGAAAACGGAAAAAATCGTACGCTAAGGTTTTCCGGGCAGCCTTAGCGGCCGAAACTTCCCGTCCTCCAGCCTGCGGCTCTGCCGCCAGACATAATCGCCGGTCAGATTGATGTGCTCCCACCCCAGCGGCGACAGGTATTGCAGCAGCTCACCATCCACCGACTTCCCCGCATCGCCCATCGCCTGGGTGGCGCGCTCCAAGTACACCGTGTTCCACAACACGATGGCGGCCGTCACCAGGTTGAGGCCACTGGCCCGGTAGCGCTGCTGCTCGAAGCTCCGATCCCTGATCTCGCCGAGGCGGTTGAAGAACACCGCCCTGGCCAGGGAGTTGCGGGCTTCGCCCTTGTTCAGTCCAGCATGCACGCGCCGGCGCAGCTCGACGCTTTGCAACCAATCGAGGATGAAAAGCGTGCGCTCGATCCGGCCCAGCTCGCGCAGGGCCACGGCCAGGCCGTTCTGGCGCGGATAGCTGCCGAGCTTGCGCAGCATCAGCGAGGCGGTGACCGTGCCCTGCTTGATCGAGCTGGCCAGGCGCAGGATGTCGTCCCAATGGGCGCGGACGTGCTTGATGTTCAGGGTGCCGCCAACCATTGGGCGCAATGTCGGGTAGTCCTGGACGCTATTCGGAACATACAGCTTGGTTTCTCCGAGGTCGCGGATGCGCGGTGCGAAGCGGAAGCCCAGCAGGTGCATCAGGGCGAAGACATGATCGGTGAAGCCAGCCGTGTCAGTGTAGTGCTCCTCGATCCGCAAGTCGGACTCGTGGTACAGCAGACCGTCGAGCACATAGGTAGAGTCGCGCACGCCGACATTCACCACGCGGGTGCTGAACGGTGCGTACTGGTCGGAGATGTGGGTGTAGAACAGCCGCCCCGGCTCGCTGCCGTACTTCGGGTTGACGTGGCCGGTGCTTTCGCCTCGACCACCCGCCCGGAAGCGCTGGCCATCGGAAGAAGAGGTCGTGCCGTCGCCCCAGTGAGCGGCGAAGGTATGACGGTACTGGTGGTTGACCAGCTCGGCCAGGGCCGCCGAGTAGGTTTCGTCTCGGATGTGCCAGGCTTGCAGCCAGGACAGCTTGGCGTAGGTCAGGCCGGGGCTCGACTCGGCCATCTTGGTCAGCCCGAGGTTGATTGCATCGCCCAGGATCGCTGACAGCAGCAATGTCCGGTCTTTGGCCTCGGCACCGTCCTTCAGGTGTGTGAAGTGGCGGCTGAAGCCCGTCCAGTCGTCCACGTCCATCAGCAGTTCGGTGATCTTGATGCGCGGCAGCAAATGGCTGGTCTGGTCGATCAGCGCCTGCGCGGTATTGGGCACCGCGGAATCCAGCGGGGTGATCTTCAGCCCGGACTCGGTGAGGATGGCATCGGGCAGCTCGTTGTCCTTGGCCAGGCGGGTGACGGTGGCCAGCTGCTCGTCCAGCAGCTGCAAGCGCTCTTCCAGGTACTGGTTGCTGTTCGGGTTGATCGCCAGGGGCAGAGCCTGCGCATGCTTGAGCGCGGCGAACCTCTCTGCCGGCAGCAGGTAGTCGTCGAAGTCGCGGAACTGCCGCGAGCCCTTGACCCAGATGTCACCGGAGCGCAGCGCGTTCTTCAGCTCGGACAGGGCGCAGATTTCGTAGAAGCGCCGGTCGAGGCCTTCCGGGGTTATCACTAGCGGCTTCCAGCGCGGCTTGATGAAGGCGGTGGGCGCATCGGCCGGCACCTTGCGCAGGTTGTAGGCGTTCATCTCGCTCAGGGTCTGCACGGCTGCCAGCACGCCTTGCGCAGCCGGGGCAGCGCGCAGTTCCAGCACCTCCAGCAAGGCCGGCGTGTAACGGCGCAGAGTGGCGAAGTTCTCGCCGACCAGGTGCAGATGGTCGAAGCCTTCCGGCCGGGCCAGCAGCTCGGCCTCGCTGACGCTCTCGGTGAACTCGTCCCAGGGAATCACCGCCTCAATGGCGGCATAGGGATCGCTACCGCTTTCCTTGGCTTCCAGCAGAGCCTGGCCGATCTTCGAGTACAGGCGCACCTTGTCGTTGATCGCCTTGCCCTGCTTCTGGAACTGCTGCTGATGCTTGTGCTTCGCGCTGCTGAACAGCTTGACCAGGATACGGTCGTGCAGATCGACCAACTCATCAATCACCGTCGCGGTGCTCTCCAGCACCACGGCGGCCAGGGTCGCGTAGCGTCGCTGCGGCTCGAACTTGCCGAGGTCTTTGGGCGTCATCTGCCCACCCTCGCGGGCCAGCTTGAGCAGGCGGTTCTGGTGGATGTGTCGGCCCAGGCCTTCGGGCAAGTCCACCAGCTGAAATGTCTTCAGCCGCTCGATGTGTTCGAGCATGTGGCGGGAGTTCGGTTTCAGCGGTGCCTGTCGCAGCCAGGTCAACCAGGTGATGCTGCTGCCGGCCTTGAGCTTCAACAGCTCGTCCAGCTTGGCCCGATGCGAGTCCGTGAGTGGTTCGACCAGGGCGCGGTAGACTCGGCGATTGGCCCGCGCAATGGCCTCCGAACAAGCTCGATCAATTACGCTCAACGCCGGCAGAATGCGCCGCTTCTGTCGCAGGCTCTCCAGGGCCTGACCGGCCAGCAGTAAGCCCTTGTCGGTCTGCTGGGCCAACTCGGTCAGCTCGCGCACCAGGGCGCGGAAGTCGGACAGGCCGAACGGGGCCAGTTGTAGGTAGGTGCGCAGTTCCTGGGCGTGCTCGCGGCGAGTCACGTCGCGTTCGCCGTACTTCAACCAACTCGCCGGGTCGGCCTGAACTTGCTTGGCCACCCACTGGATGACCGGCTCGGGCGGCTCGCTGTCGGTGCCCAACGCATAGCCGGGGTAGCGCAGCAGGCTGAGCTGCACCGCGAAGCCCAGGCGGTTGGCGTCGCCGCGCCGCTGGCGGATCAGCGACAGGTCGGAGTCGTTGAAGGTGTAGTAGCGGATCAGGTCATCCTGGCTTTCCGGCAACGCAAGCAAGGTGTCGCGCTCCGTAGCCGAGAGAATCGAGCGACGCGGCATGGTTCAGTCGTCCTTGCGAAGGTACTGATAGAGGGTTTCTCGGCTGATGCCGAACTCGCGGGCGAGCTGCGCCTTCGGCTCGCCCGCAGCGGCCCGCTGCCGCAGCGTGATGGCTTGCTCGTCGGAGAGGGCTTTCTTGCGGCCCCGGTAGGCACCGCGCTGCTTGGCCAGGGCGATGCCCTCGCGCTGCCGCTCGCGAATCAGGGCGCGCTCAAACTCGGCAAAGGCCCCCATGACCGACAGCATCAGGTTGGCCATCGGCGAGTCCTCGCCGGTGAACACCAGGCCTTCCTTCAAGAACTCGATGCGCACACCGCGCTGGGTCAGCTTCTGCACCAGGCGGCGCAAATCATCGAGGTTTCGTGCCAGGCGATCCATGCTGTGCACCACCACGGTGTCGCCTTCGCGAACGAAACCGAGCATGGCCTCCAGCTGGGGACGCTGGGTGTCCTTGCCCGAGGCTTTGTCGGTGAACAGCTTGCCGACCTCGACCTGTTCAAGTTGGCGTTCCGGGTTCTGGTCGAAGCTGCTGACCCGGACGTAACCGATGCGTTGTCCCTGCAAGATGCCTCCATGGGCTGGATGGGCGGCAGGGCTTGCGTTGGTTTTTGGTTCCATTGCGCCCGAAGCCTTGAATTTGTCAGGCTGAAATCTATGACCTTGGCAAGCATGTGTCAAAGAATGTGAAAGCGGACTCTATTCTGACGGCGTGATGCGCCTTGCCTGACATCCAGTTTGTCGTTTTCAGAAGACGGCTGCACTGAACGTCAGAAGCCGACTGCACTATAGCAGCGGAGGGGTTGGATCCATCAGGCAACGACGGGCTGCTGCCGGCCATCAGCGGACGCAGGGAGGACTTTCCGCAACCGGCCGTTCGATGCGGCACCGATGGCCTTCGCGCAGGGGTAGTGAATCCGCCAGGATTGACTTGCGCTGCCCTACCTCTCACTAGTGAGGGGCGGCAGCGCATCAAGCGGTGAGCGCACTCCGGCACCGCCAACTTTCAGCACATGCGTGTAAATCATCGTCGTAGAGACGTCGGAATGGCCGAGCAGATCCTGCACGGTTCGAATGTCGTAACCGCTGCGGAGCAAGGCCGTCGCGAACGAGTGGCGGAGGGTGTGCGGTGTGGCGGGCTTCGTGATGCCTGCTTGTTCTACGGCACGTTTGAAGGCGCGCTGAAAGGTCTGGTCATACATGTGATGGCGACGCACGACACCGCTCCGTGGATCGGTCGAATGCGTGTGCTGCGCAAAAACCCAGAACCACGGCCAGGAATGCCCGGCGCGCGGATACTTCCGCTCAAGGGCGTCGGGAAGCGCAACGCCGCTGCGGCCCTCGGCCTGGTCCTTCAGCCACCATGCCCGTGCACGCGACAGCTGCTCGCGCAGGCTGGGTGCCAAGCTCTCGGGTAACATCAAGGCCCGATCCTTGGAGCCCTTGCCCTCCCGCACGATGATCGTGCCGTGATCGAAATCCAGATCCTTGACCCGCAGTTGCAAACCCTCACTGATCCGCATGCCCGTTCCATACAGAAGCTGGGCGAACAAACGATGCTCGCCTTCCAGAAAACCGAGGATGCGAACCACTTCATCCGGGGTCAGCACCACCGGCAAGCGCCGCGACGGCCGAGGTCTTCCGATCTCCTGAAGCCAGGGCAGATCCGTGCACAGCACCTTGCCGTAGAAGAACAGCAAGGCCGCCAATGCCTGACGATGCGTGGAGACCGAAACCTTGCGCTCGTTCGCCAGCCAGGACAGAAATGCCTCGACTTCGCTGCTGCCCAAGGTTGCCGGGTGACGCACACCGTGGAAACGGATGAAGGCACGAACCCAGTTGACATAAGCCTGTTCGGTTCGTAAACTGTAATGCAAGTAGCGTATGCGCTCACGCAACTGGTCCAGAACCTTGACCGAACGCAGCGGTGGTAACGGCGCAGTGGCGGTTTTCATGGCTTGTTATGACTGTTTTTTTGTACAGTCTATGCCTCGGGCATCCAAGCAGCAAGCGCGTTACGCCGTGGGTCGATGTTTGATGTTATGGAGCAGCAACGATGTTACATGTTACGCAGCAGGGCAGTCGCCCTAAAACAAAGTTAGGCATCACAAAGTACAGCATCGTGACCAACAGCAACGATTCCGTCACACTGCGCCTCATGACTGAGCATGACCTTGCGATGCTCTATGAGTGGCTAAATCGATCTCATATCGTCGAGTGGTGGGGCGGAGAAGAAGCACGCCCGACACTTGCTGACGTACAGGAACAGTACTTGCCAAGCGTTTTAGCGCAAGAGTCCGTCACTCCATACATTGCAATGCTGAATGGAGAGCCGATTGGGTATGCCCAGTCGTACGTTGCTCTTGGAAGCGGGGACGGATGGTGGGAAGAAGAAACCGATCCAGGAGTACGCGGAATAGACCAGTTACTGGCGAATGCATCACAACTGGGCAAAGGCTTGGGAACCAAGCTGGTTCGAGCTCTGGTTGAGTTGCTGTTCAATGATCCCGAGGTCACCAAGATCCAAACGGACCCGTCGCCGAGCAACTTGCGAGCGATCCGATGCTACGAGAAAGCGGGGTTTGAGAGGCAAGGTACCGTAACCACCCCAGATGGTCCAGCCGTGTACATGGTTCAAACACGCCAGGCATTCGAGCGAACACGCAGTGTTGCCTAACCCTTCCATCGAGGGGGACGTCCAAGGGCTGGCGCCCTTGGCCGCCCCTCATGTCAAACGTTAGACATCATGAGAAACACAGTGCCCGCCGAGATTTCGGTACAGTTATCACAGGCACTCAACGTCATCGAGCATCATCTGGGATCGACGTTGCTGGCCATGCATTTGTATGGCTCTGCACTCGACGGTGGCCTGAAGCCATACAGTGACATTGATTTGCTGGTTACTGTGACCGCACGGCTCGATGAGAGTGTGCGGCAAGCTCTGTTCGTCGATCTCTTGGGGGTTTCCGTTTTCCCTGGTCAAAGCAGAGTTCTCCGCGCCTTGGAAGTTACCATTGTCGTGCACAGTGACATCGTTCCTTGGCGCTATCCGGCCAGACGGGAACTGCAATTCGGGGAGTGGCAGCGCAAAGACATTCTTGCGGGCATCTTCGAGCCTGCGACAACCGATGTTGATCTAGCCATTCTGCTAACAAAAGCAAGGCAACATAGCCTTGCCTTGGCCGGTTCGGCTGCGGAAGATTTCTTCAACCCAGTCCCGGAAAGCGATCTGTTCAAGGCACTGGCCGACACCCTGAAACTATGGAACTCACAGCCGGATTGGATAGGTGATGAGCGGAATGTAGTGCTTACTTTGTCTCGTATTTGGTACAGCGCAGCAACCGGCAAGATCGCGCCGAAGGATGTTGCCGCCAACTGGGTAATGGAGCGTTTGCCAGTTCAACATCAGCCCGTGCTGCTTGAAGCCCGGCAGGCTTATCTTGGACAAGGAGAAGATTGCTTGGCTTCGCTCACGGATCAGTTAGAGGCGTTTGTTCACTTCGTGAAGCATGAAGCCACTAAACTGCTTGGTGCCACGCCAATGATGTCTAACAATTCATTCAAGCCGACGCCGCTTCGCGGCGCGGCTTAATTCAGGCGTTAGACGGCAGAATAAATTTTTGCGATCTCTTATGGAAAATTACTTTGACAGTCCCTTCAAAGGGAAACTACTTTCAGAGCAAGTGACTAACCGCAACATCAAAGTTGGTCGGTACAGCTACTACTCTGGTTACTATCACGGGCATTCATTTGATGACTGCGCACGATACTTGCTCCCAGACCGTGATGACGTTGACAAACTAATCATCGGCAGCTTTTGCTCCATCGGAAGCGGGGCTTCTTTCATCATGGCGGGCAATCAGGGTCACCGGCATGACTGGGTAACATCTTTCCCTTTCTTCTACATGCAAGAAGAGCCAGCTTTTTCAAGTTCAACGGACGCCTTTCAAAAGGCCGGTGACACCATCGTCGGCAATGATGTCTGGATAGGATCAGAGGCAATGATTATGCCCGGCATCAAGATTGGAGATGGCGCGGTAATAGGCAGCCGATCGTTGGTGACGAGAGATGTAGAACCCTATACCATCATTGGCGGAAACCCTGCAAAGCAAATTAAAAAGCGATTCTCTGACGAGGAGATTTCATTACTCATGGAAATGGAGTGGTGGAACTGGCCGTTAGATAAAATCAAAACAGCTATGCCCCTTCTCTGCTCTTCAGACATTTTTGGTCTGCACAGGCATTGGCGTGGGATTGCCGTCTAACAAGCGCCAGCACATCGCGCCTGCGGCGCTGGACTCGCAACAAGTTGCTCGCCCGTGTGGCGGGCGTTAGATGCACTAAGCACATAATTGCTCACAGCCAAACTATCAGGTCAAGTCTGCTTTTATTATTTTTAAGCGTGCATAATAAGCCCTACACAAATTGGGAGATATATCATGAAAGGCTGGCTTTTTCTTGTTATCGCAATAGTTGGCGAAGTAATCGCAACATCCGCATTAAAATCTAGCGAGGGCTTTACTAAGCTTGCCCCTTCCGCCGTTGTCATAATCGGTTATGGCATCGCATTTTATTTTCTTTCTCTGGTTCTGAAATCCATCCCTGTCGGTGTTGCTTATGCAGTCTGGTCGGGACTCGGCGTCGTCATAATTACAGCCATTGCCTGGTTGCTTCATGGGCAAAAGCTTGATGCGTGGGGCTTTGTAGGTATGGGGCTCATAATTGCTGCCTTTTTGCTCGCCCGATCCCCATCGTGGAAGTCGCTGCGGAGGCCGACGCCATGGTGACGGTGTTCGGCATTCTGAATCTCACCGAGGACTCCTTCTTCGATGAGAGCCGGCGGCTAGACCCCGCCGGCGCTGTCACCGCGGCGATCGAAATGCTGCGAGTCGGATCAGACGTCGTGGATGTCGGACCGGCCGCCAGCCATCCGGACGCGAGGCCTGTATCGCCGGCCGATGAGATCAGACGTATTGCGCCGCTCTTAGACGCCCTGTCCGATCAGATGCACCGTGTTTCAATCGACAGCTTCCAACCGGAAACCCAGCGCTATGCGCTCAAGCGCGGCGTGGGCTACCTGAACGATATCCAAGGATTTCCTGACCCTGCGCTCTATCCCGATATTGCTGAGGCGGACTGCAGGCTGGTGGTTATGCACTCAGCGCAGCGGGATGGCATCGCCACCCGCACCGGTCACCTTCGACCCGAAGACGCGCTCGACGAGATTGTGCGGTTCTTCGAGGCGCGGGTTTCCGCCTTGCGACGGAGCGGGGTCGCTGCCGACCGGCTCATCCTCGATCCGGGGATGGGATTTTTCTTGAGCCCCGCACCGGAAACATCGCTGCACGTGCTGTCGAACCTTCAAAAGCTGAAGTCGGCGTTGGGGCTTCCGCTATTGGTCTCGGTGTCGCGGAAATCCTTCTTGGGCGCCACCGTTGGCCTTCCTGTAAAGGATCTGGGTCCAGCGAGCCTTGCGGCGGAACTTCACGCGATCGGCAATGGCGCTGACTACGTCCGCACCCACGCGCCTGGAGATCTGCGAAGCGCAATCACCTTCTCGGAAACCCTCGCGAAATTTCGCAGTCGCGACGCCAGAGACCGAGGGTTAGATCATGCCTAGCATTCACCTTCCGGCCGCCCGCTAGCGGACCCTGGTCAGGTTCCGCGAAGGTGGGCGCAGACATGCTGGGCTCGTCAGGATCAAACTGCACTATGAGGCGGCGGTTCATACCGCGCCAGGGGAGCGAATGGACAGCGAGGAGCCTCCGAACGTTCGGGTCGCCTGCTCGGGTGATATCGACGAGGTTGTGCGGCTGATGCACGACGCTGCGGCGTGGATGTCCGCCAAGGGAACGCCCGCCTGGGACGTCGCGCGGATCGACCGGACATTCGCGGAGACCTTCGTCCTGAGATCCGAGCTCCTAGTCGCGAGTTGCAGCGACGGCATCGTCGGCTGTTGCACCTTGTCGGCCGAGGATCCCGAGTTCTGGCCCGACGCCCTCAAGGGGGAGGCCGCATATCTGCACAAGCTCGCGGTGCGACGGACACATGCGGGCCGGGGTGTCAGCTCCGCGCTGATCGAGGCTTGCCGCCATGCCGCGCGAACGCAGGGGTGCGCCAAGCTGCGGCTCGACTGCCACCCGAACCTGCGTGGCCTATACGAGCGGCTCGGATTCACCCACGTCGACACTTTCAATCCCGGCTGGGATCCAACCTTCATCGCAGAACGCCTAGAACTCGAAATCTAACGTCCGTTCGGGCATCGAGGTCCATGTCGGGGTGGGACGGGCCCGTGGCTTCAAGATCACTTGCAGTCCGACCGCGATGTCTTGGTTGCGCGAGAGGTTGTCGATATCCTCCACTTCCATCATCAACCCTGGATAATGCCGCCGCCGTCATCGCCGCCGACGCCCGTGCCGGGCTTTTCGGGCCTGTCAGGCTTGCTCGGCCTTCAGCCTGCCTGGGCGAGATCTCCGGCGGACGGATTAACGGCGGAGCTTCGCCGCCTTTCGTGCGTGTGAAGGCCGAAGATAGTTCTCTCAAAAACATCCGTTTATGAGAGATACCAAATGTCATTTTCAGAAGACGACTGCACCAGTTGATTGGGCGTAATGGCTGTTGTGCAGCCAGCTCCTGACAGTTCAATATCAGAAGTGATCTGCACCAATCTCGACTATGCTCAATACTCGTGTGGGCTCTGTTGCAAAAATCGTGAAGCTTGAGCATGCTTGGCGGAGATTGGACGGACGGAACGATGACGGATTTCAAGTGGCGCCATTTCCAGGGTGATGTGATCCTGTGGGCGGTGCGCTGGTATTGTCGCTATCCGATCAGCTATCGCGACCTTGAGGAAATGCTGGCGGAACGCGGCATTTCGGTCGACCATACGACGATCTATCGCTGGGTCCAGTGCTACGCCCCGGAGATGGAGAAGCGGCTGCGCTGGTTCTGGCGGCGTGGCTTTGATCCGAGCTGGCGCCTGGATGAAACCTACGTCAAGGTGCGGGGCAAGTGGACCTACCTGTACCGGGCAGTCGACAAGCGGGGCGACACGATCGATTTCTACCTGTCGCCGACCCGCAGCGCCAAGGCAGCGAAGCGGTTCCTGGGCAAGGCCCTGCGAGGCCTGAAGCACTGGGAAAAGCCTGCCACGCTCAATACCGACAAAGCGCCGAGCTATGGTGCAGCGATCACCGAATTGAAGCGCGAAGGAAAGCTGGACCGGGAGACGGCCCACCGGCAGGTGAAGTATCTCAATAACGTGATCGAGGCCGATCACGGAAAGCTCAAGATACTGATCAAGCCGGTGCGCGGTTTCAAATCGATCCCCACGGCCTATGCCACGATCAAGGGATTCGAAGTCATGCGAGCCCTGCGCAAAGGACAGGCTCGCCCCTGGTGCCTGCAGCCCGGCATCAGGGGCGAGGTGCGCCTTGTGGAGAGAGCTTTTGGCATTGGGCCCTCGGCGCTGACGGAGGCCATGGGCATGCTCAACCACCATTTCGCAGCAGCCGCCTGATCGGCGCAGAGCGACAGCCTACCTCTGACTGCCGCCAATCTTTGCAACAGAGCCGGTCGAGAGACTGCGAGCCATCGGCTTTGGAGACGCGGGCATATCCGATCAGCATGTATCACAAACGTTGGTTTGAGGCGGCGCTTCGGCCACGATTGCATTGACCTCTGGAAATGTATCTCAACCAGCTTCATAAATAAAGCGTCTTGAACGCTATCAGATTTTGAAAAAGGAACATGTATGCCGCGTCGCGTCACTCTAACCGATCGGCAGAAAGACGCGCTGTTGCGCTTGCCGACTTCACAGACGGATTTGCTCAAGCACTATACGCTGAGTGATGAAGACCTTGGGCATATCAGGCTGCGTCGGCGCGCTCACAACAGGTTCGGCTTCGCCCTGCAATTGTGTGTCCTGCGCTATCCCGGCCGGGTGCTGGCTCCAGGCGAACTGATCCCTGCAGAGGTCATCGAATTTATCGGAGCGCAGCTTGGCCTGGGTGCCGACGATCTCGTAGACTATGCTGCCCGCGAGGAAACACGGCACGAGCATCTTGCCGAGTTACGGGGGCTCTACGGCTTCCGCACCTTCTCCGGACGTGGTGCGAGGGAGCTGAAGGAATGGTTGTTCCGAGAAGCCGAGATGGCGGTGTCGAACGAGGATATCGCCCGTCGCTTCGTAGCCGAGTGCCGACGCACCCGCACTGTCCTTCCCGCGACATCCACGATCGAGCGGCTTTGTGCCGCGGCTCTCGTCGATGCCGAGCGACGCATCGAGACGAGGATCGCCAGTCGGCTGCCTATGCCGATCCGAGAACAGTTGCTGGCATTGCTCGAGGAGACGGCTGATGATCGGGTGACCCGTTTTGTGTGGCTGCGCCAGTTCGAGCCTGGCTCGAACTCTTCGTCGGCCAACCGGCTGCTCGACCGGCTCGAATATCTGCAACGCGTCGATCTCCCCGAGGATCTGCTTGCCGGCGTTCCTGCCCATCGGGTGACTCGTCTGCGCAGGCAGGGTGAACGGTATTATGCCGACGGCATGCGCGATCTCCCGGAGGACAGGCGGCTTGCGATCTTGGCTGTTTGCGTCTCGGAATGGCAGGCGATGTTGGCCGACGCAGTGGTCGAAACCCACGACCGGATCGTCGGCCGTCTCTACCGTGCTTCGGAGCGTATTTGCCATGCAAAGGTCGCAGACGAAGCGGGGGTGGTGCGTGACACCCTGAAATCCTTCGCCGAGATCGGGGGCGCCCTGGTCGATGCACAGGATGATGGCCAGCCGCTGGGCGATGTCATCGCGAGTGGGTCAGGGTGGGACGGCTTAAAAACCCTTGTTGCAATGGCAATCAGGCTGACCGCCACCATGGCCGACGATCCGCTCAATCATGTGCTCGACGGTTATCACCGCTTCCGCCGATTCACTCCACGCATGTTGCGCCTGCTCGATCTGCGAGCTGCGCCCGTTGCACTGCCGCTTCTGGAAGCGGTGACGGTCCTTCGTACCGGTTTGAACGATGCCGCGATGACCAGCTTCTTGCGGCCCAGCTCGAAATGGCATCGCCACCTTCGGGCCCAGAGGGCTGGCGACGCTCGCCTATGGGAGATCGCGGTGCTGTTCCATCTGCGCGATGCGTTCCGCTCCGGAGATGTCTGGCTTACTAGGTCCCGGCGCTATGGCGATCTGAAACACGCACTCGTTCCGGCACAAGCCATCGCGGAAGGCGGTCGTCTCGCTGTGCCATTGCGGCCGGAGGAATGGCTGGCAGACCGGCAAGCTCGCCTCGACATGCGGTTGCGCGAGCTTGGCCGTGCCGCTCGCGCAGGCACGATCCCGGGCGGGTCGATTGAGAACGGCGTTCTGCATATCGAGAAACTCGAAGCCGCCGCGCCGACAGGCGCCGAAGATCTGGTGCTCGATCTCTACAAGCAGATCCCGCCCACGCGCATCACCGATCTCCTGCTGGAGGTGGATGCGGCGACCGGCTTCACCGAAGCGTTCACCCATCTGCGCACAGGAGCACCCTGCGCTGACCGGATCGGGCTAATGAACGTTATCTTGGCGGAAGGGATCAACCTCGGCTTGCGCAAAATGGCGGATGCGACAAACACCCACACCTTCTGGGAATTGATCCGCATTGGACGGTGGCATGTCGAGGGCGAAGCCTATGACCGGGCGCTGGCCATGGTGGTCGAGGCACAGGCAGCGTTACCCATGGCCCGGTTCTGGGGCATGGGCACGTCGGCTTCGAGCGACGGACAGTTCTTCGTCGCTACAGAGCAAGGTGAGGCCATGAACCTGGTCAACGCGAAATATGGCAATACCCCGGGCCTGAAAGCCTATAGCCACGTCTCCGACCAATATGCGCCGTTCGCAACCCAGGTGATTCCTGCAACGGCAAGCGAAGCGGCTTACATCCTCGATGGCCTGCTGATGAACGATGCTGGACGCCATATCCGCGAGCAGTTCACCGACACGGGCGGCTTCACCGATCACGTCTTTGCCGCATGTGCCATTCTCGGCTACCGGTTCGCTCCGCGCATCCGCGACCTGCCATCCAAACGGCTCTACGCGTTCAATCCGTCGGCCGCCCCGGCGCACCTGCGAGCGTTGATCGGCGGAAAGGTCAACCAAGCCATGATCGAGCGCAATTGGCCCGACATCCTGCGCATCGCCGCCACCATTGCTGCCGGGACCGTCGCGCCAAGCCAGATTCTGCGGAAACTCGCCTCCTATCCGCGGCAGAACGAGCTCGCGACAGCCCTGCGGGAAGTCGGTCGCGTCGAGCGCACCCTGTTCATGATCGACTGGATTCTGGATGCCGAACTCCAACGGCGTGCCCAGATCGGGCTCAACAAAGGCGAAGCTCATCATGCGCTGAAGCGGGCAATCAGCTTCCACCGCCGCGGTGAAATCCGCGACCGTTCCGCCGAAGGCCAGCATTACCGCATCGCCGGCATGAATCTGCTCGCCGCCATCATCATCTTCTGGAACACCATGAAGCTCGGCGAGGTCGTTGCAAACCAGAAACGCGATGGAAAGCTGCTATCGCCCGATCTCTTGGCCCATGTTTCGCCGCTCGGATGGGAACACATCAATCTCACCGGAGAATATCGCTGGCCAAAGCCTTAGCGTAGGATTCCGCCCCCTCCCGCAAACGACCCCAATTACGTGGGTCATTGTTGTTCTCCTTCTCAGTGGCCCATGAGTTGATCAATGGCGTCAGGTTTATCGTGAACACCAAAGCGATCCACGATAGTGGCGCTGGCCTCGTTTAAGCCCAGCACTTCGACTTCAGTACCTTCACGGCGGAACTTAATGACTACCTTGTCCAGGGCTGCAACAGCGGTGATATCCCAGAAGTGTGCACGATTCAGGTCGATGGTTACCTTGTTCAGGGCTTCCTTGAAGTCGAAGGCTGCGACGAACTTGTCAGCCGAGCTGAAGAACACCTGACCGGTGACGTTATAGCTACGATGCTCGCCGGCTTCGTCCAGCGAAGAACTGATCGCCATGTAATGGCCAACCTTGTTGGCGAAGAACATCGCAGCCAGTAGCACGCCGGCTAACACGCCGAAGGCCAGGTTGTGGGTGGCCACCACGACCACCACGGTGACGACCATGACAATGTTGGTCGACAACGGATGCTTCTTCAGGTTGCGCAGCGAATCCCAACTGAAGGTGCCGATGGACACCATGATCATCACTGCCACCAGCGCAGCCATTGGGATCTGCTTCAGCCAGTCGCCGAGGAAAACCACCATCAGCAGCAGAAATACGCCTGCGGCAAGAGACGACAGGCGAGAACGACCGCCGGATTTCACGTTAATGATCGACTGACCAATCATCGCGCAGCCAGCCATACCGCCGATCAGACCCGAAGCAATGTTGGCCACGCCCTGGCCCTTGCACTCGCGGTTCTTGTCACTCGGGGTGTCGGTCAGGTCGTCGACAATGGTCGCGGTCATCATCGACTCCAACAGACCGACCACAGCCAGTGCTGCCGAATAAGGAAAGATGATGGCCAGCGTCTCGAATGTCAGCGGCACATCAGGCCAGAGGAAGATCGGTAGCGTATCCGGCAGTTCACCCATATCACCGACCGTGCGGATATCCAGACCAACCGACATGGCGACGGCGGTCAGCACGATGATGCACACCAGCGGCGATGGGATGAGCTTGCCGATCTTGGGGACATAGGGGAACAGATAGATGATGCCGAGGCCTGCGGCTGTCATGGCGTAGACGTGCCAGGTGACATTAGTCAGCTCGGGCAGCTGAGCCATGAAAATCAGGATCGCCAGTGCATTGACAAAACCGGTCACCACCGAGCGCGAGACGAAGCACATCAGCGATCCGAGCTTCAGGTAGCCAGCAGCAATTTGTAGCACGCCACATAGCAGCGTGGCGGCCAGCAGATATTCAAGACCATGGTTCTTGACCAGAGTCACCATCAGCAGTGCCATGGCACCCGTTGCGGCCGAAATCATGCCTGGGCGGCCACCGACAAAGGCGATCACCACAGCGATACAGAAAGAGGCGTAAAGGCCGACCTTAGGGTCAACGCCAGCAATGATCGAGAAGGCGATGGCTTCAGGGATTAGGGCCAGTGCGACCACAAGACCGGCGAGGATGTCGCCACGGATGTTGGATAACCAGGTTTGTTTTAACGAGTGGAGCATCAGAATTCCCAAGGCAATGGATCGCGCAGCACAGCATGGCGCAGGCCAAGTGCAGCTGGTCGATACGAGGTCAAATGTCGGATGTAGAGGAGCTGTGGCGGGTGTTAAAACCTAAAGCACAGCAGAAAGCGACCGCTGGCAGAGCAAGCAGTCACAGATGATGCGGGGGGGCGAAGCGCTATGGCGGCGTAGGCAGCCAGATCATGTTTTGCAGGGTAAGCATGAGGTCTTATCGAGTGTCTTTAGTAACTCAATGGCCGCAACAGTCTACAGGAAGAGGGCAATTTCTGCGAGTCACCCCCGGACTAGGGCGTCCTGTTTGGATGTCAGCCTGAGCTATACCCTAACTGTGTCATTTTCAGAAGACGACTGCACCAGTTGATTGGGCGTAATGGCTGTTGTGCAGCCAGCTCCTGACAGTTCAATATCAGAAGTGATCTGCACCAATCTCGACTATGCTCAATACTCGTGTGCACCAAAGCGAGGTGAGCATGGCGACGGAGGCTCTGTTGCAAAGATTGGCGGCAGTCAGAGGTAGGCTGTCGCTCTGCGCCGATCAGGCGGCTGCTGCGAAATGGTGGTTGAGCATGCCCATGGCCTCCGTCAGCGCCGAGGGCCCAATGCCAAAAGCTCTCTCCACAAGGCGCACCTCGCCCCTGATGCCGGGCTGCAGGCACCAGGGGCGAGCCTGTCCTTTGCGCAGGGCTCGCATGACTTCGAATCCCTTGATCGTGGCATAGGCCGTGGGGATCGATTTGAAACCGCGCACCGGCTTGATCAGTATCTTGAGCTTTCCGTGATCGGCCTCGATCACGTTATTGAGATACTTCACCTGCCGGTGGGCCGTCTCCCGGTCCAGCTTTCCTTCGCGCTTCAATTCGGTGATCGCTGCACCATAGCTCGGCGCTTTGTCGGTATTGAGCGTGGCAGGCTTTTCCCAGTGCTTCAGGCCTCGCAGGGCCTTGCCCAGGAACCGCTTCGCTGCCTTGGCGCTGCGGGTCGGCGACAGGTAGAAATCGATCGTGTCGCCCCGCTTGTCGACTGCCCGGTACAGGTAGGTCCACTTGCCCCGCACCTTGACGTAGGTTTCATCCAGGCGCCAGCTCGGATCAAAGCCACGCCGCCAGAACCAGCGCAGCCGCTTCTCCATCTCCGGGGCGTAGCACTGGACCCAGCGATAGATCGTCGTATGGTCGACCGAAATGCCGCGTTCCGCCAGCATTTCCTCAAGGTCGCGATAGCTGATCGGATAGCGACAATACCAGCGCACCGCCCACAGGATCACATCACCCTGGAAATGGCGCCACTTGAAATCCGTCATCGTTCCGTCCGTCCAATCTCCGCCAAGCATGCTCAAGCTTCACGATTTTTGCAACAGAGCCTCTATGATGATCTTGCTTCCGGCGGTCGTGATGATCGCCCTGGCTTGACTGCCTGCCTCAAGTCATTGCGTGACGGCGATGTGCTGGTGGTCTGGAAGCTCGATCGCCTCGGACGATCGCTTGCCCATCTGGTCAACACGGTGAAGGAGCTGTCAGACCGCAAGATCGGCCTGCGGGTTCTGACTGGAAAGGGCGCTCAGATCGACACCACGACTGCGTCCGGTCGCATGGTGTTCGGAATCTTCGCCACCTTAGCCGAGTTCGAGCGGGATCTGATCCGAGAGCGCACCATGGCGGGTCTCGCCTCCGCGAGAGCGCGCGGTCGCAAGGGCGGACGAAAATTCGCGCTCACCAAAGCTCAGGTGCGTCTCGCGCAAGCCGCCATGGCCCAGCGCGATACTTCAGTTTCCGATCTCTGCAAGGAACTCGGCATCGAGCGCGTCACTCTCTACCGATATGTCGGTCCCAAAGGCGAGCTCAGAGACCATGGAAAGCATGTTCTCGGACTTACGTAGCAACTCGTTTCTTTTCGCAGGTTGAGCCACCTCCGCGCTTCATCAGAAAACTGAAGGAACCTCCATTGAATCGAACTAATATTTTTTTTGGTGAATCGCATTCTGACTGGTTGCCTGTCAGAGGCGGAGAATCTGGTGATTTTGTTTTTCGACGTGGTGACGGGCATGCCTTCGCGAAAATCGCACCTGCTTCCCGCCGCGGTGAGCTCGCTGGAGAGCGTGACCGCCTCATTTGGCTCAAAGGTCGAGGTGTGGCTTGCCCCGAGGTGATCAACTGGCAGGAGGAACAGGAGGGTGCATGCTTGGTGATAACGGCAATTCCGGGAGTACCGGCGGCTGATCTGTCTGGAGCGGATTTGCTCAAAGCGTGGCCGTCAATGGGGCAGCAACTTGGCGCTGTTCACAGCCTATTGGTTGATCAATGTCCGTTTGAGCGCAGGCTGTCGCGAATGTTCGGACGCGCCGTTGATGTGGTGTCCCGCAATGCCGTCAATCCCGACTTCTTACCGGACGAGGACAAGAGTACGCCGCAGCTCGATCTTTTGGCTCGTGTCGAACGAGAGCTACCGGTGCGGCTCGACCAAGAGCGCACCGATATGGTTGTTTGCCATGGTGATCCCTGCATGCCGAACTTCATGGTGGACCCTAAAACTCTTCAATGCACGGGTCTGATCGACCTTGGGCGGCTCGGAACAGCAGATCGCTATGCCGATTTGGCACTCATGATTGCTAACGCCGAAGAGAACTGGGCAGCGCCAGATGAAGCAGAGCGCGCCTTCGCTGTCCTATTCAATGTATTGGGGATCGAAGCCCCCGACCGCGAACGCCTTGCCTTCTATCTGCGATTGGACCCTCTGACTTGGGGTTGATGTTCATGCCGCCTGTTTTTCCTGCTCACTGGCAAAATATGTATAGGTTGGGGCGTATACTTCGATCCCGAGCCCTACACATAGGGGGTTTTGCCAGATTTAAGGTTGGTCTTTGCCAAAAACGTATACTTATGCGGGGCTTAGCTCGCTTTTGAGTGGCGGAAGTATACGCTAAAAAGACGAGATGACGACTCCAAAAATTTGATATTTCTGAGTCATCATCGCACGGGTAAGGCCCTGCGCAGGCCCACTCATCGATCAATTTTTGATCTAGCGGATCTCCTTGGGTTTAGCATAGGGCAAGGGACGATCTAGGTCTTCTATGGTCAGACCGCTGCGCACAGCGTTGTGACTCCAGCGGACAAACTGCTCCAGCAGGCTGTTGTTCTCGCGTGTAAGCCGCTCTACACGGCGTTCCAAGAGGTGCACTCGCTCGAGAGCCTTCTCAGTCTCTACAGCGCTACGAGGGCCGCCAACGGCGCCTTCCTCCCTGGCGTGCTCCTTGGCATGATCCCAAGCGGCTTTGATGCGAGGGTGCCTCAGCATCGCAGCCTTGGTGTACTTGTGGCCGATCTCAACCTCCAGCATCGCCAGATAGCGATCCCAGGTCAGTTTTCCGGCCCAGCCATCAAGGAGCCTTACAGCCTTCTCAATGCCACTGTCGGTTAGCTTTGGTGCGCCCACTTAGAAGAACCCCATTTCCAGTAGCAGCGACTCATCCTCGTCCACGGCCTGAGTGCTTTTGTTCTCGATTGATTGCGTTACGCCGCCGATGATCCGCACAGCTTCAGCTAAGCCTGCCTTGGATTGAGCATTCTCCGGCGGAGGCAGTGTGACCAAGGTGCCGTCTGTGATGCTTGGGTCATTCATCAGATCAAGCACCTGACGCCATGCATTGAACTTCGGTACATGGAGCCTTAGCCATCTTGATGCCCCTGGCTCCCCTCGTTCTACAGCGCCCTGAGCGTCTGAGACGGCTTTTTCATGGAGCTTGAACTGAAACTCAGCTTCGTCCTTGTGACGCTTGTCGCCCTTCACAAAGGTGTGCTCGGAGCAGCTGACACAGTCCTTGTCCTTGGGGCATGGGGTGAGCGCGTGGTCGTGACGACAGATCCCGTACCGCGTGCGATGAGTCGCGCCTAGCTCCATGCGAAGGGCTTCTTCACGGGATAGACCGTGAGCGACTGAGATTGAGGTCACTTTCTTATCCAGATGACCGTGAACGTTGAGTGCCCTGGTTTGAACGCCCATCTTCAGGTAGGCCTCAATGAAGGCTTCCTGGGGGATATGGTCATACCATTCATTTTGGGAGACGTTCTTACGTCCAGACCAAAATGCGATAAGGGCTTCGCTCAGATGCTTGCTTTGAGCCAGCGTATTCAACAGGTGGCGGAAGTTATGTGTTGTGATGGCAATTGAGCTTCCGTCCTGATTAGCTTTGCCGTTCCTGCTGAAGATCGTTACCCCTTTTGGGTTAGCGCCGAGCTGATTGTTGATCTGATTCGTGGTGATAGGCGCGGGAAGATAAAGTAACGACTCACCGTCCGGCCTGAGGGTATTCATTGGGAATATAAAAAGCGCTTCATGCCATTTAATACCGGTATGTCCATCCAGTATCGGGAAGATTGAAGGTAACTTCCCTAATACGTATTTTTCTAGTGAGTCGAATTCGAATAGTGGTGCTTGGTTGGTGTGTGCTCCATTTGCCATGCGGCCTTTATCATTTGTGCTTTCGCCAGTGGCAATCAGCCCATAACCCCGAAAAGCGTGAGAGTTCACGATTGCAGTCGCTTTTCCAAGAATCTTAGAGGCTTCATGCAAAGTTATCGGCAGGTTTCGTAAGTGCTCAGTACCCGGTGGTAAGTAGATTTTGGTAGGGTTATTTGCATACCAGGCAGCAGCTGTTCTGGCCGTGGCGCCAAGCTCGACGAGATAATCCACCGTCTTCTGAATTACCACCTCAAACTCATCCGAAGCTGCAAATTTGGTCATCGGCTGCGCACCCTTCGCAGGGGCCCATGCAATACCCAGAACGGTGCCTTCCTCAGAATCAACATTACGAAGGCAGTTTACTGGCAGGCTTAGGATCTCACTTGACCTGCTTGGAGCGTACATGGCCAAGGTTACAAACGAAGTAATAACTCTGTCAGGCACATGTTTGCTTGTGTGGTGAATGTCCGCAAGAGCCAGAATGGATTCCAGAGATGGCAGTCGTGCAGCAACTTTTTCAGTTTGCTTCGGCGATATCCGGTCGTTCCTCACTGGAGGGGAGTATGCAATCGGACTACTCCATTCAAGGTGGTTTGGAGTCAGTCGTGCTGGATTGATAATTTCAGTTACAAGTCGTTCAAGTACCCTTGATGTATGCCATGGATCTTTGAATCGCCCCTTCAAAAGATCCGCAGCATTATCCAATACAATTGGCGTAACGTTGGTGATGCAGGGCTTCAATCTGGAGTTAAGCAATGCTTGCTCGATTGCCTGTAATGCGTAGAGGTGTCGCTTGAATTCAGAGAGCTTTAAGCGGCGCATGGTCTCGCTAAAAGCGGCCTTTGCGAAATTCAAGAAGTCCCCCTCAAATGGGACTTGGACTGCCGACTTGCTGCCGGACTCATCGCGAAGTGACTTGAAATGAGCGACTTTCTTGATCTTGCCCTGGCTTCTGCCAATGTTAAATGAAGTAATGTCCCAGCTATTGCTAGTCCAGTCAACGTCGGTGAATGGGAAATTTGTCTTGGCATGAGAAATATATTGCTCCAAGTTTTGCTTGGCGCTTAGTTGTTCTTTGCCGACAAAGTGTATTATCTCGCCCATTGGTTTTATTTTTCCGAGTTGTCGCGCAGTGCAATGATTTGCTGGATGGCGGACATTGCATTGTGGTTGATCTGGCGGATCCTAAGTTCTGTTTCCAGGTCTTGATCAGCAATGAGTGACTCCATCAGGCTCTCCCAGGGGGCGTCCAGCAACGGCTCGAAGTGAGAGCAGCCAGCAAGGCAGGCCACTGGGGCATTCTGGTAGCACTCCGCACGGGTTCCGCATGCTCCCACAGGCTTACCCATAAGCCTCAAGAAGTCAGTAATTACGGCGTCAGGGTCGCCTGCTCTGGTTGCTTCATGTAGCCCGGTAATGGCCTTGCCCTGGAACGCTTTGGCGAAGTACCCCATTTCTTTACCCAGGGCATCACGAATCGGCTTCTGAAGCTCTGGCATGGACGCCCGGTAAAACTGAATGCAGGAGGTGCTCCGGTGTGTAAGTAACCGAGCAACTTCATAGTCAGAAGCACCCTGCGCTAAAGCCCTGGTGGCAAGAGTGTACCGAAAGCGGTAAGGGTTGATTGGAATCTTAGCACCAAGGCGTTCTGAGAATGTGTCCAGCCTACGGATAATGGAACTCATTCTGAAACCAAGGTATTGTGCAGATTCATCATCAAACAGAGGGTCGTCACCATCCGTCTCATGTTGATACGATTGCTGATCCAAGTATTTGATAAGGCATTCTGCTAGGACAGTGGGTGCTCTTCGTGTCCAATACTCAGTGGAGACGGTAAGCTCACCCTTCACCAGCGGGATCCGGAGAGTTACTTCCATCCCTTCCTTGCTGTGAACTACCACATCCTTTTTCTTCATTCTGTAGGCTTGTGATGGTCTCGTGCCAGTGCCTATGAAGAACCAGCAAAGAGTATAGTCGGCTAGTGAAATCACGCCCGCCGCATAGGCGCCATGCAGCTTGGCGTGGATGTTATGTATTTCCTGTTCTGTTAGGGCGCCTTTCTCCGGATCGTTAGTGATCAGGCTGTAGTAAGCTCCTTTACCGTTCTCCTCCCATCGATGTGGGTGCTTCAGGAAATCGATTGTGCTCTCGGATAATCCAGCCATTTCAAGGGCTGAGATCCGGCGAAGAAGCGGGATGACAAAAGGCCTGTAGTTGGCCGAAATTTCATTGAGCTGGTTTAATTCAGGGATATCTATTTCGGTTTTTTGTTGCATTCCAGGCAAATCTAGCCATCTCTTAACCGCGATAGATATCGTTTGGTTGTAGGCGAGGCTGTGGGTTGAAAGCGTGGATTTGATGCATTTGTACATGCTTTCGTGCAAAGGATTGCCTGGTGTTAATCCATCTAGGCGGAGCGCCCTTGAGTTTCCGTCGCGATCAACGCTAGGGATGTGGGCTCCAATTTGGATTTCCATCATACGACCGTCAAGCAAAATGACTTTGTCAACTCTGCTCTCTGAGTTTGCACCCAGTTGGTTGAAGGGGCTAGCTTTAAATTTCATTGCGGATCTTCTTCTTTCTTTTCACGCAGTTTGTTGGCAAGCTTTTCGGCCAGATGGTCTGCTTTTTCTCTGATGTGCCGCCGCGCATACCGCTCGGTCATGTTTGATTTCTTCGACCAACCATTCAGTCGATTGCGCACCTGTTTTTCTTTTTCAGGGGACATCCGACTTTCTGGTGGGAGCGCATCAATACTTCGACTCAGGCGATCATTCCAAGTGCGGCGAAGTGCATGCGGAGCAACACTGTTTGGCAGATCAGCTTTGCGGCGAATTTCTCTGAACAGAAGGTTGATTGCCTCATTGGAAAGGTGATCTCCTTTCACGGTGGTGAAGAGATATCCATGCTTCCTTGCAGATAGCGGAATCTTCGCCCAGCGTTTCATCACGAATTCATGGAACTCGTCGGCTGTCTGCTCTGAGATTGGAAGCGTCCTTGCAATAGTTTTGGATACCCTAACCATTACTCTGCGTGTTGCATGATTGACATCTTCTACCCGGATGAACCTGAGTTCACTTCGGCGAATAGACGTTTCTACAAAGAACCTGTAGATCAAGTGGTTCCGGTACTGGTGGAATTCCGACGTGAATGGATTGTTTTCAGCACCGGGCTCGAAAGCTGCGTCCAAAACCGCCATTACGTCCTCTCCAAGCCCTTCTGGAGCGTCTCCGTCATCGGAGGTGGCTGCCCTAGGCTCTAGGGCTCGCAGGCACGCTATGGCCTTTTCTCGAGCCTTGGTGAGTTCTTTGTCGAGCTTGGCCGACGTCTTCGGTCTAATACGCTCGTGATTGAACTCCAGGAACTTCGCTACTGCCCGAATACGGTAGCCACCCTCTGCTGCAGAGATCATGGTCATCGACACGGCTGGACTCTGCATGCGGCGCACCTGCTCCAGTCGCACGATCTTACGAACTGGGGGATCCAGCGAATCCTGCACCGCCTGATCTTGGGCGGCACGATCAAGTCGGAGGAAAAAGGCCAGGTCTTCGCACTGTTCAATGGACAGAAACGATTCTGAGCGAAGAGCCTGATCTAGATCGATTTTTCTGGAAGCCGCCCACAGGTAGGCCATCCCCACCGAGCGAAGCACTTTTTCAGTAGTGGTTGCCGCGAAGCCTACATCTCGGTAGCGAAGCGTGGCGTAGACGTTGGGGAGGAAGAGGGGGGAGCCTTCTTGGTCGACCAGCACCACCATGGGCAGGTCGTCTGAGGCCGTGAAGGATCTGATGGAGAAACTGATCAATGTATACGCTTCCGGCCTGTGAGCTACTTTGGCCGGCGAGTATAGGGTTGGGTATACAACAAGTAAACCCTCCTTCCCCTTAGGGTACAAGGGGTTGGAGGGTCTTATTACCTACAATGTATACGTTCTAAATCTTATGAACGCTATTGGCACGTTTCGCAACCTGTTCTCATTGCGGACACCTTTTCCAGCCTCGTTTGGAAAGTTTCATTGCCAGACGGGACTCCTGCAATCGTCAAGGGATTGAAACCTATAGAAGACATTGCTGATGAACTGCGCGGGGCCGACTATCTGGTATGGCGCAATGGGAGGGGAGCAGTCCGGTTGCTCGGTCGTGAGAACAATCTGATGTTGCTCGAATATGCCGGGGAGCGAATGCTCTCTCACATCGTTGCCGAGCACGGCGACTACCAGGCGACCGAAATTGCAGCGGAACTAATGGCGAAGCTGTATGCCGCATCTGAGGAACCCCTGCCTTCTGCCCTTCTCCCGATCCGGGATCGCTTTGCAGCTTTGTTTCAGCGGGCGCGCGATGATCAAAACGCAGGTTGTCAAACTGACTACGTCCACGCGGCGATTATAGCCGATCAAATGATGAGCAATGCCTCGGAACTGCGTGGGCTACATGGCGATCTGCATCATGAAAACATCATGTTCTCCAGTCGCGGCTGGCTGGTGATAGATCCCGTCGGTCTGGTCGGTGAAGTGGGCTTTGGCGCCGCCAATATGTTCTACGATCCGGCTGACAGAGACGACCTTTGTCTCGATCCCAGACGCATTGCACAGATGGCGGACGCATTCTCTCGTGCGCTGGACGTCGATCCGCGTCGCCTGCTCGACCAGGCGTACGCTTATGGGTGCCTTTCCGCAGCTTGGAACGCGGATGGAGAAGAGGAGCAACGCGATCTAGCTATCGCGGCCGCGATCAAGCAGGTGCGACAGACGTCATACTAGATATCAAGCGACTTCTCCTATCCCCTCGGAACACATCAATCTTACCGGAGAATATCGTTGGCCAAAGCCTTAGCGTAGGATTTCGCCCTCTCCCGCAAACGACCCCTAATTGCCTGTATCGACGGTTCCACCTCGGCTCCAGCTGTTTGCGACTACGCGGCCTGGGCCAGTCTGAGCCTGGAAGCGCCGCTGACCTTCCTGCATGTGCTGGATCAGCGCCAGTATCCGGTTGCAGCAGATTTGAGTGGCAACATTGGCCTTGGCAGCCGCGAGCACCTGCTTGATGAGCTTGCTTCCCTGGATGAACAGCGCGGCAAGTTGGCCCTTGAACAAGGGCGAATCATGCTTGCAGCCGCGAAAGAACGGGCCGTGAATGATGGTGTGCGCGCACCGGAGTCCAAGCAGCGACATGGCGATTTACTGGAGAGCTTGCAAGAGCTGCAAAGTGAAACGCGCTTGCTGGTTATCGGTCGCCAGGGCGAGTCTAGTGGCGGTCTGAGTCAGCATGTCGGAAGCCAGCTGGAAAGCGTTATTCGTATCATGCACCGGCCAATCCTGGTCACCCCGGCCAACTTCCAAAAGCCCAAGAGCGCGATGCTGGCATTCGATGGCGGCGCTACAACCCGCAAGGGTGTGGAGATGCTGGCAGCCAGCCCGCTGCTGAAGGGGCTGCCGATCCATCTGGTCATGGTTGGGCCCGTGAACGACGAAGCGTCCGCGCAGCTGGACTGGGCGCAGAAAGTGCTGATCAACGCCGGATTTACCGTTCGCGCTGAGACTCGGAGCGGTGAAATAGAACGTACCCTGCACGCCTATCAGAAAGAGCATGGCATCGATCTGCTAGTGATGGGGGCTTATGGACACTCACGTATCCGGCAGTTCCTGGTCGGCAGCACCACTACCAGCATGCTCCGTACCACCACCAGTCCGCTGTTACTGCTGCGCTAATGAGCCTGGACGACGCCCTCGATCTTGCCCATTTCAAGACCCTACTGGAACAGCGGGCTGCCGAGCTGGATCGATTGCTGGGAGACGCTGAGTCTCGCTCGCAATCGGTAGAGCTGGATCAAAGCAAGGTGGGGCGTCTATCGAGAATGGACGCACTCCAGCAACAAGCGATGAACGATGCGATCCGCAGTCGTGCACGGCATGAACGTGTCCGTCTCCAACTGGCCCTCAAGCGCTGGCACGAGGGCGACTATGGCTGGTGTAACCAATGCGGCGAGTTGATCGCCTCGGGCCGTCTGGAGTTCGATCCGGCCACGCCGTTGTGTATCACCTGTGCCAGCCGCGCCGAGTCGGGTTGAAACCATCACGGCTCGTGGCGTCAGTCTGATTTAACGAGGCTTCTAATGTATTTGATGGCTAAAAACTGGCTGGGCCGAACACGGAAAGTAAGTGTTTGGATGTGGGCGCTTGTATGCCTTGTGTTGCTCACCGTATTCCAAGTACGTACTCATCACCTTGATGATCGTCTGTACTTTTGGATCAAGACCCACTGGCACACAGACGATTGGCAGGAGCGCTCTGTGTGGCTGCCTGGCTATCGGGTTGAGCTGGATGCTAAGGCGGTTCCCGGTGTGGACAACAACCTTTCGGGCCTGACCTTCGATCCTGACCTAAATCTGCTGTGGGCGGTTACCAATGGCCCGAACGAGCTGCTGGCCCTCAGTCGTGACGGTGACGTGGAGCGACGTTACAGCCTGGATGGCTTCCACGACGTGGAAGCGGTGTCCTATGCCGGCAACGGTCAACTGGTCATTGCCGAAGAGCGGCGGCAGAGCCTGGTTATCGTGGATATCCCCATCGACGAATACGGTAAGCTTTCTCCTGATCGACCATTGAGCCTAGACCAGTATTCAGCGCTAACCTTGGCGCTTGGCAAGGAGGACAACAAAGGCCTTGAAGGGCTCGCCTACGACCTAAAAGGTGATCGTTTGTTTGTGACCAAGGAGCGTGACCCCCGGCAATTACTGGAAGTGAGCGGCCTTCGTGCCAGCCTGGAAGGAGGCGTTTCCCTGCACGTCCGCGACATGTCCAACCTAGTAAAAGACAAGGTGTTTGCCACTGACTTGTCTTCGGTTGTATTCGATCAACAGAGCGGCCATCTGATCCTGCTCAGCGACGAGTCGAAACTGCTGATTGAAATGACCGACGAGGGCAAGGTGGTGAGTTTCCGCTCCTTGGCGAGGGGGTTTGCTGGTTTGCTGAAAGGTATACCCCAAGCCGAAGGCGTAACCATCGACGATGAAGGGTATTTGTACGTGGTCAGCGAGCCGAACTTGTTCTATCGCTTTACCCGCGAGACAGATTGACCAGTCAACAAGCTACAGTCAGGCGTGGCCGGGACGCTTGAACTGTTAGCGTACGATTTTTTCCGAATTCTGCGGGCTCCCCTTTGATAACCCACTGATTTTTCTTGACCATAACGCCAGATTCGTTCCCGAATATGAGAAATGAAAATGCTGGCAAAATGGCGCCAAAAAAGCACGTCTTGGCTTGAATCCACTGCTTGCCTCGTTATGCTGGCCATTCACCTCCACTGCTACGATGCCCGAAGTTGAGACTTCGTCAGGTGCAAGGAGGCTGAAAACCATCAGACAAGGAATGAAGTACCTGTGAACAAGAGCACCCTGCGCAAGACTCTGCTGGCGGCATCGATCGCAGCAAGCACTCACGTATACGCTGTCTCGGGCGTAACCGACCTGACCCAGGACGTCAGCGGTGATACCGAAGTAGCCCTGTCGCTCAGCGAACACGGCAACGTCACCCTGACTGGCAATGCTCAGCGCATCGAAGGCGAGGATGGGGTTGGCTTTGAAGGCGTGAAGATCAACGGCAACCTGGTCAACAACGCTAACATCACCGCGCGTGGCTCGGCTGTCGACGGGCTGGATCTGGACATCAGCGACGACCAGAACGCCACTCGAACCGAAATCACTGGCGACATCATCAACAACGGCAACATCGATCTGACCGGCGCCGGCGCGGTCGGTATCGTGATGGACGGCGTCCGTGCCAACAGCCTGATCAACAACGGCAATATCGACGTACTGGATGATCCGGACGGCGTAGAAACCGACAAAGCCCGTGGCATCGAGATCGGCAACACCAAGCTGGCGGGCGATGTCATCAATAGCGGCAACATCGTTGCGACTGGTGAAAGCGCGAAGGGCATCACCGCCTTCTCCAACGGCGCTGACGTGAACAACCAGACCAAAATCGGCGCCGATGTTGAAAACAAGGGCAACATCTCGGTGTCCGGCGACAATTCCATAGGCATCGAGCTGGACGATGTGCAGTTCGGTCATGACATCCTGAACAGCGGCGGCATCACTGCCAACGGCGCCAATGCAATTGGCATTACCGTCGACGACACCAACTACAACGCCATCGTCAATACCGGCCTCATCATCGCTCGCGGTGCCGACTCCCGCGGCATCCTGGTGATGGACTCTACCGGCCCCAACTCCGATCTGGGCAACAACGGCATCGTGAACAGCGGCAACATCGTTGCCGACGGCATCGCCATCCAGATCGGCAATCGGCCGGGCAATGGCAGCGGTACCGACCACTTCATCATCACCCAGAACGGCGGCCTGATTCAGGGTGGCGAGAAGTCCATCGATGGCAACATGCAGACCATCCTTCGCTTCAACGGCGGTACCATCGCCGGCGACATCGAAGGCCTGGACTCCATGCAGGTCAATGGCAACGCCAACTTCATCGGTGGCGAAATCGAAGCCGATGACGTTCAGATCAAGGGCGGCCAACTGAACCTGTCGAATCTGCACACCGACCTGACCGGCAACCTGAGCATCGCCTCCGGCGCAGCTCTGCAGGTCCGCCTGAGCGACAGCACCAACGTAAACACTCCGGTGGTCAGCGTCGACGGCACCGCCAGTTTCGCTGCCGGCAGCAAGCTGAATGTCACCGCCAACCCGGGGGACTTCACCGGGACCCGCCAGGGCACTGCGTACACCCTGGTATCTGCGGACGATATTCAGAACTCCGGGCTCGAAGTAAAGAGCAGCTCCGCTCTGCTGCAGGTCAAGTCCTACGAAATCGGCGAGCAGCTGGTCACCGCCGTAGTTACCGGCAAAACCGGTGACGCCGCTCAGGACATCCTGAAAGGCCAGGGCTCCAGCCGTAACGCGCTGAACGCCATCACTCCTTTCGTGGACTCGGTCATGGGCAACATGAGCAGCGACGACCAGGTCTTCCAGGCCTTCGCCAACGCTTCGGAAGCTGAGCTCGCCAAGCTGGCCGAGCAACTGGCACCCCAGGTGAACGGCGGCGCTACCCAAGCTGCGATGGGTACCCAATCGCTGGTTTCCAACGCCATCAACTCCCGTCTGGGCTCCTCGTCTGGCATGTCCTCCGGCGATGTTCTTCAGGAAACTGGTGTGTGGATCAAGGCCCTGCATAGCGACGCCGACCAGGACCGTCGCAATCAGATCGAGGGCTTCAGCGCCGATACCGATGGCATCATCATCGGCGCCGACGGCAAGCTGAACGAGCAGACTACCCTGGGTCTGGCCTACAGCTACGCCATCAGCGATGTCGACTCCGACGATGGCAACAGCACCGATGTGAAGAGCCAGGCTCTGATCGCCTACGGCAGCTGGAAACAAGGTCCGGTCTTCGTCGACGCCAGCCTGACCTTCGGCAAGAACGACAACGAATCCAAGCGTCACATCGCAGGCACCACCGCGAAGGGCGACTACGACTCCGACCTGTTCGGCCTGAACGTCCTGGGCGGCTACGGCTTCAACGTGGGTGACGGTTACATCGTCGAACCTCGTGCAGCCCTGCGCTACAGCAACCTGAAGATCGACGGCTACACCGAGAAGGGCTCCTCCGCGGCACTGTCGGTAGATGGCCAGCGCATCGAAGTTGCCGAGCTGGGCGCAGGTGTGCGCTTCGCCAAGGACTTCAACGTCGGCAACGGCACTCTGAAGCCGGAAGTAACCCTGATGACCTACCACGACTTCGCCGCCGACCAGGCTGACACCACCAGCGCATTCGTCTTGGGTGGCAACGCCTTCGTCAGCAACGCCGCCAAGCCGACTCGCAACAGCTACGAGGCTGGCGTAGGCGCGGAGTACAGCGTTGGCGCGATGACCTTCGGTGCCTCGTACAACTACCTGCGCAAAGCCGACTTCAACGCCGATACCTTCTCGCTGAAAGCTCGCTACGACTTCTAAGCGAAGCCAGGAAGTCGAAAAGCAAATCACAATGGCCCGCCTCGTGCGGGCCATTGTCCATGTGACCGAGGAAAGCCGATGTACAGCGCCCTTAACCGCATTATCCTCGCCGCCGGCGCGCTCCTAGCCATCTCAGGCTGCGCCAGCAACGTCAACCTCAAGGAAATCTCGAGCGGGTCCAGTCTGCACCCTGAGGTTTTGCCTTCACCCACCTACAATATCCAGGCCTTAGTGCCCGCCGGTACCAGGTACCGCACACTTCGGGTGTATATCGAGGGCGATGGCCATGCCTGGGCCACCCGAACACAACCGAGCACAGATCCAACACCTCACACGTCTCTGATGGCTCAATTCGCTGCTGACGATCCCGCGCCAGCAGCGTACTTGGCCCGGCCTTGCCAGTTCGTCGTCACTGGTGCATGCAAACCAGCGCTCTGGACGGCCGAACGCTTTGGGCGGGCGTCTGTTGATGCCATGAACTCCGCCTTGAACAACCTGAAATCCCGGTACCGGACTGAGTCCTTCGAACTGGTGGGATATTCCGGCGGCGCTGCCATAGCTTTGATCCTCGCCGGCGAGCGTGATGACGTTGGACAAGTTCAAACCATCGCAGGGAATGTCGATCCTGTGACCTGGACGAAGCTCAAGAACATCACTCCTCTGCTCGGATCGCTGTCGCCACTGGAATACTCGGCTCGCCTCGCCGGCATCCCCCAGAGGCACTTGATCGGTCAGAACGACGAGGTGGTGCCTGCTGAAGTCGTACGAGCGTATAGCCTGCAGGTCCAGGCAAAATGCCTGTCCTCCATCGTGGTGCCAGGTGCGTCTCACGACCGCGGCTACGCCGACGCATGGCGTGCTGTAAGGGATCTGCCTTTCAACTGCGACATGAGCGGCAGCCCCCGATCATCCATGGCTGAATAGCCCCATTTCTTTGAAGGACGCGGTCATGCAACAGCAGATCATCATCCAGCCAGAAGGCAGCGAACTGATCTACGAGGTTCTCGTCAGCCATGACGGCGGTACCGTCTGGGTCAACTGTTCGGACGGCAACAGCGTTGGTCGCTTTTCCAAGCATGCCGGCATTGACCTTCATCGGACGATCGCAGAGCAGATGGCGGGGGAGGGCCAATGCCTGGACTGCACTCATGAGCCGGCCGGGCCCGAAGAATGGGAGCGATTCTGTGGCGGGTTGACACAACATTTCAACGTCACCCTGCCGCCGGATCTCATTCGATTCCCATAACTCCATCGTTATCAGAAAGGACATTCCTACTGATGTTGAAGAAAGTGAAGGATCAAATCGCCGTCCAGTGGGGACGGTTGACCGATTGGCTCGACGTACTCGAGCGCCGTTGGAAATCGTACTGGTTGAAGAAGGTCGCATCCGCAGCAGCATTCGCTATGGTCGCTGGCTTCACCTTGCTGGCCCTATACGGCCCGGCCGTATCACTGAGCTATCTCGTGACGGCCGGTGGTCTATTGCTGGTGGCGCTGAGCCTGCTCGTGCGATTCAAATTCCTGCAGGATCTAGCGACTCTCGCAGGCGTCGTGCTAGCCGCCTGGTGGTACGTGCAGTCACTACCTGGCGTCTTCAATCCCGTCCAACAAGTGTTCTTCGATGCTGAGCCCGAGTCTTCTGGCTTTTACGTTCTACCTCAAGTCAACAAGGACAAACTAACCTTTGTTGAGGCTTGCAAATTCGAATCAGCGACTTCGACGATGAGCTGTAAAGTCCGGGTTGTACCCAAGGTTGAGAACCGAAAGGCAGACAACTCCTGAGATGCTCAACAATGAGGCGGACAATTCGACACGGTCCGCCGTAGATCTTGGGATCGCTGAGCGATGTCGGCTGCCCCCTTATCCAACTTACGCTCCAACAAGTGTAAGGCGGTATAAGCTCCGGATGGCACGTTGACTCTGGAACCGTAGTTGGTCTTCGCTGGTAAATTCTGGATTGGCCAGCGTCTGATTCACTCTCCCAGGGGACGCCGCGGGCGACCGCGGCAAAAACGATCACTCCCGATACTGCTCAAGCGTGTCCCTACAAACCTTTGAAACTAGCGCGATATGCGCAGCTTGTTTCGCCGCCAGCTCCGTACTTGCCCTAACCCGCACCCGGATCGAATGGGGTAGGAAGGTCGCTCTTAGCAGCAACGTGTGGGTATGCTCATTTCTAAGAAGGCAGCGCCGCCGAATCTCTGTCAAATAAGGAACCAAGTCGGGGATTTTGCGCAGTGAGTCCACCACATGGGAGCAGACCTCAGCCTCATCAGAGAGGCTTTCCAGAACATCTGAAATGTAATGCAGCGCGGGTCCAGTTCGCATGGTCAGCGCCGTCGTAACGCCAAATACGGACAACCCACTGCAACCGTCAAAGTCGAACGTTTCGCGATCCTGCTTTCTTCGACGTCCGGGCGTCCCCCGCCTTGTTCGTCGAACGCGACCTCCTGTAGTCGCGGCAGGGCCGATTTCATACATCGAACGGCCTTCTTCCGCCTGATCTAGATGGGTTTCCATCGTGTATTCCTCTCTCGTATCTCATCGCGCCCCACCAACCTGATGGCCGGCACCCCAGGAGTCTATCCAGCGGGCAATCGACGCAACGATACCGTGGCCCCAGGTCCTCGCAACCCGAAATGGCGGACCTCGTTCACCACGGCTGTATCGTGGTCATCGGAACCGAACTATTGGAAAGCACGTTGAGGAATGCCGATCCGGAATGGCGTGTGAAGGTTGCAGAGGCCGAAGATCCTTGAGGCTATTTAGAACTTGGGTGAAGCGTGGCAAGGCAGGATGTCACGACTTTACTCATCATCTTCCAGGCGCTCCACGATGCCCGGGAAGACCTCACCATGGCCAGGCTCCCAGCGCGGCGCGCTGAGCGAGGCCGGCTGACCGATGGCGAGCTTGCCAAAATTGAACTTGGGCTGAACGTACCCTTGAGCATTCTGCACACTCTTCCAGCCAACGTACCTCATCATGCTGATGAGGTCCCAGCCCTCGTCGATCGCCCAATTGGCAAAGCCATGTCGGAAGGAGTGGCTGGTGTAGCGCTGCTCTACGCCGGCGGCTTCAGCAACTCGCCGCAAGATGGGACCGATAGCGGAACTTGACAGCCCCTCATCCGCCATCCGCCCCCAGCGAGTGATCGGTCGGAAGACGGGCCCATAGTGGATACCAGAGTCTTCGAGCCAATGCGTGTATGCCCTGACGGGGCAAAGCTCGATTAGGGCCGGCACGATGAATTCCTGGCCAAGTGCATCACGGTCATGCTTGGTCTTTCTGAGGAAAATCCGCATATCGCGGTCGGGAATCACCGTGATGTTGTGTGCCTCGATCCGACTCAATTCGTCGCTTCGGAAGGCACGCCAGAAGCCGATAAGCACCAGCGCCCGATTGCGTGAAGCGGCCAGCTGCTTGGCGAAGTCGCCGGCAGAAATTGCGGCGCGCTCAGCGGTGTCCAGGTAATCGATCATCTTGCGCAGATTCTCGATCGCGATGGGGAGGGCCTTCTTGGGCGCTTTGTTGAACAACGCCCGGATGCCCTTCATGGTCCGCTTCACCTTACCCTTGGTTGGGTCAGGAAAGCCGAACTCTTGGTGCCACTTTGCGATGGCTGCAACTCGCAACTGCAGGGTGTTAACAGAGAGCTCTCCAGCGAAAGTACGCACGTAGCGATCCACCATCTCCTCGGTGGCAGGGAGCAGCCCCCCATTGCTTTTGAAATGCTCACGAGCCTGTCGGTAGGCCTTGTCGGTGTTCGGGCTACCTGCGGCGCTATCGATGAGGGCTGACTTCAACTCGAAGTCCATGGCCATCATCTTGATGTCGGCATTGTCGCTGTCGGGTCGCTTACTCATAGTCAAGGTCGCTGGAAGGGTCTAAGCATCCTAACGCAGACCTGCGTGATTTGAACGCTGCCAGTGGCCCTGGCAGCGCCCTCGCGTGACGAATGTGATTATTGTTTGCTCTGGCCCCACATCCGCTCAACTACATCGTCTTCGAGCTTATAGCGCCCCTTCGGACATTCAACGATCCATGGCGACTTTCTGGCCCGGGAGTTGAAACCCACCAGCTTGCAGGGGCCCAGGCTGGTATGCGGTTTAGTTTGGGACACGTCGTACCCGTAGAGGTTGGCTGCTTGTTCGAGTTCAGTTTGGGCCTTGGACTTTGCGCCCTTGACCGTGGCCTCGACCTTGATCGTGCAGGTCCCCTGCGGGTCGTAGGTGATTTTTCCAGCCTCAATGTTGATTTCGGGATGGAGGTTGGCCAGTGCGCTGTTGATCAAGCCACGAAGAACCTTGAGGTTGGTAGTGTTGAAGCCGGAGGTGAAGTCGGTCATTTGGAGCTCCTTCTGAGGTGTTGTTGAACGGTGACGACCATTCTCCGCCCCCCTCACCGTGCCAGAAGCCAAACCTGGAAGAATCCCAACATCAGTCCTCGTACTCCTGTAGCAAATCACCCAGGCCGTCATTATCCCGAGAAATCTTCACCTCGGCCGTTATCATCACCAGTACCACCAATACTGAGTTCGCCTATGAAACGTGCCATCGTTTTGTCACTCGTACTTACATCGGTAGCCGGCTGTGATCCCCTAACTGAAATGGCAACCAATGTCAGCCAGGCGTTTATTGCCCAATACCCCGACCTGCAGAAGCCGATCAGCCTGGTGTTCGTTCCGGGTTACAAGGTCATGATCGGCGGCAAGGCCACACCGATCACCGGGGAAGACACTTGCCCACCGCAGGACGGCGTTATGGCCAAGTTGTTCGGGCCCAATCCCGATGAGGGCAGCAACAGATGTGTTGAGGTTTCGCCGACAGCGACCGAGGTGCACGTGAAGTTTCCCGACGTAGCTGCAGGCGGGTGCCTGAAGGAGGAGAAGTGGAGCGTCCTGCGCGATGGGGATCGTGTGGCGCTTCGCCGGCCGAATGGTGACTTTGTGATTCCGGAGAAGCCCTGAAGTGCGGCATGGTGACAAGCTGAAAAGCTTCAAGACCGGGGTGGTGATTCCGCTGTTGATCCTTGGCTTGATCGCCATCTGGAACATGGACCGGCTTGCGGCAATGTTCTTCGAAGCTGAAAACGCCACAGTCAGATTGAGAAACTGCGCCAGCGCCGAGTGCGAGTTGCACGGCACTCTCCGAATTGAGCCAATGTCCGGTGACTACCTCCTGACCAGCGCTGAGGGAAGGGTCACCCGCTTCCCTCAGTCCTCCCTGGCCAGCGCTCGCTGGCCGGCCCAGATCGTCGCCGAGTAGTCCCGCCTACTGATTCACAACGACAGGCTGAAGCACTGTAGGCAGGACGACTGGATCGATCACCTGGGTCAGCAGGTGATCATGCCCCTCCACGTGCCAATTGGCCCAGATTCGTCCCTTCCCATCAGGCTCCAGGCTGAGCCAGTTCCGTTCCGGTACCAAGTAATGGCCTTTGAAGCCGATCGGCAGCATGCGGGCCTTCACTCCGTACTCGATGACCTCTTCACCTGCCCCGAACTTCTCCATGAAGTACACGGCCACCGCTGGAGGCGGGGTGTGCACGATCCCGGTAGATACCAGTTGGAAGATAGCTCCGGCACCATTCCCATGTTGCGGAAGGCTCGACTCGATTACGGCAGCCGCAGCGACATGGACGTCACCGCTCACAATGGTCACCCGAGTTCCTTTGGCCGAGAAATTCAGCAAGCGCTTGATCAATCGCTGCCTTTCGTCACGGTGTGGTTTGCTCCGCCAATGATCACGAAGATCATCCTCAAGCTCCCATTGCCCGGGCAAGGCATTGAGTGCTACCTCGGCGGCATTCAAGTCCAGGTAGGCAACAGGCAAGCTGGAGTAGACGATCAAGTGCTTGTGCTGGGAGGTATCGAGCTGATCCAGCCAAGCGAAGATGGCGTCCCAAGTGTACTCCGAAGCGATTTGCGTCGGGCTGAAGCCGCCAGCTATCTGTAGATCCGGGTGGCGTTCGCTGCGCAGATCTGGAACCAAGAATGCGACCTCGCCGAGACCAGAGTAGGCAAGGCTGAATCCTTTTGCCTGTGGACTCTGGTTGGGTACCGCAGAGGGATGGACCTCGTCCTCTGCCAGCTGCTGCTGAAAGAGTCTGTAGTACCGCGTCGCCAGCCGGAAGAGGTTCTGGTAGACGTCGCACTCATGCAGGTCCTGAGGATATGAGCCCCACCCATCGGTGATGTCGTGGTCGTCCCACATGGCCACGTAGGGGATCGACTGCAGCATCTCGCGCGGGCCGGCCTGATTCCAGCGCTGGACATAGAGTTGGGTGAAGTATTCGTCGACCTGCTTTTCCAACTTTCGTGACCATTTCGCAGCTACCTGCTTGCTATGCCACAGATCAGCCCAGTCCTTCATCTCTCCGGGTATCACCATCAAGTCATCGGTGTAAACCTGGTCTCCACCCATGACCAGGACATGGAATTCTTTACCCTTGATCTTGTGACGTGCAGCCATGTCGAACCAGCGTTCGTTCTGCCTGTCCTTCACCTTCTTGCGGTACTTATCAGCAGAGAATCCGTTGCACGAGCCATAGGCAACCCTCGGAGACTCCCCAAGGGCAGGAACGAAGAAGCTCGCCCTGCCTCCTGACACACTGCAGGAGCACTGCTGAGACCTGGCAGCTTTCTGAGACGTTGATAGGTCTACCCTCCAGACATCCTGGGTTGGACTTCCGAATGGGATCGAAGCGATACGGGTGACCTTATCGACCGCGCAGTTTGTGGGCTCAGGCTTCGGTTTGGGGTCACCTTTGTCCAGGACAACGAGAGCAGAGACCTGGTACAGATCGTTGTGGATGCCGCGAAAATGAAGGATGGGACCGAGTAACAGGCTCATGCGCTGTCCTCCTTGACGTAAAGGTATGAGCCCCGTCCTCGCTGACTTTCAGTCCCCCCACAGCGGCGGCCGCGGCTTTCTCGATGGTTGCAATGTGATACTAGCCGGTGCCAGAGAAAATGCTCGATCGCCCGAAGTCTCTATGTGGCGCGGACGTCAAACCCGAGAAACCGCAGCGCCTTGGCCATGCGTCCGTTGATCGGGGGCACCTGTTCTGGGTTCAGCGTTCCGACCAACTCCAATGCACAGAATCGGCCGAAGGAAGCGAGTTTGTACTTCGGATCGTAAAGTACGGAGCCAATGCGTGCGGCAAACTCCTCGTGGCCATGAATCAGGTAAATCAGGGTGTCCTGAACGCGACCGAGGTCCTCCCGGTTCCCTTCCCAAAACTTGGCCGGCAGAGCTTCAGCGCCACCCAATGTGAAACGGAGCTGCTCGGAGAATGCGTGGACACACATCAGCGCTGCAGCGATCTGCTCCTTGCTGCTGGCACGGATCGACTCCGGGCTCTCCATCACAGCGTGGAGTGTTTCAAGCATTTCGAAGTAACCCTCTGGAATCCGAGGTGTAGCGGTTGAAAGCCATTCCAGGGCCAAGGTTTGGATTTGGGGCTTTCGATCTTGCGGCCGGCGGATCGGTGCATCCTGCCACGCGGCATCTCCCGGGGCGTGCTCGAGTCGCACCCAGTTCAAGAAGCGGTTCACCTCCGGTCCCCATGCAAGGGCGTTGAATTCAGGTCGGCGAGTGCCTTGCTCACGAAGGATTGCGGCGACCTCCTCAAACGCCGGCAGGTATTGCTCATAGATAGTCTTCCTCAGATCACTGAGGTAATGCTGCTGAGCGGTCTTATGTCCGCTGCCGGCAAGGACAGTTGGAGGCTCTACATCAGCGAGGCTTTGGAAAGGGGCGTCCCGACTGTCCATCCGACTGGCCTTCTCCCAGGCATCCTTGAATTTCAGATAAACCTGCCTGGTTAAAACCTCGGCACTGTCCCAAAGCACAGCGAACAGCGCCTCGAGGTCTCTGATCCGCTCTTCATCGCCAGGCTGGTCGAGCAGAACGACTGCTTCTCGGTTGCTGACCAGGCCGCCATCCGTGAGGTTTGCTGAGCCCAACATGGCCACGCCATCGAAAAGGAAGATCTTGGCGTGAAAGCCATCCGTGAAGTACCGGATGGAGCAGTTGTCGGCTTCAAGTGCTTGGCGCAGGGCGGCGGGATTCGTCGCTGGATTGAGCCCCACCAGGAGATCGATCTTCGCGCCACGTTCCGCAGCCTCCAATATCTCGCCCGGACGAGTGAAGTAGGGTGCTGCAAGCCGGATATGCGACGCTGTAGAGATGAGCCGCTGGAAAGGCCTGAGGACTTGGTCCTGGCCGGGGCTGTTGGTGAAGATGCTGCTGTCCGCCATGCTGACAACCTGTTCCGTGATCTTCAGGACAGGCTGGCAGCAAGGAGCGGGGACTTCAACTGAGCCGGCGCGCGATTGAGAAGAGGGCGGCCCGTTCCGCATCGAGGTCGGGGCGGTGAAGGAAGGGGAGCCACTCAGCCGCCAGGTCCTCCTCGAGCGCGTTACGGGGGACTCCTGGCCAAAGGTTACCAGGGGGGCTAACCACTGGCACAACAGATCTTCCTTTTGCGTACAGCAAGCCCCAACGGGCAGGAAGGTCTTCCGGCCGTATCAACCCTTCCGGGCAGAGGTAGAAACGATAATTGCCCAAGCCTCCGGAAACCCGCTCCGGCTTCAAGCGATCGGCCCGGAAGTCACTGAGGCTGACCTTAACCTCAATCACTCCGGAACACATGGAACGGAATCCCAGAACATCGGGCCGCTCACGGCTCCCTGCTGCCCAAATTTCGGTAGTAACCACAGGGAAGCCGTTCTTCTTGAACCACCTGGCCCCCATGGCTGTCAGCTTGTCATGCTCGGGACTCGGCATATGCCCTCTCTTTTTTTGACCTGATCAATGGGTTCAGGCGTCAACGTCTTGGGTCTTCGGCGGCGGCACGGGCAAGGTTAGGATTTGCGCCAGGTCATAGACGTACACCTCGACGCTGACCAGCTTGGAAGCGTGGTCGCCTTCACGGCTGACGAACTGGGCGATCTTGTGCGTCCCCGGGAAGCGCTGGGCAAACAGCGCCCGAAGTGCATCGCGGGATGCCGGGCAGTCGGTCACGCCTTTGCCGTCGTCGTCATGCAGGACAAAGCCACGGCGCTCCAGGTCGGCCAGCCAGAGCGCCTTGCGCTCGGCGTGGGACAGATGCTCAGCGCCCGCAATGAGCGGTCGAGCAGAAAAGGACTGCAGGGAAAATCTCACCTGCAAGCTGTATTCCCCGAACTGAATTTCGCTGGTATGGCCGAGGCCCTCCAGCCGCCACCAATCGCGCAACTGGCGGGCCAAGTTGCCGAGTGCCGGCTGTATGGCCTCCGCCGGCATCTGCTGGCCCAGCAGCGCCTCCAAGTCGCGGATGCGCATGTTGGCCTGACGCAGTTCCCCGAAGCGCTGCTCGATGGTCGTTCCCGCCTCAGTGTCGACGCCGAGCGAACGGCCTAGGGTGGCCAGCTCAAATTCGGTTGTTTCCATCGCCATGCGCGCCTGGGCACGGGTCAGGCCAGGCACGGTGCTCTGTTCAAGAAGGAACGGCAAAATGGCGAGACTCTGCTGCGCCTTCTTGACTGTGGCCTTGATGGCGGCCCGCTGGTCCTCGCTCAGGTCCAGAGGCACCTGTTCGGCGGGGTCGTCAGTATGTTGGGTAAGGCGGCGCACTGGTCGAAACTCCTTTTGGCGCAGCGGTGGCCGAACTGGGCTTAGGCTGTACCGCGATCATTTCCCAAGACTTTCGGGGGTGAAGAGCACTTTTCTGTTCTTGTAGAGGCTCTGGTACACGTCGGTGGGAAGGGAGGCTATTTCCGGGATTGCCTTGACGTCCTGGATTGCTTTGACCGCGGAGGTGTCAAAGGCCTTATTGCCGCTCGACTGATGAACACGGACTTGCTTGATCACGCCCTTCCGATCCATCTCGATTTCGATGGTGACCTGCATGCCATCCTTTGCACTAGCCGGACGGTGCCAGTTGCTACTGATCCGCTCCACCAGCAGGCTATCGACTTTGTCAGGAGTGACCGGCCCATCGACTTTCTGTTCATTGTCCAGCAGCTCGGCCAGAGCCTTGGTCTTGGGGCCGCTGACTCCGGTACCGATGCTTGGGGTAGTAGATCCTGGGTCAGACTTGGCCTCGCCAGTTGTTGCTCCCAGCGGGCTGGCGTGCTCAGACGGCAGAGGCTTCCCGTTACCATCTTTGCCGGCTGCCGCAGGGCTGCGAGCAAGCTCGACCACTTCCTTCACCAGCCTAACCACACCCTCGATCTTGGCATCGGCCTCGCCGGCACGCCCCTGTAGATCAGCAATCTCTTGCTTCAGCTGATCGACTTCTCTGGCGTACTGGTCGGCCGTCTTCTTCGCGTCCAGAGCGATGAAAAAGCCGCCCGCGGAAAACGCGAGCACCACGGCACCAACTGCAACGGCCATCAGCGCATTTTGTTTCTCGTTCACACCGATCCCCCCCTGGGTTTACATCGAAGAAGGGAGGATAACGGGCGCTTCCGATGCTCCAAAGTCAAAGGGTCACGCGCAAATCCCCGTCCGTTGGAAGACGCTGAACAAGAGAGCTGATCAGCCGATCGCCATGGCCATCCTCCGCTCATGCAAAGAGTCCGCGTCCTCATGACCAGATTGATTGCCAATCAACTCCCGTCCCCTTGCACTGTCCAAACTAAACCCCCGGCGCAGTTTGATACCAAAGAGTCCCATAGCGTGGGCTAGGGTGTACCAACTGCTGTGCTGCTTGAGGGTCAACGTGTCTCCGTGCACCACCACGGCAGGAATATGCAAAAGACTCAGTTGCAGATACGCCATGTGGACGGCCCTGCAGTCGATATCGACCAGGGTGGCGTGCAGGTGCTGCTGGTAGTTGATGCCCAATTCTCGCAGACGAAGTGCAAACGCGATGACCATCGCACCAGCCCCACAAGAGGGTTCCGAAAGGGTGATGAACCCTCGCTCCTCGATAAGACTTTGAACATGTCCTGTATCAGCAAGCGTCAGGTCCGTAAGGACCTGGCTGATCGATTCTGGGGTGAAAAACTGTCCACTCCGAGAATTCGAGCCGCCTACCTCCATGAACAGTCTTCCCAAGATATCGCTGGGGTCTTTTTCCAGGGCCTGCTGTAACTCATCGAGCATTGCACGGAATAGGTGTTGATCCTTCGGCTTGTACCTTTGGATCAGCCGCATGTACTGGGCTTCCCGGGTCTCACGGTGGAGCACGTCTACTGCGTTTGAGAGCGCCACGGCTGCCATCTCGCAGAAGTCTTGAAAGACCTCGCGGGGTGGGTGGTAGCCCACCGAATGAATGAGCTTGGCCAGGTTGTCGGTGTGCTGCTTTGCGGGTGACATACTGCGCTCCATCAGTTTCTAGATGGGCGCAGTATTCAAGGAGATAGGTTGTGCCAGAACCGGTGCCGCTTGGTATGGTTGGTCAGCTCTTACGGCGGGGCAAAGCCCGAACCTCCGGGCCAATTACGAAATCGTGACCAGGTGGGGGCTGGACATAGTCCGCTTCCGGTTGGATAAGCAAGGGGGCGATGTCGCAGCCCAACTGCTCGACGTTTCCGAGCTTCACTAACTCTTCTTTCAACCAAAGAACCTTCGCATCTATCTCGTGATAGGCGACTTCCCACTGCAGGCCGATGTAGCCATTACGTCGCTCCTGCAGTCCTTCCGCGATCCGGTTCAATTGCTTATCGCTCGGCTGCAGCCAGTGAAGGGCCAGAGGATTGGTCAGAAAAACGGTCCCCGGCCTCACATCCAGCGTCAGGAACTGATTGTCGGGCCCAACCTGGGAGAACATGTGATCAGCCTGAATCGCCAGGTTGATGAAATACAGCCCCTCCCAGTCTGGATCGGCATGAGGCCATGACTCACAGCATGCCACCCAAAGCGTGGCGGTGGACAGGGGGTAGGGAAGGTCGTTGAGGCCAGCGGTGTGGATCTCGATGATGGGGCTCAATGAGGAGGTGACAACCTGCTCGGGGATGGCAACCGCAATTAGGGACTCTGCATCTACGGCGAAGGTATTCATGAGTCTTCTCGAGCTTGAGGCCGGTAAGGCGAAGTCGGCCAGGTAGAGTTAGGATCAATGGGCCAGGTGCGGTCGGCATACGACATCGCAGCTTCGCGGGAGCGGAATCGACGGCGCATCACCTTCGAGGGATGACCAATATCCGACTTGTCACCGGTAATGTACGGCGGCCACGCCAGCCAATAGTCGGCTTCTGGCTGATCGTTTTCATCATGCGGCTGGGCCGCACCCGCCATATCCCGGCGCGTCCAGCTGCTTGGCCTGAACTCTCTCCAAGTCGGGGTCTGGCTATCCATAGGTTACTCAACAGGCTCCATCTGCCGGCGAGCAGAGGCAATGTGCGGGAGACGTACTGGCCTTGCAGATAGTTCCAGGAGGTGCGCTCCCAGATCGAAGTGGCCTGCCGCGCGCATCAAGGGAACTATCCTCATTGCCCTTGCATCCCCTCGAGGGAGAAATACCGCCCGACCGTCGAGGTGGCGAGGCAACGGTGACCAAAGGAAACCGGCCCGGTATTCCCTCATTGCATCGAAGAATCGTTGGAAAGCCTCTGAATCATCACTCAGGGCAAACACCTCATACTCGCCAACCAGCTGAGACACCGCGGCCTGAGAAAGGCGGTGGACGCGCAGAAGGCCTTTCAGAGGAACGGGAACTTCCAACCGGGCAGCCAGGTAGCGGCCAGCCACGAAATGATGGGAACCCCCAGAGTTCATCAAGAAAACTCGGCCGTCCCACTGGTGGCATGCAAAGAAGTCGTCGGTGGAGTCGCGATGAAGGATGCGGATCTCGTACCACCCCAGGCTCTTTTCAAGGTTCGCGTGAGTGATTTGCCCTACGAGATACTGCGTCCTGGCCACAGCCATAGCATCGAGGCTCTCGAAATCTCGAAGCTCCGACTTGGAGGCACAAAGCCCCTGGACATCCTGGATCTCACACTCCCAGGACTCGACGATCTCTGTGTAGCCAACGTTGGCCAGCGCATCGATGGTGTGGTGGTAGCTGCAGAATTCGGTTCCAACAGCCTTCCATCCAAGCAGCTCCCCTGGTGCTCGCCAGTTTCCGGTCAAGTAGCTCCCCTTGCCCCACTCGTGCCACCGAACGACCTCCGATGAGGCAATCGAACAGGGCTGCCCTGGTATATCGAACCTCAGATCGCGGTTTTGCTGCAGCATATGACCAAGGGAGGCCGGATGCCCGAGGCAGTCCAAACTGAAGCGAAGGACCTTTGCCCATGTGTCACGCATAACGCCTTTCTCCGATGTGTTGAATCCCAGCCATTCTCGGGACTTAGTTGGCTGCATAGCTGTCAATCCGCCCCAGTTGTAGGGCCGAACCCACGGCGCGCCATCAGTGTTTGAGGATAACGGCCAAGGGGCTATTCGAAGAACCTTCGTGGGATTCAGCGGCCGAAAGCAGCAGCGATCTGTGGATTGAGCCAGAACCCTGGCCGTCCACGGAACAATTCAGCGCCAGTGCGGATGTGCTGCAGCATCAGTTCGCCCGACATCCAGGTGCGGCCGAGCAACTCGGCTGCCAGGGATGTCATGTTGCGACCGGCCCAGGCATCCACTACAAGATCGCCTTCCTCAGTCAGAAACTGAATCAGGAACTCGGGAATCGAAAAGGGCATCGGAGCACCGTGGGTCGGCAAGCCAAGGGCCTCTGCGGCTTTGCGGTGTTGAGTGCCGTAGGTGCAACGGTGTCCACGGGTGATCACGTTCTTCGGAATCGATCCGGCAGTCTCGTTGCTGAAGCTGCCCGGGCGTAGGCGATATGCGCCATCACCGTAGTTCGTGTGGCGTTTCTCGCCACCATTCTGGATCAACCGCAGATGCCGTTCGGAATGCGGCTGGAGGACACGGTTGTTGTTCGATTTGCATTTCAGCGGGTTCTTTGCGAACCAGAGTACAGGCTCATACCCAACATTGAGTTGCTGACGGGATTTCGAAGCCCACTGTACCGGCCCCGGAGCCTTCGCGGGGTTTTGCCAGATGAGCCGGTCCATCAGGTAGAGTCCAAATCGATCACAGACTTCCAGCACCAGGCGCTCCACATAGGTCGAGCGCGCCGGTAGTCCCGGGAGGAAGCAATCCTGCGATACGTTCAAGACGAGACTGCCTTCTTCTGCCAGCGCCTCGACCACAGGCTCTAGCGTGGCGCAGATGAAGTCGACGATTTCCCGCTCATCAGGGTTGCCGTAAGCCCTTTCCTTCCTCAACGGGTACGGCGGAGATGCCGCCTTTTGTTAGCAAACCCTATTGAGGGAAATAGAACCGTCGTGGAGCATGCGCCCGAAACTCAGCTGCTAGAGAGCAAAAATGGCTAAGCGCGCACGCTCCACCAAGGGAAAAGCTTCATCAGGGAAAAAGAAGTCTGGGCTAGAACTGAAGGTCAGGAACGATGGCCGCCAGTCAGGATTTACGGTCGTCAGCTTTGACTTCCTGACTGACTGGTTGGGTGAGGATGCAGATCCCTTTTTGAAAGGCATTTCGCGCTTCTCTAGACGCTACACAAGTGCGGCCCCTACATACGCTATACGGCGTATTCTCCAGTATTGGGCAATGATGCATAGAAAGAGAGGCTGGAAAAAACCTAAGGATACAGATGCGGATGACTTCAAACTTCAACTATCTGAGCTTCGGAGAAGCTTTTATACCGATGAGACAGAAAAGGGGTTGGCCCTCACAACGACCTCAAATAAGTGGATATCTTTCGTAAGACTAATTGAGATTCTAGTAGTTGCAGAAGTTATCCCCAATATCACTATAGGTGCATACGTTCGAGCTCCAGGAAAATCAGAAATATTAACTGAAAGGCAATCAGTGGTTGATGGTGCTGCGGTTGTTTCGGTGCCGAAATCATTTAGACCGGATAAAAACTCATACAATGACGATCTTTTTGAGTCAATATCTTTAACTGCTTCTGATGAAAGGTACCTGACCGAGTACACTGCTAGAATAAATCGTGTGCTGGATACAATTAAGTCGTGCGCGCTAGAGGACTTTAATCTACTAAAGTCGAAACAGGCAGAAGGAGATGCGCTGATAAAGAATACCGGCTGTGGTTATCTGACGGCTATGAAAGAGAATCCGTGGCTTATGAGGTATTTTGATTTTTCCACTAGGTGCCATTACTTTGAGGCAGACGGTGGACATCCTAACTTGCTTGGAAACCTACTTTCTGTTGTTCATCATGAGATGGGGGGGATCCCTAAGCCTCATCGAAAATTCAAGTCGAGTGACAGAAGGCCGGTATCAAACAGCGGAAATTCTCATTGGCAATATGTTGCTAAATACGGAAAGAATAAGCTCATCCCGTATTTAGGATTAATGAATAGCGAGGCTGCGGCAGTTTGCATGCTCTTGATAATGATAGAGCATCCAAAGTTCAATTCGACTTCATTGTACAGAGCCAAAATTGAAGACGCGGATGGATTCGCAATCCTCCTGTCGTCTGCCGATGGAAATAATTTGCGCCTTACGGTTAAAAAGCCGAGAGCTAGGGAGCAGAAATCAGAAATATTGAGTGACTTGGCGAGAGACGTTATTTCGAAAGTAATGGAGTGGACTGCCCCTATCCGAGAAGAGTTGAGAAAGCAGGGGCGAAACGAGGAGGCTTCTAATCTTTGGGTGGGAATAAGCTCTTTGAACTATGACTTGAAGTCCTTTTCTGAGAAGGCGTTGGTAGGAGCGCTTTATATGAATCCAATTTGGCGTTCGACAGGTAAGGAAGAGTTTAGTACAAGGGCGTATTCATTTGTAGATAGACACCCGGTGCTCATGCCGTGGAGAGATAAGATCAACTATAAGGCAATTCGTGTCAATGTAGGTGTGGCGACATATCTTAATACTAATGGCGACTTGGTTGCTACAGCTAAGGCATTTGGCCATAAGCACATTAAAACTACTATTAATAATTATATTCCGCTTGCGCTGCAGCGTGCAATTTTTGAGCGGCAGATCCGTAGGCATCAGAATCTACTAATCACTTCAGCGATGGATGAAGAAAGCGAAATGCTGAAGATTTCGGATTTTAGAACAGTGGAACAATTACATGAATTTCTTAAGTCCATCGATAATTATTTGTTTGAAAGTGAATTGGAAGCGCAAAGAAGGGAAACATCCGAAAAGCTAACCTTTGATTTTGCCACCTTGTCCAGACTCGTCATATCTAATGATCCTGAAGCGCTTGCGGTTGCAATGCTTTATCGGGATGCTCTCGACAAAGCAACCCCAACCTTCCTAAATAGGCCAGACAGTCTTACTGGCATCACACCAAAATTTTGGATGGACTTCATTGACGCAGTTATGGCACCACTTCCGTTATCAATGAGCGATTTAAGTAATCTTGTTAAGAAGGCGCTTTTGAAGAAAGAAGCGATGTCGACTATGGTTATCCTGCCAGAGGTGGGGTGATGAGTCGACACAAATTACCGGTCGGAGTCATTGATTTTTTTGATCGAACAACTAGAAAAATAAATCATATATACAGACCTGCATGGCTTCTTAATGAGCTGGAAAGTTCTACATGGGTCGTAGACTCAGGGGTGGTTGTTCGGAATGTAGACGGCACCATTAAAGGTGGTGTTCGTCTAAATTGGAACAGGCTTTTGCCAAGCGGAAGCTTCACAAGCCCTGTTTATGCGGTTCCTTTGGAACAGGCAAAAATGATAGTGGTGTGCGCCTATGATGGAGCTCTTAAAGTCGCTAGATCGTTAAGAGGCATTCTTCACTTTCATTTATATCTGTTGTGGCTAGCTGAGTTTCTTGCTGTTCGATATGGAAACAAGTTTTCTGAAGAGGGGTTTTCTATTTTTGGGGTGGATGACGTAGTTGAGTTTCTTGGAGCGGCAGAGGTAGGAGGTGTTAGTGGAACAGGGGCTTTCATACAGCGCTGGGAAGATTATCTAGCAAATTCCAAGGATGGAATTGAGCCAATATCACTTTCCGAGCATTTGGGAAAACTAGGAGCACTGGATGGTAACGGTAATCTAAATTTGCGCTTCGCTGCGGCTGCTTTGGGGGTTGACTACAAACGGTTATCTCAATCTACCGAGTTCAGAAGATACTTGACGCATGGGTTTGATTGTGAGGCTGGAGGTAAGTCCAGCGAGAACGGGGCATCAAGAGCCACAACTGCTCTATCAAACTGGATGGTTAATTTCTGTGAACTGCTATCTTCTCTGCCTATTCAATCGCATGTAGAAATAGGTAATCCTTATTTAATATCGGATATTGTGCGGCCTTTCCGCATCGGAGGAAACGGTAGAACAAGAACCTTGCCTCTTTCTACGGGAAGAAGTCTTATGTTCGGTTGCGGCAAATGGATGATTGATACGTATCCGGCACTCAACTATTACTGCAATGAAGTTGTTCCTCTTTCACGGTCGATAATGGATGAGTCGAATGTTTCAGTGTTTACGGCGTTATCCATATCAGAAGAAATTGTTCCGATTCCAGATGGACTGGTCTCTGCTTTTGATGCTTACAGACGAATGCAGGTGGATCCTCTTATCTCTGAGGCAAAAATTAGAACTCAGTTTCCATTCTCGATTTTCTTGTTGAGGCTTCATACGGCCGTCTGCTTCTGCTTGATCGGTGTCCTGACTAGTTGTCGCAGAAATGAACTGGTTGATCTGGATAAAAGCGCTAGTTATGAGGTTGACGGTAGATTCTATCTTTCTGTTTTACTGAGGAAAACTGGGTTTGATAATATGCGTGAGCCGATGGAAAAGCCGGTTCCGCGCCTTGTTTATGAGTGTTTATTATCTTTAAATGCGCTAAAAAAACTTTGGCAAATCATAGTGCCTTCAAGTGATATTTTATTTAAGTCGCAGGCGTTTTTTAAAGTTAACGTCAGAGGTGCCTCTCCATTCAATGTGGCTGATGCTTATGTTTTTCTAAAGGAGCTTAGTGAGTACCTAAAACTTGTTGATAACTCGGGAGAACGATGGGTGGTGCTCCCACATCAACTTCGCCGCTATTTTGCTATGACATTTTTTCACTTCGGAGGATTGGAGAATTCATTGCCGGCGCTTTCTTGGTTTATGGGGCATGAAGATATTGGGGAAACCTGGCGCTACATTAAAGAAAGCTTAACAGGAAAAGAGCTCAGTGCATCCGAAGCTGCGTTGGCTACTTCTGCAGTTTGCTCTGATGATCAATCTCATGGCGTTCAGCAACTCAGGAATATCCTTATTAAGCATTTTGGCACTGAAAAAATCAACGTCATGCATGAGGATGAGTTAAGAGATTACCTAGAATTATTGTCAGAAAAAGGTGTATACACCGCTACCCCAATTCAAATTAATGCTGGAAAAAGAAAGAGGTATACGGTGGCAGTTTCAGTTAGGGAGGGTGCCGATGCCTCGACTTGGTAAAGGCCAAATTGCATCAAGCATCAAAGTCCTATCTGAAACTGCCGCTAGGAGCGCTGCTTGTAGAATCTCTGAGTTTGATAGGATTAGAGCAACTCCTTCCCCTTCTAAGAGTGAGCTATCAGCTTTCACCTCTGTTTCAAAACTAGCTGCTTGGGATAATGAGTCTCTTGGAATTACTCCTTTAAGTCATAAAACATTACGGAAATATGTGAATGGGCTATATGAAGGTGGACTTTCCCAGCTTCTACGTGATGCTGCTTTGATCATCGGCGACTCCCGACAGCTGATCCGAAAAAAGTCTTCTGATGATGTTGATGCTTGGAAGTTAAGCTCTCAGTTAGCGGTAGATGCTGCGCTAGACATGACCGCTAGATACTTGGATTTGCTTGAACGGCTGAAGAGATTATCGTTGCGGTCAGATTTAGCAGAGTCTGAGTTGCAACGGCATTATCGGCGATATGAAAAAAATCCTCACATTAAGGTTGTGAAATGACTTCGGCTGGTCGGCTTTGGCGCACTTCCTCTAAAGAATTTTATTTGCCTGGATATGATAAGTTGAGGAGGTCGGAGCGATGGGCGGCCCCCGAAATGAGGGTGATGTATTGGCCAGATGGTTGTATATGTTGGCAGCTTAACGTTTATTTCCTTCATCTTAGGCGCTCAAATAGCGCTATTTCCACAATTAACACTTATGCATCAGAGCTATCCTTGTTTGTACGTTTTTTGTTTGAGTCTGAGGTGGTGATTGAGGAAGTGTGTGATGATGTGCTGGTTTCATTTTCAGACTGGTTAATTAAGCGCAAAAAATCTTCTGGGAGCCACATAAATAGAATTTTGTTGCGGGTTATATCGTTCTTAGAGTGGTATCAAACTTTTTTGGTTGGAAAGCGTTTAGTGGGTTCATTAGGGCAGGGGGCTCAAGTAACAATTTCTTTGCGTTCGTTGAAGAGTAAGCAAGGTGTTGTAAGGGTTCGAACCCAGCATTATGCGATGGTGCCTGCAAGCATTCCTCGTACAGTTCGCCCTATTTCTTCTAATGCAATATCTGCTCTGCTGGATTCTTGTGAATGGACTGCCAAAACTAATTTTCGTCGCAGCCGTGATCGATGTATGCTTGTTCTCCTTGCAGATACGGGCATACGTAGAGAAGAGCTAACTTGGATCCGAGTTTCTGATATTGTAGGGGCATCTGCTGACCGGAAATTGCCCGTAAGAACATCTAAAAGAAAAGGCAATCCTTACAGGTTAATACCTATCTCAGACGAAACGTTTAGAATGCTCTTGGAGTATATCGATGTTACTCGCTCTATTCAGGTTAGGAGATTAAAGAGGAGAAAGATTGGCTTCAAAGATCTGGACTGGCTGTTTTGCACCAGAGAGGGGTTCAAGATGGCGCCCTCAACAGTGTCACAGTTGTTTTCTGATCTCCGGGCAGAGGCGGGCCTTACTGAGCGGGTATCCGCTCACATGCTTAGGCACCGATATATTACATTGCAGGTTATGGCTAGGCTTCGATCTTTGAGCAGCCGGGGGTCAATTGGCGTTGAGGCACTTACTACTGTTCTCTCAAAGGTCGCGAGTCTCAGTGGTCACTCTTCGCTTGATAGCATGTGGCGCTATGTAGATTGGGCCTACGAAGAGCTTGAGGTTGAATACAAGGATTCTGCAAACGTCGCCGCCGAGGCGATGAGTGTTATTGAAGCTTTGATGGGTGAAGCGAAGAGTAGTGAAAATAGGGCTCTAGCAGAGTCAATTTTAATTGTGAAAGAGGCTTTGTTGCAACTCAGGACGAAGAGTTATGAGTTACCAAGTGTGGTGGCCCATTCCCTTCGTGGCTCTGCTACTTAGTCTCGACATGTATAGTCTTGCCTGCGTCGTTTCGGATTTCTTATTTGCAAGTAGTCACAATAACCTGATTTCTTTCTGCTATGACTGAATCCGCTTTAGGACCGCTTCTGAATTAGAAACTTCCTATGCTTTGATGTGCCCCGCAATGCAGAGTCACAGGAAAGGACAAGGTTCGCGCTTCGGCGTCACAACGGTAGTACGGCGTATCGCTCGAGTCACTCCTACCCGTAGAGCTAACAGGTCTTGAGCGCAGGTCTTTGGGTCCTGCGGGGGTTTGGCGATGCGCTGGTATAGGCCTTCGTAGATGATGACCTCGTCGAACTCTTTGCCTTTGGACTTATGAACTGTCATGAGATGGATGCCGCGCCAGTCTTTTTGAGCAGCAGCGAAATGCTCCTGCATCAAGGCACTGCGGACTGCCTCTTCAGCACCTCTGTACCCACCCTGGGCACGCCACAGGGCACCCAAGCTGGTGCGCAGTACCGAGCCTCGATGAAGAAGTCGTAAGTAGCGGGCATCCGTTGCTACTTGCCTCAAGGCTTCCGCGGTGGAGGATGCCAACAGGCCGCGCAGATATAGCCAGTCCTCCGAAGGGTCACCTGTGAATTCCAGTCGTTGCCGCAACTCTGAGATCCGTTGAACTTCGCTGACAATCAACTGGCGCTTGGCACCGCGGATCTTTCCCGTGGAAAGGAAACCGCTAAGAGCGCCTGCCAGGTCAAGCTCCGTCTGAGGTGTAGGCTTGCCTCCGCGCCGTCCGCGAATGTGCGAGTGAAGTGCGCCGAGCATGCGGCTTGCCACATCGCTAGCCGTACCTCCCTCCAGTAGCGTGGCGATAACGCCAGCGGCTAGAGCCGGCGGCTCTGCATCCATTGCAACGTCGTGATATAGCTCCGGCAGACCATCAGACGTGGATGAGAAATAGTCAGAAAGCTCAAGCATTAGCCGTTTGGATGGCACCAGGACCGCGATCGACTTGTCCGGTACTTTCTTGAGCCGTTCCAATGCCGAGTAAACTGCGGTCTTGGCGCTGAAGTGCGAGCTCTTTCCATATAAGAAGCCGTAGCGAATGATTTTGACCTGTTGATAGGTCCTGCCCTTGTTCGCCCCGGTGAGAAGGTCGTTCCCATAGGTTGCGATATCGGTACCGCCGCTGCGATGGTTTTCACCGGCGAAATCGAAGTGAGCGGCGCTGAAGCTCTCCAGAAAGTCGCCCACCCGCCTGGGGTCAGCGCCTCGAAACTCGTAGATTCGCTGTTCGGGGTCTGCCAGTGCAATGAGGCGACTGCGTCTTCCAAGCTGCTGAATCAGCGCCCATTCATCACTGTTTGTGTCCTGAAACTCGTCGAGGATGATTATGGGATAGGTGTCGGAGAAGATGGTGTTTAGCCGATCACTTCGACGAAGCAGGTCGCTGACCAAGCTTGCGAACAAATCGAAATGCAGACGGCCTTCCTGCTCGAAAAGGCGCCGCTTCTCATTTTCGTGTTGGGCCTTATCGATATCAGTCAAATGCGCTGCTGCTTCTGGCGGTGGCAGGAGCTGCAGGCTTCGCCTGCCATTCAGCAAATAGGCATGGCTCCGGAGAATGCTCCATGCAAAACCGTGGTACGTACTAACCTCCAGTTGCTTCAGGTCCTCACGAGAAATCAGCTCAGAAGCCTTTTCGATGATGCGCGCTACGGTAGGTCTGGCGAAGCTCAAGAAGAGAATCTTCTGGCCTGGCTTGAGTACTCCTGAGCGAATCTCATCGCGAGCCTTCACCAGCGCGACGTGTGTTTTGCCTCCACCAGGACCACCCAGCGCTAGGGCGTGCCCGGTGCACGCCAGGAAGCCGCGCTTCTGATCGCTCCACACTTCAGTCATGTCGAAGGCTGGGGCGGGGACGGTTGAAACCTTCCATAGGCGGCTGCCAATGGTGCCGGCTTGGCTGCAGTTTCTGGGAGAAGGGGCATGCCGGCTGCCTGGGGAGGTAATGGAGGCAGCCGTGGTGGCTCAATGACGTTCTTGATGGCTGCCAACGTGATTCTCACGTATTCAGGCATGTCGTCGGCGGTTTGACAGGAGGCGAGCAAGTCGCCGGCGTCGCCACCACCCTTAGCCCAGCTGAAATAACTCGACAGAGCAGCCTGCAGATCAGCCAACGGCGTTGCGGCTGCTGGTGTCCATGCCGCGAGATGCTGCGGCCAATCGCCTCCGGCAACTACAGCAGCGGCATAGCTGCGGAGTGCGGCCTCAGATGCGCCCTGCAGCACCAGGTCTTCGAAGCCTGCGCTCGCAGACTCGTAAGGATGATCGACTGAGGCCTTGATGGCTGCGAGTGCCTCCGGCGATTGCTTGTCGAACACCGCAAACACGCTCTTACCGAGTGACAGGAAGAATGTGCGCAATTGCACTTACTTGACCACCTGATTGCATTCGACTTGACCAAGCATTTGCATCGGATCTGACCATTACACCGCGTGGCCATGACCGACAGAGAACGACCCCACAACATGCGTCCCTGAGTGGCTGATTACCTCCTGATGATTACTCCGGTGGATGGGCGGCAGCGATCTCCAACACGCAGTGGCCACTCAAAAAGCGGCTACCCTGAAGTACAGTTCTGTTTTGGGAGGTCTGTATGTCGAGAAAGCGCCGAAAGGACCTGAAGCACCGAATTGCCGAGTTTGAAGCTGAGGCCAGGAGGCTGGCTGGTAAGGTAACTGAGATAGAGCGACGCTTCATCGCTGTTGGCTTGGAAAGAGGCAAAGACCTTGAGCCGGTCGGCCGTCTGGCCGGTGCAAATCGACGTCGTTCGATTTGATACTTCTCGCTCTAACTGGACACCGGATCTCAGGCAAGTGATGCAGGCAGAACGTCTGCTTCTGGCCGCATTTCCGCCGGTCCCCACTTCCACCATTTCCAGAGATTGACGACACTCGGGAGATTTCGGATCTGGCGGTCTATCTGATTTCTTTTATCTCAATAAAAATTATCGAGAGCACGCCCGCAAAGCTTGACGACTGAGGCATGGTAGAAACATGTCCATCGACTGTTTGGGCGGAAGCAGTTCGATAAAACGTCCGCATTTGGCCGGTTTCCGCCGGTCGCGACGGGCCGGGATCGGCTGAATCCACAGCCAAAAGCTGCCATTCTTCCCAATAAATAAATCAGCCCACTTTTCCTGTGCCAACCCGTCCGCCTCGGCTTTAGATGTCAGAGTTTCCATAAAGTAGATTCACCAAGGTGCGGTGGTTTTATTTATTGATTACTAATCAATGCACTGTTCATAGCGACTGCAAGTACCTGAGCGCATCATCATTTAGGTTCAATCCATGCCAGAAGGCGCAACGCCATCCGTTAGCCGACTTTCCGCATTCAAATTCATAGCTTTCGAGCCGCTGAATTTCCGTTTTTATGCTTACCAAGCTAGATCGATCTGGAAGAAACGTCCTTATTCCATTGATCAAGACCCCCCATTGTGTCGTCAGATATTCATCGATTCCCGCTCGCCTTAGGACATTGTCGATGTGCCACTGGACAACAGCAAGCTGACTTCCGGTCACATTGTAAGGTATTGGCGTCAGCAGTGGCGCATTCCAATCAGGTTCAAATCGTACGGACAGGATCTTGTTATTTGCAAAGTAGTCAAAATATGGATGCAGAGGGCGCTCTCCTGCATTCGCGCCTTTGAACGCGTTGCTTCTCTTGTTGTTGCACCTATCACAAGCTGGCACCAAATTTTTTGAGTAAAATGAGAATTCTGCGTAATTTGCTTTGGGTAGGTAATGATCCAAGGTCCCCAGTGCATCTCGCCCACACACGGGGCACACGCCGTCAAGTTGAGATCGCAGCGTCGCAATGAAATTTAGAACGGATGGTGGCGCTTTATAAATTCCGTTAAGGTCTTCTTTTAGTGGGGCGTATGACACGTCCTCAGCGATACCCCAGGGATCACCATTGCAAATATCATACGCTTGATAGCGCTCAGCAATATCAGCTATGCGATGCACAATTGCTTTCGCATTTTCCTTTCTAGAGTGCTGCAGAAAGCTGAGAAGCAAATTATCTTGAATGACGGGCGGATCGAGTTTCCTCATTTTACTGCTCCATCATCCTACGCAGGCGCATGAGAGCTTCGGCGCTCAACTCTGAAGAGTATCTATCAAGTGCCTCCGAAAACGTATTGCTCTCTTGCTCTGCTAGCTCTAACAACTCTTCATAGAGATGATGGGGTAGATCGTCGCCAAATACCTCATTCGAGATTGATGCGACATTGGCTCCTAGAGTTTGCATGCGCGGCTTTCTTACAGTGAGTACTCCATCTTCATCGCGCATCACATGCACCTGAGCACTTTGAACTTCCCTGACGACAAACGGGGAGTGTGTGGCGATGAATGCTACCGAACGTGTACCGTTCAGAATTTTATTTAGACTACGCATAAACCTTGATATAAGGTTTGGATGCAGAAAATTCTCCGGCTCATCAATAATCAACGCGGATGCCGGCCCAGAGTTAGCTAGTGCAACCAAAATGAATTTTAGGAAGGCCTGCTGGCCCAAGCTAAGCTTACGTTCCTTTCCGTGTTTATCGACAAATTTCAATGACTGCCAAGAGGCGACATTTGCCGCATTCTTTAAAATACGTTGTTCGCCACCACGCTTCCACTCTGAAAATGGCATATAGTCTACATCGTACAGCGCCATTCTTCCTGACTCTCCTGGTCTGTCTTTTTTCATTGGGACCAGAACTTCAAGCTCACTGAATTCAGTGCGCAAAATATCCGAGAGATGTTTAAGCAAAGCACCTTGAGCATCATGTCCGCGAGCCACATCGACAAGCAATGTTGTTGCAGAGTCCTCGCCTTGCTTGCGGGGGCTTGCCGGATTGAATGTAAAAATCCTAGCTCTCGCGAGCCCCTCCTTTGACGTGGGGGAGAACTGTCGAACAGATGCAGTGTGAATGAAAGCTATAACTTGATTCAGTTCGGGGCGATTGGTAATTTCAGCAGATCGACTTTCTTTGTCGGCCAAAACTTTTGAGAGCTTTGCAAGCGCCGAAGTTTTGCCGCAGCCATTCTGGCCGATAATGACCGCGATCCGCCCTCTGAGAAAATTTTTGCTATCAAACTGGAAGTCGAACTGGGCTTGGGGGCCAGTTCCCTTCAACTCAATACTGAAAGGTTGACGTGCATCAGCATCAAGCTCTTGCAAGCCTTGCAATATGCGCTCCCCCTTGCGATAAGCAAAGTAGGCTTCGCTTGATCTAATCATCGCATGGGTGAACACTTCTTCTTTATAGAAGTCATACCAATTATTGGTGAAGGTCCGGCTTTTAGTCGTTGCTACATCTTGTAAGCTAGCTAGGATTTTCCTTGCCTGAGTCTCGCCTAGCGTCCGCCGCAAAAAGCTGTATGACTTTGCATCTACCAGCAGTGTGCGGAACGGTTTTTTAATTTCGCGGTGGTAAATTTCAGGTTTTTCAGGCGAAAGCAGACTGCCAACAGCCTCAAAGAGATCTTTTTCTCCTTGAATGGCACACCTCCCTTCAAGCCAATAAATCTGCCCTTGTTTATCGCGATAGCCTATGGAGCATGCTATAAGGTAGCCGAAGTCGTTAAATTTTCGGGCCAGCGGAACAATGAATGCTTCCGCGTTGGAGCTTTCCGCGAAGCTCTCATCCAAAAGGAAGGAGGTCAGTGGCTGGTTAGGATTAGCGTTAGAGCTTTTTTTCGCTGGCATTCCAAGATCCATCTTAAGTCAGGCGCGCCGCGACATTATCAGCGCGAGCGGCCTACTGATACTGTCTGGCAACAAAAACGATGCACTTTCGGAAAAGCGGACAGATTTGTTGGGATGACTGTCCGCCTCTGGCCGACTCCAGCCCACTGTACTGGTGACTCCCGGCCAATGGTGGCCGTCCTCTGTGACGGCTTCAGTCTCCCCATAAGGTTGATGCGCGATGCGCAGCGCGGCCCTACTTAAAGTGCTGACTGGTGAGGTGTCGAACAACATGACTCACAAACTCACCATGTGGAGCTCGATGCTCATCCCATCTCTTGACGTTCTTAGGGCGTGGTCGATAGTCCGCAGTGGTGAGCGCAAGACTGTGTTTGGCCCGAGAAACTCCTACAAAAAACACGCAGCGCTCTTGGTCGAGGTGCCCCCAGAACGTTTGCTTCTCGACGCCGAGCACAACTACCGAATGGAACTCCAGACCTTTGCTTTTGTGCATGGTTAGGAAGCGAACTGCCGAATCGTCAGAAAGGCGTGCCAATACCTTGAGTAAATCTGGCTCAATCGCAAGTTGCGCCCGGATACGATCACGAACGTCTCGAACAACCTCTAACAAGCGGGCCTTTGAGCGATAGTCGGCGGAGAGTGCGCTGACGGACGACAGGCCAAGTTTCTTTAGGAACTCATTGGTCAGATCCCACCACGAGCCATATGGGCTCGCTGTTTTTCGCTCCTGCTTAACCTTCTTGAGGTGATCCCGGTATGTCTCTTCAAAGATCCGTTGAGCGCTATTTTGGCTGTCGTCGTCTTCGAACGGGGTGAAATGGTCCATTAACCGTGACCATGCTTCTGCCTCGCCCTGGCCGTAGAGGCAAGTGAGGTAATCGATTACAAGGCCGACTGCTGGCTCTTTCAGTAGGTCCTGAAGGTCGTGATCATTACGATGAGCGATTCCCCGCTCAGTGAGCCGCAGCATTAGTGATTCGCCATACTCTTCAACTTGGCGAGGCATCAAAACGGCAATTTCACTAGGTGGTATGCCGTCCTGAGTAATCCAGCGCTGAATAAGGTTCGCAAGAGCCTCAGCTTCCTCAGCGGCATTTCGGAAATTCCCAGCCAGAATCTCCCCGCCTTCGCCCTTGGCGAGATCATCCGGCATCACTGCCTCAGCCTCGATCTCCCGAATAATATCGTTCTGCATTCGCAGTAGTGCTGGCTGGGATCTGAAGTTCAAAAACAGACGTAGCGGTCGGGCATCAAAGTCGTCAGCGTAGGTTTTGAATATCCCCTCGAGCGCCCCCGCCCATCCCATGATGGTCTGCTTAGTGTCCCCTACGGCGGTCAGGATCGCCGGCGTGTCGTGGAACAGCAGTTTGATCAGTTCGTATTGGTCTGCCGTACAATCTTGGAATTCGTCGAGGAACACGTGCGTATAGGACTGCCGTATCGTATTGCGTGCGATCGCGCTCTCTTTCACGATCCGAAGGGCGAACGGAAGTAGGTGTTTAAAGGTGATCTGTTGGCCCCAGATGTATTCCGGACCAATTTCATAGTCCTGGCTCAACGCCTCATCCACCAAAACTGGATGGAACCGGTCGATGATCCGCTTCGCAAAGCCATGGAAGGTAACGCTGTCGAAACGTGACGCGCGATCCCAACCACAGCGAAGCTGTACTCGCTTTTTGAGGTTCCGGCTTGCGTCCGTCTTGAATGAAACGGCAAGGATGCGTTTTGGGTAGCGGCAGGCGTTTGTACGCAGAAGAAAGTCAGCTCGCTGTGCGAGCACCTCTGTTTTTCCCGCACCAGGGCCAGCAGTAAGCACCACTGACCTTTCGCGCTCACGAACTGCCTCCCACGCGTTTCTTTCCAGTCGAATTCCTGGAGAGGGAACCCAGCGTTCAGGCTTGATCATTCCGGCGACTCATCGAGCCGTTCGATCACCTTGTCTGCTAGCCGATCGAGCGAGTCAGGCAGGCCATCAAGAAGTTCCTGATCGGTGAGCCTTCCCAACGCGCC
>NZ_JBBELS010000003.1:0-50982 GCF_037574965.1 Pseudomonas sp. KBN12P06040
CTGGCCAACGTCGCGGCGTCGCCATCCGCACGCGCCTGGGCCTCGGCGTCGACGCGCTGGTTGGTGTGGTCCTTCGCGCTGGCCAACGTCGCGGCGTCGCCATCCGCACGCGCCTGGGCCTCGGCGTCGACGCGCTGGTTGGTGTGGTCCTTCGCGCTGGCCAACGTCGCGGCGTCACCTTCCGCCCGTGCCTGGGCCTCGGCGTCGACACGGCTGTTGGTGTGGTCCTTCGCGCTGGCCAATGTCGCAGCGTCGCCATCCGCCCGCGCCTGAGCCTCGGCGTCAACACGGCTGTTGGTGTGGTCCTGGGCAGTTTTCAGCGTCGTCGCGTCACCATCTTCCCGGGCTTTCGCTTCAGTCTTGATCGCGCTGTCAGTGTGGTTGTTCGCGCTCGCCAAGGTTGCAGCATCGCCGGCGTGGCGGGCTTGAGCCTCGGCCGCCACTTGCTGATTCGCATGATCGATCGCCTCGCCGAGGACGCGTGCGTCCTCTTGTCCGCGTGTTTGCGCTTCGTTGGCGACAGCCTGGTTCGTGTGGTTCGTGGCCGTGCTGAGAACCCGGTTATCCTCGTCTGCCCGCTTCTGCGCCTCTGCGCTCACCTGGGTGTCGGTGTAGCCCTTCGCCGCGGCCAGGGTCGCGGCGTCACCGTCCTGGACCTGGCCGAGATTCGATGCATCGGTCCGCGCGGATCCTCCGGCAACGTTGGTGATCTGTCGTTCGGCGCCGGCGGCGCCGACAGATACGGTGTTGTCCCGGTTGTTGCTAGACCCTGTGCCGAGGGTGACGCTGTTGCTGGCCGTCGTCGTGGTTGCCTCACCGATCGCAACGGATCCCCGGCCCGTCATCGTATGACCGTTGCCAACAGCCGTGTTGCTCTGCCCGGTGACGTTGTTGCTGGAGCCAATAACCGTTGTTGTCCCGTTCGCCGCATCGATCTTGTTCGAGTCCCCGACCAGTTGGCCATATGCGTTAGAGACTGTGTTGCTCTCGCCTTTAACTGCGATATCGCTGTTGGTGACGGTGTTGTAGTTGCCAATGATCTCCGACGACATAGTGTTGTTCAGGGTGTTGTGGTTACCAACGATCACCTGGTCATTGGCCGAGGTCGCGCCCGAAAAGTGGGTATCGCGGTTGCCGGTTACGCTGTTCCCGTCGCCAGTGACAATGGTGTTGGTGAACCTGGAGTCAACCGTATTTGCAGCGTGAGCCACGCCTGTTGCGGTAACCATCAGGGCGACGCCCGTGATGAAGTGTTTTTTCGAACGGCAATAGAGTGCCGCCGCACGATTAACGCGCCTGCACATAGTTAGTTTTTCCTTTCAAATAAGTGTGTTGCTGATACAGCCCTTGCGAACTGCGATGGTGTGCGCTTACTGCTGCGCGTTTTTGGAAGTTCGTTTCTGTTTTACGTTTTTGGAAGTTGGTTTCTGTTTCGCGCTTTTGGAAGTTCGTTTCTGTTGTTCCGCTTTTATCTGTGCGTCATGCGGTGCCACCACTGCGGCTGTCTTCTCCTCGATCCGGACCGGAACGGTGATGCTCTTGAGTTTCTCCAAGTCTGCTGTCGGCAGCGCTGGCGGGAGCATGTTGGCCCGTTCCTGGAACACCGGCTCTTCGTACCAGAAAATTTTTCGGGCCCGAATGCTCAGCGACGGGTGTTCCTTCGTCGCCCCGATGAAGATCAGTTCCTCGTCATATGGCAGCTCGTTGACTTCCTGCGGCAGCATGAGCGGGCGGGCTTGCTCGCTGTAGCTGCGCCCTCTGGTGCGCTTGTCGCCGTAGTTCACTGAATCATTCGCGACTCGAACAGTGGTGTTGCCCAGCCGCTTGCTGTACTCGGTAGCGAGTTCGATATCGTTCGGCGTATAGACGATCTCGGCGTGGAACGCCTTCATGATCCCGTCGCCCCCCTCGCGGCCGTATGTACGTTCGGCCCGGAGCTGGTCTTTGCTCTGAAAGATGATCAAGAAGCGCAGACCTGCACCACGCATCAGCGCCGGCGCTGTTTCCATGACCTCCATCCGCCCCATCACGGCGATTTCATCGATCAAGAACAGCAGCTGGTGCTTCAAGCGCAGCGAACCATCGGCACAGTGCCCGCCCTGCTCGGGTAACACCTTTGAGTTCTCGTTGATCGCTTGCGAGAAGAACAGGTTCATCAGCGGCGCGAATTTCTTCAGCGCGTTACTCGTCACGCAGAAATAGACGCTGGTCTTCTCTTCCCGGGGCTTGGAGAAGTCGATGTCATCGCCCGAAAGAGCCCACGCAACCGTCTTCTCGCCGTATATGGCCAGCACGTCGCGCACAATGTCGCTCGTAGTCGACCAGCCCGAGGACTTGTTCTGCGAGGCGACATAGACGCTGTACAGCTCACGCCGGCATTCCTCTGAAAGCGCGTTTTCCCCGTCGGATCGATCGCTGATGACTTGCTGCGCCCACTGCCCCAGGCCGGTCCCCAACGAAGCCAGCTCGTAGAGCTGCGGCAGAGTGCAGGGCAGCTCTGGCGTTTCCATCAGGTACAGCACCAGGGCGCCGAACACGTTCGCGGCCTTGTTGTACCACTCTTGGTTTTTCGGGTTGTCCGACACGAACAGCACGCTGGCCAGGCTGCGAATGTCCCCCAACCGGTACAGCGGATCCCGGCGCAGGCCCGACAGCGGGTTCCAACGGTGGGTCTCCAGACGTTCCGGTGAGAATCGGAAAACTTTCTGCCCCATCGCTGCGCGGAAGCCCGCCGTCGTATCCCAGTTCTCGAACTTCGGATCGTTAACCACGACCGAATCCGGGTAGCTGAGCAAGTTCGGAATGACGATCCCCACACCCTTGCCGCTCCCTGGGGGAGCGGCAAGCATGACGAACGTCTGCCCGTAGGTCGCCAGGAACGCGTCTTTGCGCGGATGCTTGCCGAGCAACAGCGGGGGATACTGAGTGATTCGCCGCTGCGGCCGGGAAGGACTGTACTGTGGCACCCCTGCCGCGCTAGCCATAGTTGACCTCCTCGGCCCTCACGACGAAAGCCAACTCCCGCGACGGCAAGCGACTCTGGATATCGTTATCCCGAGGCAGCAGCCGACCGGGTTCGATAGTCGGCATGCGGAACTGCTCGCAAATTTCGACCGGCGACACAGGCCTGCGGGTCCTGTCGTCGAACGACGGTGGATCGAAGGTCGCCCGAGGGTAAGACAACCCAAGAGGACAACCTCGCTCCTTTGCTTGCTGCAACAGCACGTCGGTGACACGGTTCGGGAAGTCACCCATCTCGAAGCACAACCCGTTCCACAACACGGGGTAGTCCGTGACCGCATCGAACTCATCATCGAGCACGACGTATTCCACCCGATGCTGCACAACAATCTCGCCGGCGATCTTCCAGCGGGTGATGACAGTGAAGTACGGCACCTGGCCCGGCACGTCGATCAGCAACCCGTTCGTTGCCTTACGGCCTTTGTTCCGGCAAGCCACGTAGTAGCGCTTATTGGGAAATGGCTGGCGGGCCACTACGTCGTGCCCACCGGCAAGCAGTAGACCGAACTCTTTCACCTGCACGTCAACTAAATCGCAGGCAGAAGGGAAGGACCTAGGCACTAAGAGCCTAGGAGCGATGTGAATCAGCATGATTTTTCTCCGAAGGAGGATCCCGGCAAGCGGGAAAAGACGAAGTTGTGAAGCGCCTGCAGGCGCCTACTGGTACTCGCCGCGGTACTCGAACAGGCGCAGCTCGCGTTCGTTGGCGAACCGCGCGTCGCCGTGCAACGACTGTTTCGTTGAAAAGCGGCTCATGAAGGCCAGCAACGTGACCCCTACCGGCAGGAACGTCAGCGCTGCCGTTACGCACCAGGACCACGGCACATAGAGCAGTCGAGGATCGGACAGGGGCATCTTCGAAGCCACGAATAACGTGGTGAGCCCCACATCCCCTGGGTTCGCATCGGTCAGCCAGAGGAACAGTGCACCACCGGCATACAGCCCGCCGATGAAGAACAGCAGCATCAGGACCAGGACCAGCAGCACCACCTTCCACCACACGATCAGGCCCTCCCTTGGTTGAGCAGGGCCAGTTTGGCCTCCGGCTCGTAATGCACTTCAAGGATGTGGGTCCGTTCCATGTAGACCACGACGTCGAAGCTGATCCGCACTTGGCGTTCGATATAGGCCATGTCCAGGCCCTGGCCGACCACGGACTGCTTCACCAGGCCTCCGACCCGGGCATAGCCCGACACGCTGTCGTTGGCGTGCGCCGTGGTTACAGTGCCGGGGTTGCCGGTGTTGAGGATCTCCATGAAGTGCCAGGCTTCATCGCCCGTCAGCTCGGCCAAGAACAAGTGGTCGGGCTTCATCCGCAGACAGCTCGCCACCAGCTCCTTGGCCGTCACCGTCGCCCCGTACAGCAGGTGGACGTGGTTGGCGTGGAACGGCAACTTCATCTCGTTGATCTCCTCAATGGTGATCAACCGCCGGTCACGGGGGAACAGGTCCATCAGGGCTTTGCCGAGGGTGGTCTTTCCCGACCCGGGGCCGCCGAAGATGATGATGTTCAGCCGGTGCTGTATCGCCAGGGCAAAGAACTCGCTCCAGGCCCCGGCCGCGTGCAGTTCCTTCAACTCACGTTGCCAGTCCGCAAGCTCGACAGTCGAAGTCGCCACCGACTGCGCCTGGTCGAACCGGCCGCTGTCGATGTAGTCCTGCAGGCTGAATCGGTCGAGTGATGGCTTGCGCACCGTGAGCGATATCGTGCCCTTCTCGCATGCAGGAGGCATCACGATCTGGCAGCGCTCGCCGTTCGGTAGCTCGACGGTGTGGATAGGCGTCTCCGCCGAAAGATGGCGGTGGCTGTAGGCCGCCAAGGCGTTCGCGACCTGGCGGCAGAGGTCAAACGTCAGCCACGGCGCCTCTTCGCGTTGCCACCCGTCTACACCCTCGGTCCAGATCTCGCCGGGACGGTTGATCGCCACTTCACTGACGCCAGGCCTGTCCAGCCGCTCACTGATGCCGGCCTTGTTCAGGAAATCGCGCGCCAGGGTCGCCCCGTCCAGTTCATCACCAGTGTGCTGAGGCTTTCTCTCTTTCCACATCTGAATAGCTCCGAAAATTGGCTCAAGGACGGTGGACTGTTCCGGTGTGATACGGAGGACCTCGGCGTCCTTGGTTTTCATGGCTGCAACAAAATCCCGCATGCTGGCACCTACCGGCAGGCCAACCAATACGGCACAAACGGCAGATTTCTGATCGGCGCTAAGGCTATTTCCGGTTGCCTGTTCCAGCATCCGAACTACAAAGACAGGATCAGTGCGGGTAGGCCAGTTCGGGTTGAACTCGAAGCTCATATGCCACTCCTTAACGGTTCTCGAAGACCGTGGAAAAGTCGATATCGCGGGCAACCACTACGGTCATGACCGTGCCCGGCAGGATGTAGGCCGTTGGCGGAATGTTGATGCTGTTCTCCAGCGCCCGATCAGCCATGTTCTCGACGCTGCTTTCGGTGTTGTTCACCGTGTAGCCATCGGAGTTGTTCTTCTGCGAGCGGTTGACCAGGATCTGCATGCCATCCTTGAACACCGACAACATCACCGCGCCCATGAAGCGGTCGGCCAGGTGCTTGTCGATGTAGGCCTCGGTGCCGCTGGCCCCCATCGGCCCAGCCCCCAAGCTGTCCAGTCGTGCGCGTACTCCAGAGGCGGTTTCCAGCTCGGTCCAGGCAGTGAACACCCGGGTTTGGCCGGGCCGAACCTCGGTGCGCTGCTCTCCGGTCAGCCGGTCCCCGGCTTCAGCGATCACCGTGGACCCATCCGCCGAATACAACGGCTCTGTGAGTCGGCATTCGATCAGGCTCGGGTTGTCCGTGACGATCTCTGTGTACAGCACGCAACTGGTGTACGTGTTGTGCCGCACCAAGTACTTGCCCGGCGGAGCCAGGACAGCTTTGCTCGGAACGAAGGTAGTACCGCCCAATTGGTCCAGGCGTGCCCGTCCACTGTTCGTATCCGTATCCAAAGCCACGCCACCGCTTCCTGAGTCGGCTTGCCCTTGTCCCATCAGGTCCAAGGCTGTCGGTGGCGTGCCGGCGCCCGCTGCTGGTCGTCCTGCACCTGAGTTGGATCCGGTGGTCGAGGAGGCGTTGTAGGCCGAGCCACTGGCAACCTGGGCTTGCACCACAACCCCACCCGCGAGCTTCCGTTCCAGAGGGCTCGGCGGTACATCTTGATTGCTGGCCGTGGTCGTCGAACCAGCCGGAGTAGCAGAGGCGCTACCGCGCTCAACGTGCTCTGCCGGTGCCTCCGGCGCCGGTGTCCTTGCCGCTTCAGCCTCCGCGGCGGCCCTCCGTTGCGCCTCTTCCATTTCCCGGAGCTTCTGCTCTTTGATCCGCTGCATCGTGGCATCGTCCTGTTCCTGGACTTCCAGCGTTGCATCAGCCTTGACCTGGCTCTCGTCGATATCGCTGGTGTCTGAACGCATTTCCGAGATAACCCACATCCAGCCGGCAACAATAATCGCCACCACTACAAGAACGAGCACTCCGATCCCCACGTAGAGACCGCTCCGCCCCTCACGCTTGATCTTGCCCTTGCGCAGGTCGAATGCCCCGCGCGCCTGAGTCGACGCTTCTGCCGCTGCATCAGCCCCCTGCACCTGGTCGTCGGTCTGGTGGTCTTTCGGATCGAGCGTTTCAGTGTTCGAGGTCATTCTCTTCCCCCTTCCTTGCCGCTTCGTCCTTCTTCACCTCCGCGATCAGTCGGTCGATCTCGCTGCCACCGAACAGCACCGGGAAGACCACCAAAGCGGTAGCGACTATCGACCACAAGACCGCCCCGGCTTGCCACCAGCCCTCACCACCTGGGCTTAGCAATGCCGCCATGTCCTCGACAATGGACAAGGAAAGCCACAGAGCCAAGGCAAAGCTGAGACCGGACAAAACCCACGCAACGGGCCTTAATTGCGATTCCCATTTTTTGAAATCTTCAATGCTCGGTTTCACGGCTCACCTCCGGCTGTTGCGGGGCGCGCCCCTGTTTCTTCCAGCGGTACGCCACGCATCCGAGTAGGATCAGCGCCCTCATAAACCCAGCCAGAAACACCGCGGCGATAATTACCAAGTCCGCTAGCACTACCGTCATCCAGGCAATGGTGGCGGGCTCACGATCCAACTGGGCCCAGTTGACGAACCCAGCAATGAAGAACCCCACGAAGAACATGTGTGCGATAGCCATGACGAATGTGATCATCACCCAGTCATCGGCATTAAGCCCCTTATTGCTCGGTTGCATGTTTCACCTCCCGCACCTGCCCCGTGGTGGTGCCGTCGTAGTTGTAGAAACCGCCGCCCTGGTGCCGCGTCCGCACAGCCAGTACCTGCCGGTTCAGTCGGAAGCGGTATTCGTCGCTGATCCCGTGGACGACGACGATGTTGTGTACCTGGTGCCAGTTCGCCAGGGTTTCGGTTCCGTCCGGCAGGACGCGATAGACCACTGGCCGTGGCATGGCCGTGCTGAAGCGGAAGCACGTCAGCATGCCGTTGTCCCAGGCTTCCGAAGGAGACAGCTCCATGTCGCCGCGCTTCTGGTAGCGACGGTTCTGGAACGTGCCCGCGCAAGGGTCGGCGTTGAGGTTGCGGCCGGCGGTGGGCTTCTTCGGTGGTTCCGGGTAGCGAAAGCGCAGCAGGTACGTCATGTCCGCCACGCGCTGGGCCAGGCGCAGTTCCAAGACGTACACGCGGCGGTTGGTGTTGATGATCAGGTTGGTGTCCGGGTCCTGGTCAGACATAGGCTTGATCGCCACCAGATTGCCCGCCTGGTTCACACCGATGGTCCAGGCGCCGGGATCTCCACTGACGATCAGACCAGTGTCACCGTTGACGGTCTCGCCCTGCCCGAGCTGGATGAGCGAGGACCGTCCCACTACCGACTGCACTCGGTAGACGTTTTCCGGCGAGTACAGCGCGGTCTGGATACGCGCGTCGAAAGGAGACCCTCCACCCATTACCTCGGCGCCAGACGGCACCGCGGCGAGGCTGACCCATGCCCCGAGGATCAATGCCGCACACAGCGGCTTCAGCTTCTGGCTCTGCTTCATTGCGAACCTCCAACTTCCTGTGCCACCGAATACGCCGCCACGCCAAAGCCCAAGGGGTTCAGCCAGCGCTGTTTGCGGGTCTTCGGCGCGTTGCCGTAGTCGAAACTGATCGTGCCCAGCCATGTCACAGGAGCCATGCCGAGGACCGGCACACCGTTGCGATCGAGGACGGTCTTGGTGAAGCGAACCTGGGCGGTTCGGAACTTCTTCGTGCTGCCGGGCAGCGAGCCATCGGCATCCAGGAACACGATATTGTTGATGTCCACGCGCAGCTGCCGGTTATCCCCCAGCACCTGGGTGTACCCCTTACTCGACAACTGGAAGTTCCGGTACTCGGCGAACGCTCCCGAGTACGACAGCAGCCGGACCATGCCGTAGTTCACGTCGGCGCCGGCGAAGCTGTAGCTTTCGCGGAAACGCACATAGGTAGCCAGCCAGAACTCATCTTGTGTGTCCTGCTCATCGCCGCCGCCAGTTCGGTCTTTCATCACCGGCACAACGTCGGTGAACCCGGTGTTGTTGTCGACCCGTACCAGGAAAGCCTCCACTGTCTTCAGCGGCGTCAACCCCAGCACCGCGCCCACCGCCATGAAGGCCAGCAGGCCGAACACGATTGCGATCGCCCGCCAGGTCCTCGCCTTGCTCCGCTCCTGCTTGGCCACCGAGCTTTCGAACCAGCGTGCCGCGTCTGTGTACGCTTTCAGAGCCAGGCTCGCTTCGCGTGAGGCCTCCCCCACCAACGGCTGAGCCTCCAACTGTTGTTCGCGCTCGGCCAGCGCCTTGAAACGTTGCTTACTGCGCCCCTTTAACATCTCGACCTCCCGAGCCTTCCAGTGTCGAAACCCGTGCCGCCGGCGGGGTAGTCGCGGGCTTGCTTGTCTGTGCTTTTGCCTTCACCGCCGGTGGATTCAGGTCCACCCACGATCCCGTTGGCTGGGAAAGTTCAGGGGGCGAGCTGCACCCCGACAGGCAGGCAGCACAAAGCAGCCCGCCCCAAAAGAGCTTGGTCATGTCATTCACCTGTTTTCTGTGCGTCTGAGTGAGCCGATCCGGCTCAGAAATCACCCGGCAGAACGCCGGTTTGAAGGAAGTGCGCGGTTGGAGCTGGCATTGAATTCAGATTGACCGCCAGCGTCTTGGTTATCAGCTGATTCTGTTTCCTCGGGCCCTCGACAGAAGTCTGCGCCCAGCCCCTGCTACTCCTTTAGCCATCCGCATCGCCGGGTGCAGACCCAATCCACGTTTGACTAGACCACCAAGCCCTCCACCCGCTGAGGTCGGCGCCCCTGCCATGATGGTGGCCGCGTAGTTTGGGATCTCCAGTGCAATAGCTGTAAATGCTGAAAAGTAGAACAGGATGGAAAGGGCCCCTGTCAGGTCGCTCGGGATATTACCGTCATGGACAACGATCTCGTTGATGAACCTCATCTGCAAGCCGAGGATCACCGAGAACAGAACCTGAGCCAGCATAAAACCACCCAATACGCCTACCCACCCCCAAAACCATTGTCGGGTCTGAGGGAAGATTGCAAAGGCAATGAACAGCGGTCCTACTACCAAGATCACTGTGGTGCTGGCTTTTAATGTAACCAGGGTTCCGACTGCGACCAATAAGAACGGAATTCCTCCCAGGAGCATGTAAAAAATCCCAAGCCCTGAAAAGAAGGTTTCTGAGAAGTTGCTTATCGGATTAAACTTAAAAGCCTTCACCAAGTTCATTACAGAGCTAAAAAAGCCACTAATGAGCTGATCGACCTGGTTTGTGAACCTCCCGTCCCCTCCTGATAACGTCTGCGCCATCCACAAAGGAAGTCCTTGAACCACGGGCACTACCCAGTTCCAGTATGTTGCAACGCTGAACGCAATCGAAATCAAAAAGGCTATTTTGATGAATTCCATCGTAACTTCTTGAAACGGCACATCGAGCCCCGTCCAAAGCCAGCGAATGGCGCGCATCATCAGGTGAACCAACCAAAATGTCCCAAAAACCGCCCCCATGACCAGCATGACCTTGGCCATTCCGACCATGATCATGCTTTGTAGAGCGGAGTCGATGAACGTGTAGAGGTTCTTGGTGAACTCTACCTTGATGTTTCCATCTTCATCCATACCTACTCTCTCCGTTCATAAACATCCGAATTCCAGTAAATTTTCCCATCCTTAAACTTAGCGCTCCCCCCATTACCCTCCCAGACAAGAAGGTTTTCGTTTTCAATCCGGGCATTAGATATCTCAGGCTTCGAGTACTTGCTATTGAACGGGTACCATATGGTTTTCTGAACTTCACAAAACCCTTTGTCACAAGTAATATCCAGAAGAGCCGGCTTAACAAAACTGTTCCTTTCAACATCAATCCATGCCCCTTCAAAGCTCTTTCCAGACGGCTCAAAACATCCGGTCAACGCAGTAGCCAGCAACGCGGTTACTACCACTTGAATTTTTGCTTTCTTCTTCATCGCAAATCCTCACTTAGGTAGAGGTCTTTTACCGTTAAGGTAATCCATGACCTCTTGTGCTCGTTTGTCGCTCTCGATGCGTTCTTTCTGCTCCGTGAGCACTTTCATATTCGCCAGGCGCATCTGCTGGTTCTGTAGCTCCAGGAACTCTTGCTGGTAGCGCAGCTCCAGGTCCTGTTTCTGCTGTGGCGTCTGCACCTGGTCCAACTGCTCCCGCAACCGGGCCGCGTTCTCCACCCGCCGGTTGCTGGCCTTGTAGTTGCGTTCCAGGGCATCGGTCACGGCCAGCAGCTTGTCGAACTGGGCCTGCACCCGGCTGTCGCTTGATACCAGACCGTAGCGGTTCCGCAAACTAGCCATATCGCGAGCGCTGCTGTACACATCGGCCCAGTCGCCCAGGGGCAGTACCTGGTTCAACGTCGGGTCGTTTAGAAATCCGCCCAGCTTGTCGTTGCCATTGATGAGCGACTTGTAATGCTCATATTGCTGCCTGGCTTGCTCGATCCCGCGCTTAGCCTCGTTGAGGGCCTTCAACGCCTCTTCAGCCTGCTGTTTGGCATTCATCCCCAGCTGCAACACCGTGGCCGCATCTAAGGTCGGGATACCGCTGGCCTGTATCAACGGCGCAGCCGTTACCGTCACAGCGGCCAGCGCCGCCGCCAGTAAGGTCTTTTTCATCGTCTTTTTCCTGCAGATATGTTTCAGAAGTCCAGACGGCTCTTCACCGTCCGGTCCAGCTCAATGCGCCGATCAATCAGCGCGTCTATGAGCCGTTGCGTTGCCGCCGTCAGCACTTCTTTCCAGGGACTGGACTCGACGATAGGGTCACCGTCCAGAGCGAGTTCCAAGGCCTTGAGTTCACGCAGACTCAACAGAACCGGAACCGGGCGGCCCTGCTCTTCAGCGGGGTACTCGAAGTAGCTAGCCATCGCTACCCTCCCCCCTCGCCTTCAGTCACCAGGGACTGCCGCTGCATCTCGTCCAGGAACGGCTTCACCCACACTGCGGGATCGTCTGTTCCCAGCTCGGCACGGATCCGAGCGGCCACGGCCGCGTTCTCCGTCGTCGTGGACAGCAGCGGCAGCCAGTACTTCAGCTCGTCCCGCACCTCGGTATGCGTGGAAAGGTCCATCTTCAGACGCACCGACCGGGGCCCCTGTACAACCACTGCCTGGCGGTCGTACCGGTCCTGCTCGGCGACCGCCTCGAACAGCCGTCCCTCGATACCGAACTTCGCGTAGCTCTCGGCCGTGGCCTTGTCGTTGGCCAACCAGATCGAGGTCACCACCTGCTGCACGACTGCCGGCGCATACGGCGTTGCTAACGCATCTTCCGGCGACTGGGTATCCATCATCAGGATCTCTCCCCGCAGCCTGCCCGCCTTCAGCACCTCCTTGATCAGCTCCGCCGTGCTCTCGAAGGAAAGCGGCGCCCAGTACTCCGCGACGAAGTTCAGCAAGAGGCTGCCCGGCTGGGTCTGGTGCATCAGCCGCTTCATGAAGAACAAGGTCTTCAAGAGCACCTCCATTTCAGCCGGGTGCCTGCTGACATACTCCTTTTTCAGGATGTGCGTGCAGTCGAACGCAAGGCGTTGGTAGGCAGTGGGATCGAACAGGTTCCGCGGCGAGTCCAGCACCCATGCGCAGCTCCCTTCCCGACCGCCATCGGCACGCAGTCGACACCAACGCGACAGACGCGTGTGCAGGCAGTTTCCCCCCCTGGGGGTGATGTTCTGGAGCAACAGGGACATACCTCGGTGTTCAACCGTCGAGTGGGCCATCACCGCATCGATCGATGCCTGGATCTCCCGTTCCTCGACCTCATCCACCAGCCCGCCGCTACCGTCTTCCTTCTTCATCCCACCGGCGCAGGTGATCACCACATCGAGCAGAAATTGCCGCAACTGCGGCGTGTCCTGGAGCTGGAACGGGTTCAACCCGGTCGACACTCCCGGATCGATAGCGAAGTACTGCGTGCCTAGGGCCCGTAGCAGGTTCTCCAGAGAGTGGTTGTAGTCGATGCCGAACAGCATCGGCTTCCATCGGCTGAAGAAGGTCAACAAGACCGCCTCCAGAGTGGTCTTGCCAGCGCCCGTCATGCCCGTCACCGCGAGGTGTCCAGGCAATTTCTCGCCCAGGTTGTTCTGGCCTGGCGGGCTGTCGTGGGCGTTGAGCAGGAACATCCCGTCGCTGAGCGTGCGCATCGGCACCAAGGCGGAGCCGTCGCCAATCGGGTTGCCGCGTGCCTTGCCGCTGGGAGTGGCATGCAGGGAAAACCCGCAGGCCAGGTTCTCGGTGGATTTCATCATCGGGTACATGGCCTGCGTCACCCCGGGGAACTGGGTGTACCATGTGTACACGTTGCTCAGGGTCGACCGTACGAACGTCGCGTCCTTCGCGCTGAATAACGACTCCATCTTCGAACCGTTCGTGATCGCCTCGTCCGGCGTATCGCCGTAGACGATCAGCGAAGCGTGGTAGCGCCCAAAGCTCTTGATGCCCTGCGCGATTTCGCTCGCCGCATCATCCAGCTCGTCGGTCTGCTTCGACTCACCCTCTACCGAGGCCAGGTCCGCTATCTGTTTCTTGAAGTTGCGCTTGATCTCGTTGCGCTCCTCGAACATGAACGCCTGTACCAGGGTGAAGTCCAGCGGCTGCTCAATCGCCTCGTCCCACATCCCCGGCCGGCTGCCCTCGCTGGGGTAGTCGCGCAGGTCGTAGGTAGTAGCGAACCGCCGGCCACCGTGGTTCGGGCGGTTCTCGACGAAGTCATAGGCGCCGAAGCTGGTCACGCTATCGATGATCGCCTCGCCCAGGCGCGTATCGGACAACCGGACCGCTTGCTCACGGCCATTGAACAGCAGGCTGTAGAAGCGCCCGATCTGCGAGTAGAACGCCCCTGTCTCCGTCTCCTCCACTCCCAGCAGAACGGGTTCGAAGCGCTTGAGCATACTGATCGAGGTGATCAACAGGTCCTGCATGCGCCGGATACCGTCGTCCAGATCGCGGTACTTCAAGATCACCGCCAGGTGGTAGCTCACCTCCCGGTAGCTGCCCTGTTTGAACGGACGCACGTAGGCGTCGACGAACTCCTGCAGCACCGGTAGATCGAGCTGGTACTCACCGTCCAGCTCTAACTGGCTCTTGGTGACGTACGTCTGGAGCATCAAGCTTTTGCCTTCTTTCTTGCCGAGCGTGAAGAAGTAGCGGTTGAGCCGGTGGAACAGTTGGTCCAGGTCGGCCTTGTCACGGGTTTCGTGAGAAACGCCCTTGAGCCGGATCAAGCTCAGCAGACGGTTTCCCGTCAGGGTCACCATGTGCTCATGCACGTGATATTTCATCAGCGGCGCCAAAGCTTCCGCCGGCATGACGACGTTGTGCGAAACGCTTGCCATAGAACACACTCCAAAGGGGATTGATCGGCGTCAGGCACACCCCGCGGCCGTATCTCAGGTTCAAGGAAAAACGACGCATGGCGTAGACGATTCGGCGCATGTAGCGGGCGTCGAATGAACTCACCACGGAAAAGCCGACCAAGGCCAGGAACAGGGGCGAGGCCAACAGCAACGCCCCCCACCACGGAAACAGCAGGAAACCGATTGTGCCGACCACCAACAACGCGACCGCAATTCCTACGAAGGGCAGGATCGGCACACCCAGGAACGTCGCCGGGCGGCTCATGGCGTTGTAACTTGGGAACAGCAGTTCCTCATCGTTCATCGGCCAGCCCTCACGCAATCGTGCCGCCGCCAAAGAACGCCCAGGCCCACGCCCCGAGGAGCAAAACCCCACCCACTACGCCCAACACACCTACTTGCTTCACGTAGTCCATGAACGTAGTGCTGTGGTCGCCCGCGGCCCTGGATGACATCCAGCCAATGCCGACCCACAGCAGGCAGATCAGGGCGATGCTGCCACCCACGGCGAACATCCCCAGGCGGATATTTCTGCCCAGCGTCACCAGCTTCTGATCCCACTCGTCGGCCATCGCCATGTATGGCGTGTAGACGGCCAGGAATACCGCCAGCCGCTGCAACATCTCGCGGGACTTACTCTTCAGTTTTTGCATCGCTCTTTACCTCTCGATCCTGGTCTTCCAGGGGTTGTGGTTGTGCCTGCGGCTGACTTGCCGCCGGCGGGTCATAACGGGGGTACTGCCGAAGCACATCCCAGCTCTGGTAAGTCGGCTGGGGGGCGACGGGAACATTTGCCGTTCCGGCCGGAAGGGTTGGCGCAGCTGGAGGTTGTGCCTGAAGCGCCGGGACGTACGCTGGTAGATCCGCGTTGGCCAGAACCCGCTGAACATGGCTCGTTCCGCCAAATTCGGGCTCGGGCCGGAAGCCGGTGGTGAAGTTGCCGCTGTAGTAGCAGCTGTAGGCCTTGCGGATGGCTTCCTGGTCTGAGCTGCTGACCGGTCGCGCCTGGCCATAGCAGCGGCGCAGTTCCTCAGCAGAGCGTTTCAGGTTGTGGCAAGGCTCGAACATTTCGGCCACCTGCCGGGGATCGCTGGCATCGAAATGCTGCCGATGGACCTGGCCCAGCCCCACAGCGAAGCTCTTGCCCTCTTCCACCAGCTTTTTCACCGCCGCCAAGGCCTCCGCAAGGCTTTGCGGCTGACGCGACAAAGCACCGTCCTTCACACCGATGGCGTAAGGATTGAGGGCGGATTCGGCTTTAACGACGGGATACAGCGTGGAGGGATGGACAGCAGGAGCACATTGCAGGGCCAGCGCCATGAAGGCACTGGTAGTAAGCATTTAAATCTCCTTTTTAATCAGCTCTTGCAGCATTTCTTGCGCAGCCTGCTTCGAGAGTCGATCGATCATCCATTGCACAAATTGCGAGGGGGTGATCTGCACCCGACTTTCCTGGCTTACATCGATTGCGAGTTGCAGAAGCGTTTCAAATCGCTCATTGCCAACATAGACGTTTACCGTCTTCTTTCCGGTTCTCACTTTTGGAATTTCCATAGACTCTCCTTGAAATAGCAAAACCAGCCGAAAGGCTGTTATGCCTAACGACCGGTTCTGCGATGGGTTTATTGGAAACGCCGATGAGAGCTAGGCGATTGCACTACAAAGGCGTGACTGCTTCTTACTTTCCAAGCGTCGCCACAAATCTTGCTGCTGAAGCAACGCATAAAAAGCAACCTTACGGCGCTCATCATCTTGCATCAGCACAATTAGTCGAAGCGACTTTTCGAACTCGGATGGCAGATTTCTGTACTCGACTACATCGAGCCCCTTATCTGTGCGAAGCAGCAGTGTTTCCTTCAATGTTTCAATCACTGAGTCCGAAATCACATAAGGCGCACCACCAAACCGAACGAACCCTTGCACACCGGCTATATCCGTGATCGTCGTTGTGTGGACCACTTCAGGGTCGAAGCGAAGGAACAGATAGCCGGGAAAGAGCTGTCGCGTCGTCTTGCGCTGGGAGGGGCGATCTACCCTGCGACGAAGCTCCGTCCGCGTTGGTGCGTACAGCTCAACATCCAGAGCCTCCACCTTGCTCGTAACCCACTCCAGCGCATTGCGGTTATGGGTCATCAGGTACCAATTGCGCACTCTAAAATCCTCCCTTTTCGGGCACGCTCCTCCAAAACCCGACCCGTCTGGGGGGCGAATCTGGTACGGCATTCTGGAGCCGAAACACTGTATATGCATACAGTGTTTCTAAAGGTTACATTCGCTCGAACTCTCGATGCAAGAGAGTTTTGCTAGTGGGAATGATAGAGAAATTTCGCCAAAAGTAAACACGACAGCCTAATTTAGGCTGATCACCCTTTCTAGGTAGCCTAATCTAATGAAATCCTTGGATTTTCTGGAGAGATCATGGATACCCTCCGAAAATCTATCGGGGCCAAGATAAAAGCGTTCAGAACAGCCCGCTCTCTCACCCAAGACGAGCTAGCATCGGTTGTTGAAACGGACTCGGTATCCGTCAGCCGCTACGAACGTGGCGTCAGCACCCCGAGCGTTGAACAGCTCCTCAAGATCGCTCGTGCCCTGAACGTAACCCCAGGTGAACTCCTTCCCGTTGACCAGGACCTCGACAGGGAACGCCTCATCGCCCTCCGCCGGGATCTGGCCGAGAAAGCGCTCAAAATCGAATCCACCACTGCCCTGGAACAGCTCAACCGCCTGGCCGACTCTTTCCTCTTGGACAGGAAAAAATCCTAGGCCAGCCAAGCGGCCGATCTGGATGCTCTACAGCCCGCTCTTGATCCGGTTCCACACCCGCGTTCTGACCCGCTCGGCCTTCAGTGGCAGAGTTTCCAGGGGGAACAACCGCTTCATGGTTTCATCGTCGAAATACACAGCGGGATCTTCCCTGACTATTTTCTCCACGTACTGGAAGGACTCCCTGTTCCCATTTGGATAGCCGATATAGCTCGAAGACTTCGCTATCACGTCAGGCTTGATCATGAAGTTTATAAACTTCCTTCCCTCTTCGGGATGCGGCGCATCTTTGAGTAGCACCATATTCTCTATCCAAACAAGGGAGCCCTCTTTAGGAATGCTATATCCAATCTCCCGGTGGACTTTTCCGCTCTTATTGGCGTTTCTTGCAAGATAGGCCGTACCCTGCCACCCCACAGAAACACAAATATTTCCGTTGGTGAGGTCGGCTGTCAGCTTAGACGAGTCGAAGTATCGAATATAAGGACGCACTTTCAGAATCAGTGCTTGTGCTTTCTCATAGTCGGCAGGATTCTGGCTGTTGTAGGGGAGCCCAAGGTAGTTCAATGCGATAGAAAGAATCTCAGTGGAAGAGTCGAGGATCGCCACCCCACACTTCGAGAGCTTCGAAATGTTCTCTTCCTTGAAAATCAGATCCCATGAGTTGGTCGGCGCATCAGCGCCCAGGTACTGGCGCACCTTTTCTGCATCGTAGGCTATGCCCGTGGTGCCCCACAGGTAGGGGACCGCGTATCGGTTCCCGGGATCCGTGGCACTGAGGTTCTTCATCACCTGGGGGTCCAGGTTGGACCACTCTTTCAAGTCCTGGTGCTCCAGCTCCTGGAGCACCCCCGCCTTGATCAGGTTGGGCAGCAGGTTGGAAGTGATCACTACTACATCGTAACCGGACCGCCCGGCCAAGAGCTTGCCTTGTGCGAACTCACCACTATCGAAAGTGCCGGAAATGACTTTCACGCCCGTCTCTTTCTGAAAATCGCCGGTCACGCCTGGGGCGATGAAATCGATCCAGTTATAGAAGTGAACACTCTTCTCCTGACGTTGATCAGCCGACACGCCGGCAGAGCCGGCAGTGAAGGCAATAGACAAGGCAAGTGCAGCAATCCCTTTCATAAATACCCCATTAGTTAAACTACTAGAATTAATAGGTATCGCTAGATTTTTCCCTCATTCACTGCCGATATTATTCTCACTGGAAGGTCATTTCTATTGACCGGATTACCTAGTCCCCTGGGAGTAGTGAAATGGAAATCAGTTTGAAGGACATAGCTTGGCAGCGCTCGCTTGGGAACCTGCTCGACCACCTGGACCAGCCAGACTTTTGGTTGGTACTGGTGGAAACGGTACGGGAGTTCGTGCAGGTCGATAACTGGGTTTCTCTGGTATTTAGTGACTCCACACCAGTGATACTTTTCTACGCCGAGGAGGAAGAAGAGGAAAAAGACGAAAGGAAGCCCAACCATTTAATTGGCAAATACATAACCGGTTACTATCGCATCGATCCGTTCTATGCCGCCTCACGCTCTGCACCCGGCCCTCGGACGATCTATCTTCGAGATATCGTGACTCCCGCATTTAATAAGAGTCGATACTACATAGAGTACTTCGAGACGCATGTGGTATGCGATGAAATGCAATATAACATCCCTATTGATGAGCGCCGCACGCTTTGCCTGTCGCTGGGAAGCGAGGCGAAGTATACCGCCGAGAACATTGCGTTTCTTGAGATCATTCGCCCTTGGGTGCTTTCCCTCATGAGCAAGCGGCTCCACTTCGAGGAAAGCCTACAAGACGACAGTAGCCTATCGCTCAGAGTCGACAGCTCTGTGCTGAACGCTCTTGTCGCACCACTGACAGGGCGTGAATCCCAGGTCTTGAATCTGATGCTAGAGGGTAAGTCAAATAAGGAAATAGCTGACAAGCTCGCAATATCCGTATCGACAACCAAAGTTCACCGGCGTCACGTCTACGCCAAGTTGAACGTAAGTTCTCACTCCGAACTATTTGCCTTGCTCCTGAAAGACATGCCGTCTGTCGGAAACATAGTTTCTCAAACATAAAACATTTACATATAGGCGCAATGCGCCCAATATAAGTCTTGTTGGTGGCACGCAGAAAGCCACTCACCCCGAGGGGGCTAGTCGTTGCCACCGGGGAACGAGATGAGACTTTCAGATGTTGCGACAATCCGAACGAACTACCCCGAGGCGCATTTCTGGTTAGTTCGGCGGGGCTCAGCGGAGCGATGCGGTGAGCCGGTTCGAGAGTTCAATCCAGAACATATCGGAATCCGGGTAAACCGAATAGACATACTCCTCCCCGACTATCTCTTTTACGTCCTGGTCCATATCCACCAGGTCGGTTACTGGAAGACGATAGCAACAGGAACGCTGAGCCTAGTCAACATCCGTGTTTCAGACGTTCGCCAGATCGAGCTGTCACCACGGTGAGACGGGGGCCGAAAGGCCCCCTACTCTCAACTAGCGGAGCAAAGCATGAGAATCGAGTTACCGAGCATATCTGAGCAGCAGCGCGCCATCTTCGAGCAGGCCACGCAGGATGGAATCAAACAACTGAGGGCCAACCTCGACGCTCCGCGCCTCCCGTCGCAGTCTGAGGTCGACGAACAGGCCTACAGCCGGGCGCACCTGTTGCGCGAGCATGAAGGCTGGGAAGCCCCGCACCCGGATGTTATCTGCGCCTACTTCCGTCACTTCCAGGCACACTTTTCTGATTACAATACCGACGCCAAGTTGGCGGCGCTGCTTGGCCTGACCAGTGACCGACGTATCCGGGAGTATAAAAGCGGTGCGAGAACCATCCCTTACGGGGTGTGGCGGAAATTCCTAGTGATGACCGGCAGGACTCCGCAGGAAATAATCCAGGTCTTCGCTTTCATGGGGTGATCCATTCGTACAGACGTTTCCTGACTTTAGGAGGAACACATGGGACAACTTAAAAATATCTACTTCCCTGGCGTGAGTAGTGCGCCATCGTCTGCGCAATACGGAATTTTTCTTAGCCCTGAAAAGTCTTTTCCAGTCGCCAATATAGTCGTCGTACAGTCCGACAGACAAAACGACTACATGGGTACAAGTCTTTATAATACGGACGAAGGTCGAAACATTGTTCTCAATCGAATTCTAGAGAATGACCTACGAGGGATACGGCTGGACTATATCAATTTTTACGTCATCCTCGACTTGTCTACCACGCTTGAAGGCATGAAACTGCCGATCCACCTTGACTTCGACGATTACATCGCCAAAGAAAACCCCTACAATTGCACTCCTAGCGACACGACAACCGGACGCATCCTGCAATGGATTACGGGCGAAAAGACCTATTCCTACTGGAGCGGCCATGTCCTGGGGGGCTGTGCCCGCTTTTACACTGAACTGGATGACCAGAATCGTGAACCTCTCTCGGTCGATAGTGCGCGGGAACTACTGAACCGAGTGGGCTATAAAATCCCAACAAAGGAATAGAACAATGTCCAAGCTCGCCGCCTTCCGCGAAGCGGAACGCAAACTCCAGGAACAAATGCAGCTGCTGGAGAAGCTCAAGGCCGACAGCAGCCTGAAAAAGGAGCTGGAGTTCCGCGATGAACTGGAAAAGCTCATGAAGAAGTACGGCATGAGCCTGCGCAACATCATCGAGATCCTCGATCCCAGCGCCGTCGCGAACCGGCCTGCCGGCCAGGCCTCCTCGATCCGCCGGCCGCGGTCGGTGAAGGTCTACCGCAACCCGGAAACCGGCGAGGTGGTGGAAACCAAGGGCGGCAATCACCGGGTGCTGAAGGCCTGGAAAGAGCAGTACGGCGCCGATACTGTCAATGCCTGGTTGCAGGCCTGATAGACCGGCCCCAACGGAAAAGCCCCGCCGAAGCGGGGCTTTTTTATGCCGGCGTGACGGTCACGCCGCAATGTGGGCATCGTACAGACGCGGCACCTTCGGCTGAGCGCGCTGCTCTGCATGCCATAGCTCATAGGCCGCCTGCATGGCCAACCAGTGGCGGGCCCGGCCGATGCCGGCACGCTCAAGGCGCACGGCCAGGTCCGACGTGATCGAGGCGTGCCCATTGAGCACCTTCGACAGTTGGACCCGCGAATAGCCCAGGGCCTTGGCGAAGTCCGTGATAGTGATATCCAGCCCGGGGAGCACGTCCTCGCGCAGGATTTCCGCAGGATGCGGCGGGTTGTGCATACCCATATGTAGACCCTCAGTGGTAGTCCTGGTAGTCGACCAGCTCAACATCCTCGCCAACGAAGCGGAATGTCAGCCGCCAATTGCCGGAAACGCGGACGGACCAGTATCCGGCAAGATCCCCCTTCAGGGAGTGGAGTCTCCAGCCGACCTGATTCATGTCGCCTGGATTGTTCGCTTCGCTCAGGGCGAGCAGTTGGCGGCGTAGGCGCGGGGCGTGTGCCGCCTGGATCCCTTTGGTCTTGCCCGTCTTGAAGAAGACTTCCAGACCCTTGTGTCGGAAGGAGATAATCATCGTTAAGTGTAAACAACCTGTTAACGGGAGTTAAGCATAACTCGTTAACAGACTGTTTACAATGCCCCCGATGCTGCACTCCTGGAAGTAATGCCCGCCGACACGGTGGCGGCCCTACCCTGCCTATCGGTCCGTTCTGATGATTACTTTCGCGCCGCTACCGGTGACGATCGGACTGTTCGCACCATGCGTCGAGAGATTGCCGGATCCCGACATGCAATCGGCGCTCTGTCCCGCGGAGTAGGTCTTTCCGTCAATGACCACGACGCTGTTTTCGCCAACCACAATCGGCGAGTCAGGCCCGGTAGTTGTGCAGTTCTGCGCGCTGGTTGGACTGACTGTTGCCTTCAACGCGGGAGCTTTCTCTTCCGACGCATTGCAGCCAGCGACAAGAGCGAGCGTTGCCAGGGCCAGTACAAACAAATTCTTCATGGGCAGCCTTCATGACAGTTAGTTGAGCAAGTGGGGCATAGATAGGCGTAGGCCAATCTTGGTGGCATGGTCTGCTCCAGACGGGGAATGCTGGTCATGGCTGAACTCCGCCCTGCTCGGTGCTGGTCAGCAGGTCAAGCACCTGCTGAGGAGGAACGACAGTACCGTCGAGCGACCAGGTGAACTGTGGTACCGCCCCCATGTCGGCCATCACCAGCAGGCGACGGCCTGCGACCTGAAGGACGTCGGCCGCTACTGGCGGGCGGCGCCGGCGGATCAGTGCGTCCCGCCGCAGCTTGGTCATGAGGAATGCGGCCGGGTGTTCAACCTGGACTATGCGTGCTGCCGCGTTGTTCATGAGGGCGCTCCGTTACTGTTTCAAAATACTGATAGGACTACAGCTCGACGCGGAATTCGCGCAGGCCGATTCTTGGTGGCGTAGCGCTCCAGCTGGGTGAGCGAGGCGCCCGGGGCGCGGGGAGTGCCCTGCCTGCTCTGCCTGCTGGCTAGCTGTCGCTAGCCAGGCACTCAAGCGCGAATTGAACGGGATACGGCGCCTCTCTGCCGGCGGTTTCGCTGACGTAATTCCTCAGCGCGCGGGCGGTGATTCCGATCCGCCTGGCAGCTTCTTCCTGCTTCAGGCCGGCTCGCTCGTACAGCCCGCGCAGGTAGCGCGGGTCTGGATTGTGGTTGGAGGCGTCAGGTTTCACATTTTCACCCGCAGTTGTTCCGGTATGAACGCCATCACCTTGTTGCTGCCGAGAATGACGTAGTTCGGGTTCCCCCACTCCATGGCCATCTGCATGGCCTTCGCCGCGGCTGCGCCAGGATCGCTGCCAGCGCGGGTCCGGCCAACGACCATCTTGCCATTCTGCTCTACGTTGACCTCATAACTGCCTGGGTTCCAGGAAACTTCCGTCACCGTAACGACTGTTGGTCGGCTCATGCCTGTGGTTCCTCATACCGCAGCTTGAACCTGTCCTGAAAAATAGCCATTAGACGACCATGGACGTGGCTTCCCCAGGCGACGCCTACGTTCTGCGCAGCAGTGGCCAGCATTACGTTGGCGATGCGATACCACCACCCCCAATCGGCAAACGGGTTGCTCGCGACTCGTCCATCTGCGTTGAGCAGTGCCTCTTCCCACGCCTGGAACTCGCGATACTCGTCACGATTGGTCTCGTCCACCAGTCGCTGCAGGACGGTAGCCTGGAGCCCTTCATGGAGCTTGGCGGCGAAACCAGTGGCGGCCAGGACCTGGTCTTCTGTCAGGTTGTCGGGGTCTGCATCTTCCCAGGACTGGATGAATCGAGCTGCCTCGATAACCGAGCGGGCGACGATGCGATCTGAAATGGTGCTCATGGCTTGGATCCTTTTTGGCGCCTCGCCGTCGCGGCTGGCGTGGGTTTAGATTCGGCTCAGAGTTCCATTACATGAAACGGATAGCCAACGGACGTCTCCGTGCGGTTAGTGCCGTGCAGGTGATGGTAGGCCTGGAACATGCCGCTTCCGTTAGGCTCCCCGGTTTCACGGTATACGAGACCTTCGAATTTTTCGCCGAGGATCTGTTGGGCTGCGCTCTTCGCGGCGGCCGTAATGTCGGCAGCGTCAACCGTGAAGCGCTCGCCGGAGTTGTCGTTGTTTTTGCGGGGGTCGATGAGATAGGTATTCATTTTGTCATTTCCCTGTGCTCGCCTCGCCGTTGTGGCTGGCATGACTCACATCATAGGAACAATGTTCCTCTGTGTAAATAGGAACATTGTTCCTTTTGTCGGGTTTTCTGCTACGCAGGCTCGATCAGGTAGGCGCCCTGGTTGCGCACGTTGCCGACGTCGCGGCTGACCGCGTACCAGGTGAACGCCTCAGCTGGTTCGCCCTGGTGCAGCACGATTTGTTCCGCGCGCTCTGGCGGCGTCGCCGGGTCAAGCCACTCGCGGGCCAGGTCGGGTGGGAGCACGACCGGTCTCCGGTCGTGAATATCGACCAGGCCGCCGGCGGAGTCCGCGGTGATGATCACGAATCCATGCTGCTCGGCCTGCTCATCATCATCGAGCCCGGGGAACTGCCCGATCGCGGCGCACAAGACCGGCGAGCCGTCGGCGTGCTGGATGTGATACGGCTGTTTCCGCGTGCCGCCTTCGTCAACCCACTCGAACCAGCCGCTGACCGGCGTCAGCGCGCGATGGCGCCACGCGGCGCTGAAGAAGCGTCCATGCGCCACTTTCTCGACCCGAGCGTTGATCGGCGCCGCGCGGTCCCTAGCCCAGAAGGGCCGCCAGCCCCATCGAACGGCCTGGGCGACCAGCGCATCGCCTTCGAGCCGTAGCGTCGTCACGGCCGTCGATGGCGCGACGTTGTAGCGCTCGGGCTGTTCGCCGACGAGGTTGACCAGCGCGTTGGGCATCGACAGTGCGTCGACGAACTCATGAAGCCCTGTGTACTGCGAAAGCCTGCCACACATCGCTCACTCCGGTGGTAGATGGGCACTGGGTAAGGGTAGATGATGAACAAAAAGCCCCGCTCATGCGGGGCTTGTGCTTGCGTGGCTCGCCGGCGTGACCGTCACGTCCGCTCGTCGACTGCCGGCTCGGCGCGTAGCAGGGCCTGGTGCAGCTGGTTGATGTGCTCGACCGCCTTGTTGCCCCGGGCCAGGTGGCTGACCAGGATCTCGCTGGTCTTGGTGAAGCGGTGGCCGATGCGCACGGTGTAGGAGCGCAGGGCCCAGCTGATGAAGCCGGTGAAGTACATCGCGTCCTCGATGTCGCGCCACTTCACCCCGCGGTAGCCGCGGCGCCAGGGCAGGATGCCCTGGTAGAGCCAGACGCCCACGTCGTCGGTGTAGAGGTGGACGCTGCGCAGGTAGAGGAGCTTGTAGACGAACAGTGCCAGGGCGATGAGCAGGACGCCGGCACTGGCCGCCAGGCCGAGCTGGTAGGCCTGTTCGCTCGGCGCCTTGTGCAGCGTCCACCAGCCGAGGGCCAGCGCGCCGGCGCACAGGACCAGGAACAGCAGGACCGGGCCGACGTAGGCCAGCCAAGACAGGCGGTAGACCTGGTGCGGAGTGGCGTTGCGGGTGGGGTGTTCGTAGCCGTCCATTGGGGGCGATCTCCTTGGGTTGCGGGGTAGGACTACAGCTCGACGCGGAATTCGCGCAGGCCGATCTTGGTGGCGTAGCGCTCCAGCTGCGTGAGCGAGGCGAACACGCGCAGCGGTTCGCGGCGTGAGCGTAACGGGTAGTGGTGGCCACCGCCGGCATAGCGCACCAGCAGCTGCCAGCCCTCCCCGCCCGGGCCGCGGGTGACCAGGGTGTCGCGGGCGCCGCCGGCGGCGATCAGCGCCTGCAGGGCGTCTTCGGTGATCGACTCGCGCATCAGCGACGTACCTCCTTCGGCGTGACGCCGGCGGCCAGGCCGAGGGCGTGACGGGCGCGGCGGATCGCATCGAGGCGCTGGCCGTCGTGGGGGGAATCCTCGAGGTTGGTCATGGGGCACTCCAGGGGGTGAACGGGGGTAGGTTCGCGCGGCCGCCAGTGTAGGGGGTTCTGGTAGGCCAGTGTAAGGGGGCGTGGTCGCCGGGGGTTGAGCATCTGGCGACCGGGGCCTGGCTTGGCGAGGGGGGTGATTTAACAATCTGCCCGTTATGAGAAGTTCGCCTGTTACGGCTAATTAGAAATGTCACCCTCGATCCGCTTTACCGTTTCGTTGCCAATCACCCGCTTGCGCTCGTACAGCTCGGCCATTTCGTCAGCGCTGAATAGCCCCGTGTCGGCAACGCGCAGAATGTCCATCGCATCGAGCATGCCCTGGGCATAGCCAATGTCGAAACGGTAGGTGCGTACGTCGTCGGCCTTGGCCAGCGCGCGGAACGAACTTTCCAGCAGGTGCAGCAGCTCGTCGCGCTGCTGTTGAGTGGTCGTCTCGGCACTCATAGGGGCGGGTTCCTTGTTGGTCAGTGTGACGGTCACGCCTGGGCTTCTTCCAGCGCCTGCACGGCCGCGTCCAGGGCGTCCAGCGCCTCGCCCAGCTGCTCGACGGCCTGCTCCATCGCCTGACCCTTCTCGCCCTGTTGCAGGCTTTCCGGCAGGTTGTCGAAGCCGTCCTGTTCTTCCTCTTGCAACTGCTCGATGCGGTCGCGCAGCTCCTGCACCTGCTCGGCAATCTCGGCGAGCTGCTTGCGGCGGGCCTTGTTCATGGTGGGGCGGGTTCCTTTCGTTCGTTGGGTGTAGCACTGCGGGCGGTCCAGGCCGATCAGCCGTCAGCAGGGAAGCGAATGTTGCTCACGTCAGCACAGACCGACTCCACCCAAGCCACATGCTGACGCCACAGTTCCTCCGCCGTGATCTCCCCCGCCTCGAAGGCTTCCAGCAGCATCGGCGGGGAACCAGTCAGCGCCTGGAACTGCTCCAAGGCCGCATTTTGCTCAGCACTGAGCCTCTGGCTGTAGCACTTCGCAGCTTGGGGTCGCTTCGACTGACTAACCGGCACGGCTTTTCTGCCATCAGGCCGCTCAGCGCCTTTCAGCTCTTGCCAGGACAGAAGAACAGCAACCTTCGCGCCGACTTCTTCTGCTGCCCATAGCTGGACCGCCTCAATATCGGTGTCGTACTCGATAGGATCCAACGTCTCGACTTGGCGTGTGTGGCGATTGGCCTTGTCAGAGTCCTCGTTAATGGACATGAAATGGATGTGGTAACGATGCATAGTCGCTGACTCCTCTACTGGCCTTCCGGCTTGTTGGACTTGCTCCTGCCTTTTGCCGGCGACTTCGCCGTGGACGCCCCAACATGGGCCAGCAGTTGGGCGTTGCTTTCCCGCAGACTTTCAAGCTCACCCTCGACGCGTGCTGCTCGAAGCCCAGCGTCTTGAGCCTGCTTCCGAGCCTCGTCCCGCTCGGCCTGCACCTTGGTAAAACGCTGCGCCTGGGTGTTCGCTTCGGCTGCGGCGCGCTTGCGCTGCTCCTGAGCCAGTTCGTCGGCAGCCTGAAGCCGGAACACCTCTTTCTGTGCCGCATCCAGGCGCTGCTGGAGATCCTCGGCGCGAGCCGCAATCCCTTCCAGTTGGGCGTCTGTCCTCCCCTTCGCCTCGGCCAACTCCGCCTTCGCGCGGTCGATCGCTTCGGCCGCCACCGCCTTCACCTGCTCCAGTTCGGCCTGGTGACTCTGACGTGCCGCCGACAGCTCATTACGCAAGTCGGTTGCCTCGTCCCGGGCCCGCTGAAGCTCGCCCTTCAGGTCCTCCACCCGCTGGGTGATTTCCTCGGTACGGGCCTCGGCCGTGTCCGCCCGCGTGGTTTCATGTCCCAGCTCATGCCGCAGTTCGGCCAGCAGGGCGTCCTGTTCCTCCAAGCGGCGCTGGACACCTTCCTTCTCCTGCTGAAGCCGCTCCAGCTCGCCCTGCTGTTCCTCGTACAACTGGGAAAGCTCGACCCGGGTGCTCTCCATATCCTCGCGCTCTTGCGCCCAGTCTGCCTCGGCTTTGCGCAGATTGGCATTGGCCAGCTCCAGCGCCTCGGTCCAGAGGGCCGCGCCCAAGCCCAAGGCGGCCTGATGCAAGGCCGGGGGCAACTCAACCTGCACAAGCTCGGGCTTCGCGGTCTGCAACTGCCGCCATTCCTTCATGACCCGCGTAACCGTGTTCATGTCCGCCCGCGCCGCCCGGCGCACATCCGGCACCGGCGGGAAGCGCTCACGGCCCAGCTCGTCATAGAGACGGTCAGCCTCTTTGAAGATACGCGCCCGTATTTCCGCTTCGTTGCTGAGTTGTTCCGTCATATATCCCCCTGGTCGAGGTATTTTCAATAATAAGAATAATAATTTAATTATTATTATTATGATACTACCGCCCGACGAACGGGATCCCCGCCCCAGCCCGTTAACAGGCACAAAAAAACCGGCCATCAGCCGGTTTCTTCGGTTTGGTAGGCGCCGCCGTGATGCGTCACGGCCCTTCTTCGCCCAGGTTGAGGTTGTCCCCCTCGGCCGCATGCCAGCCCTCAACCCAGGACCGCGAGGCAGCCTCTCCTTCGCTGCGCGGACACATATCCAGAGCCAGGCCAGCAATGAATGCCTCCCGACCCATGCCGTACCAATCGGCAGTGAGCGGTGGCAGCTTGCGGGGGTCTATCAGCGTCATGGGGTGAGTTCCTTTCAGGGCGTGACGGTCACACATACGGCCAGCGGCGCGGGCACTTGGTTCGCTCGGCGGGCTCCTTACGAATCCGGTAGATGATCCTGGCCCATTCGGTGAAATCACTTCCAGGGCCTATCTGGTCCTCGTGGTAAATGTCGCGCAGCGCCTCGCGCCGCTCGCCCTCGTCCAGCCACTCATTGAAGCTCAGTTCTCGTTCCATCGGGTCAGATCCTGCCGGCAACGCCGGCGCTTGGGTGGGTGCCCCTCGAACGCGGGGCGGGTTCCCTTCTACCTCTATCCGTTATGCGAGGAAACACACGGGCGGTTACGTCGGCGCCGGCGGCTCGCCCTGGGCGTCGTCGCGTTCACGCCGGCGCGATAGATGGCGAACGCCTTATCGATCTGAGCTTGTCGCTCCTGAGCGGTGATCAGCCCCAAACGATACTGTTGGAGCGCCTGGTCAACACGCTCAGTCAGTCGAAGACCGGCGCCCGTCACGGCTGAAGGAGTAGTCATCACATGGCTCCCGCCGGCAGTGCCGGCTGTTCGGTGGGTGCCCCTCGGAGTGGCAGGGCGGGTTCCTTTCGATTCGTGACGGTCACGCGGTCTTTGCCGGCCGACGGCGCAAGGCACGCAACACGGCGGCTTCTAGTGCTTCCTTTCCGCCGTAGTCATGGCGCTGCGAATAGCTGGCGTACAGCTTGCGCAACGGCAACAGCAGCTCTTCGATTTCGTGGAAGCGCTTGGCGTCGGCCTCCAGCTTGTCGGTACGCTGCTCGGCTTCGGCGGCTTCGTCGCGTGAACGCCAGTCGATACGGGCCAGATCGTCCGACCATTGGCCTTGGTAGGTGGCTTCGCCCAGCTTGCGCACCTGTTCATCTGAAAAGCTCGCGCCCCGGTAGATACCGCCAACCGCTTTGCCCTTCAGGGCACGGTATTCAAACAGCATGCGTTCGCCCAGGGCGCCGTTGACGACCACAATCACTTCGGCACCCATTTTGCCGCTCTTCAGCAGGCGGCGGCCTGTATACACATAATCGCGCGCGACGAACTCGGCGCCGCCTTCTTCTTTCTTGGCCATCGGTGCGGATTCCTTTCAGTTCGCTCCTACAGCGCGAGGAATGATGTGCACCCATATGATGTGCATCCAAAGCAGCAGGCTGCCCACGACGCCGAAGGCGAGGAGGCACCAGACCGCCAGTTCTGGCAGCATCTGTTGGAAAGGGTGTTTGCGAGGCGGTGTCTCTGCTTCAGCCGCCACAGGCTTCGATTCTTTGTTCATCCTATTTTCCTAATATTGTTCCGTTGCTTGCCCCGTACCGCAGGACAGTTCGCCCAGCGTAAGCTGGGCGAGAGGGTCACTCGGTGTCATCACCGTCAAGGTCCGAAAGACTATCGGCGAGGTCGATATCGACCTGGTGCTGATCCGTTTCGGCTACGACGACAAAGCTGCAAGCGCTGTCCTGCTCTCCTGCGGCAATGTGCTCCTGGAAATAGCTGTCGGCAACGAACTGCGCAGCGTCCTTATGATCCCCATCGACTTCAACATCAATGGTCCAGGTGACGGTATAAGCGGCCATGTGCAACTCCTCATTGGTTTGTTTCAATGAGGGTATTTTACCTTTTAAGGTAAAATTTAACAACCTAAATTTACCATTAAAGGTAAAATTTACTTAACTCGGCTGCACGCTGACTTTCTTTTCGCAGCACCGCTAGGCGCCGCGAGAACTGGCTCATGTTCACTCCATACTTCGTCCAGGCCTCACTGGCCTTTACGCCATTGACCAGGTGTTCGCGAAGCGCATCGATCAACGGCTGCGCTCGGATAGAAGTGCCTTCCAAGAGCAGTTCAAAATGCCGCGGGTCGACTTCTCCTGGGGTTAGAAAGGAGTCTTTGGCGGTTCCAGGTTTCATGGGGCTACGTGTCCTGTATCTGTTCGTGGATCCGCCTCGATACCGAGGCGGTACATCGGTTCGCCGTCTTCGTTGCGGATCCACGCCACAACTGAGCAACGGCACTCATTCGCCAAGTCCTGAGCCTCGCGGGCCAGGTCCTCAAGGTGATACTCCGCACGGCTGCATGAGATCCTGGACTCGTCCAGCAGCTGGCCACGATCGCTGTAGAATCCTACGTTCATCGTTCTATGAAGAGCTGCGCAGGGGTTTGGAAGATGAATCATCCATGGGGGAAAACCTCCTCGGGATCAGTCGTTTTGCTCATACTGTGCTGCCATTTGCTTGACTTGTTCAGCCAGCTCTGGCGGTAACCAGACACCCACGAAAACAAGGCCTGCGGCGCCTTTCTGCAAGTACGGTTCTACACGCTTCAGCGCTGAGTTGACGTTCTGCGCGCTGCGTCCAGTTTGCCGCGCGACTTCGACCGGCTTCACGCCATCCACGTACACGCTCCGGGCGATCGCCAGGGTGTCGGGGTGTAGGCGTTTCATCGCCGGCAGGCACTTCTCCCAGTGCTCCAGGGTGTAACGTTCTGGCATCGTTCCATTCGCTCCACGGCTGTTATACTGACTGATCTTGCCCAGTCCCAGTGGACACCCCGTTAAGCGATAAACTGCAACGAGGTGAATCATGGCAAGACAAGCAACCCCAATGAAACAGACCCGCACCCGCCATTCCCAAGCCTACAAGGACGAAGCGCTGGCTTTGGCCGAGCGCATTGGCGTCAGCAAGGCTGCCGAACAGCTCGGCCTGCATGCTTCCCAGCTCTACGGCTGGCGGAGCAAGAAGCACCAGACTCAGTCCGGCAGCGAGCGCGAGCAGTCGCTGGCCGACGAGAATGCCCGACTCAAGCGGCTGTTGGCCGAGCACGCCGAGGAGCTGGCCATCGTAAAAAAGGCCGCCGCGTACTTTGCCAAGAGCCTCAAGTGAAGTACGCCTTCATGAGGACTCATACCGCGCATTTCTCGATCCAGGCCATGTGTCGCGTGTTGGGCGTTGCCCGCAGCGGTTACTACGCTTGGTGCTCTCGCAGGCCGTCAATGCGCCAGCGGCGAAGAGCCGAACTGGATCGGCAGGTCGCTCAGGCATACAGCGCACGCAAGGGCCGCAGCGGGGCTCCACGGCTTTGCCACGACCTGCGGGAAGCCGGCCTACCCTGCAATCGCAAGACGGTAGCCGCCTCGATGCAACGGCAAGGACTGCGTGCCAAGGCCGCCAAGAAGTTCAAGGCCACGACCAATTCTCAGCACTCCCTGCCAGTGGCAGAGAACTTGCTCAAGCAGGATTTCAAGGCATCTGCGCCAAATCAGAAATGGGTGGGTGACATCACCTACCTGTATACGGAGGAAGGCTGGCTGTATCTGGCAGTGGTCATCGATCTGTATTCACGGATGGTGATCGGCTGGGCCATGAACGAACGCATGACGGCCGACTTGGTTTGCGATGCCTTGCACATGGCGCTGTGGCGACGTAGGCAGCCTAATGACGTGATCGTGCATAGCGACCGCGGCAGCCAGTACTGCTCAGCGGCTTACCAGGAGCTGATCCGCGCCCATCACTTGCGATGCAGCATGAGCGCCAAAGGCAACTGCTACGACAATGCCTGTGCAGAGAGCTTCTTCCACAGCCTGAAGGTCGAGTGCATCCACGGCGAGCGCTTCACGAGCCGCGCCCAGATGCGTGAAACCGTGTTTGAATACGTCGAAACCGATTACAACCGCCAGCGGCGACACAGCACGCTGGGGCACATCAGCCCAGAGGCCTTCGAGGCCAGGATGTGTGCTTAAACCCGTGTCCACGGCTGCTGGGCAAGATCAGACGTCGCTCAGTTCGCAGAGCAAAACAGGGGCCCACAAGCGTTGCAGCGTTTGTGGGCCTCGCCTTTATCGGGCACGTCACGGTCAAAACTCAAACTCCATCTGCGGATCCTCCGGGTCACACTTTGGCAGGTTCAGGGGGTGACCCAGCTGCCGGCGAATCTCCGACAGCCAGGCCTTGTAAGGAGCATTCGTCCGAGGACCGAACGGATAGGCTTTCCTGAACTCCCGGCGCAACGCCTTCAGGTCTGATCGACCAACACGTCGAATGACCTCGTGGACAATCGGTGCCGCTTGCTCAACCCAGCTCATCACCTCCTTCCCTGCCCCGCTCTACACCCAACCTGGGGCTTCCTTGAAACCAGGTAGATCCTCGATAGCCGCCTCGCGGATCCGGGACAGCAGTTCGTAGGCCCGCGACTTGTAGTAGCCCGGTGCATCACATGAATTCCGATGGTACGTATCGGCAAGCTTCAGCAGTTCCAGCGCAGAAACCGACTCGGCCTGGCCGTCGAAGACGAATGGGATGCAGTGCCCTTCGTCATAGTCCAGGCCCCTGGAGCGGAACCGCACAGAGCGGATGTTTTCTTCGCGCAGGAGTTGGCCATCCTGCTGGATCTGCTGAAGTTCGAGCGCACAGGTAAGTCGATCGCTAGGGTAGACATAGCGCAGCAGGGTCGACAGGTGACGACAGCTCAGCACAAGGTTGGACTCACTCATGGGACATATCTCCGTTCGCATCGCAGAGCCCTTCGGAGCGGTTGCAGCCGCTGTTTCCGAGGGGGTTGAAGGGCCCGGCCGAGCCGGGCGCCAAGTGCAAGAGAAGTGTGCGATTAGCACCGGAGAAAATCAACCCTTTATAAACTATTTATTTATTCAGGGTTCATTAAAAAAGTCCGATTCGTCACTTCGGGGACCGAAGGTGCCAGGTCCTCAGCGCCGATGGCCACCTGCAGGATGTGATCGAGGTCGGCGTGCTCCACCAGCTGCTCACCGGCCGCGCCGGACGAATCCGCAGCACCAGGTCTTCAGCACCCGCGGATATCCAAGTGCGGTCCCTGAAGTGACGAATTGGCCTACTTAATCACCCCTGGACGGTCGACAAGGAAGTCAGGATCCGCAGGATCAACGTCCAGCAGCGAGGGCCAGGTGAGGCCGAGTTGTCGCCTGGCATGAGGCAAGCCGCAACCGGTGGCGTGACGATAGCGGCGCACGGCAGCTACTACATTCCCAGCCTTCACCAGGTCGACGCATTCCCGCCTGAGCACCTCCTCTGTCACCTCCTGGGAGGCGGCCTCAGCCTGCTCCTGCAGGCGGCCGATGAGCGCCCTCATGCCTGGGTAGTGCAATCGATCGGAATAGGCACGAATCGGGGGGATTCGACCCTGCAGCTGATCCTGATGACCACATTCAGGGCAACCGTCGTTGTCCAAGGGCAGCAACACGCAACAGACAGGGCAAATCACATCATCGAGCGTGAGTCTCTTCATGTTCCCTCCAACACGGCGTGAATCCGTAATCCTTTGAACCCCTTGGGATCCTGGGCGCCATCAATCGCGATGAAGGATAGCAACACACGTCTTCGGCAAACATCTGTCCCCGAAGTGACGAATTGCCCTATTCGAGTAGGTGTGGCAGTGCCAAAATACTGTATATACGCACATATAAAGGTAATGCCATGTCCTCCTCCCTACCACCGTTCAAGCCCATCACGCTTGCTGAGCTGCGGCAGATATGGGAAGCCCACCCTGCCCCCGACGTGCGCCGGCTGACTCTCGAAGTCGCCAGATACCGCCACGTCATCGCAGAGATAGATGGCCTGTATAGCAGTATCCACCAGTCATGGCGCGAGACCGTGGGCGGCGAACTTTGCGCCCTTCACCTACTGAAGGGCGTTATGGCAGCCGAACGTCAGCGGCTGTTGTAAGAGGGCATTACGTGACGCAGCAAGACGTTAAGATTTCATATTTACGAATTATGAATTCGTAAATATGAAATCTTAACGCTAATCGGCAATTCCTGTGACCCTCCGACGGTCCTCATCGGATTCATGATAGTCACCGTCGATCCCATGAAGCTTCAACCGGGCTTGTAATACTTCAACCGCCCGGAACGCCTTACCACGTTCAGCGACAACCTGGGCGTTCTCGCGCTCCAGTCCGCGAAGCCGCTCTGCCAACTTCGCCCGCTGCGCTTTTAGCTCATCCAACTGGCGGCGCAGTTGCGCTGCCGTGTCAAAAGCGCGGGCAGCCTCCTTCTTCTGGTAGTCCAGTGCAACGTATACGTCGGGGCTATGACCCAGCTGGGCAAGACCGTCCCGGGCGAACCAGGGCGTGGAGCCGAACACCCGCCCCAGGCGCTCGCGAATTTCGACGTTATCAAGCATCCCCTGATCAATGCGCAAAGTCTCCAAGGCGTCGACCGCCTGCCAAAGGTAATGCAGGTCAGCCAGCACCAGCGGGGCAGGTGACTCTGCGCCGTCACGCAAACGCTCGGCTTCGGCGCGGAAATGCTGGGCCAAGGCATACTGTTCCTTGAAGTCGGCAAGCCGCCGGCGCAGTTCTTCTTGCCACTGATCTCTCAGCACCTTCGCATCCTGGCTACGCCCTATTGCAGCCGCGTCAAACTCAGGTAGATCAGCGAAAAGACGCTCATACAACGCCGCCACCTTCGGCGCCTCGGATAGATCCAGGGCACAACCACGGAAGGCAAACCAGAAATCGCACGCCTCCAGCAGGTGACGCCGCTCGACGAGATCCAAGTTATACGGCTTGAGCCCTTCCAGTTCGCGCAACTTCTTGAGTTTTTCGCGGCGGCGTTTCTGCCGTTCGGCGCCGCTCAGCGGCTTTCTCGGGGCGGGTGAGTCACCGAACATCACCAGTTGGCCGTCACGCGTCACGCCGTCCAGCGCTTCGGCCAGCCACTGCGGGCGCTTCTTGATCCAGCGCAAGTCTTCTTTCGTGATCGGCTGCAAGCCTTCGGCCTCAATCTGAGCGGAAATCTCGGCGCGCACTGCTTGCTCAAGGCTGCGTCCCAGGTGATCACCGACAGTCATGTAGACGCCACGGTAGCCGGTAGAACTGATAAACGGCTTGTCGAAGTCAACCGCCGTAGCATCGAAACCGGGCGCCGAGCGCAGCCCCTCGCAGTCGTATTCGACAAGCACCCGCACGCCATCGACCTCGACCAAGAATTCGCCTCCCTGCCCCCAATGGGGAATCTGGCCAGGCTCGGCGGCGAACATCGCATCGAGCACCCGACCCGGCCTGGAGTCGTCGCCACGACACCCGAAGAAAGTGCAACCGTTGAGCTTGAACACAATCGCGTCATGCTCAAGGGCGGCACGCCGTCGCGCAGAGTCTTCCGCGGCGACAACCGCATCGTTGTAGATGGCTCGCACCACGCCAGCTCGCGCATGCATGGCCTCGGCATCATCCGGCAGGCTGGCCACTAGGGCCAGGAATTCGGGGTCGTCTTCCCGCTCCAGGTGCTGGCCTTTCTTCTTGCGGGGCTTGTTCATACGCACCTCACAATTAGTAATTATGAATTCATAATAATGTTATGCGCGAGCGCAATCGAAGTCAATAAATATGAATTCATAATTACTAGTTCATCATGAAAGGGTATCGCCACCCCGACAAGCCGCTGGCTCAGAGCGTCGCCGGCTCGCCCGCCAGAAAGTGGCCACGTGTACAGTTGGGAGTTCTTCATCACGCGCTGGCCAGCGACGTGCCACCTTGATGACGGGCCGCTTGTGAGAGTTGTTCATCACGCGGCGGCCGTTTTCCAGCACTACGGCAGCCAGGTCGATGGGAGTTCTTCATCACACGCGGCGCCAGGGCAGCGTAATCTGACGCACTCTTCTGAGAGTTCTTCATCACGGCCAACTGGCCAGGGGCAGCAGTACCAGTCACTCGACATGGCCATGCCGAGCTGGTCATTCGTGGGAGCTGTTCATCACGCGCCGAGCCGGCACCGACGACTGATTGCATGGGAGTTCTTCATCACGCTGGCCGAGGCCGCGGGCGCGGCTGGTGTCGCTGAAAATTCGGCCTCGCCAGAGCGCGCATAACGCGCGAACGGGGGCCGGGGAGGGGCGAGCCGTCGCCCAGGATGAGAAAATCGCTTCAGGGGCCTATCAGGCGGCGAGACGGCCATATTCTGAGCGCATCGCCCCGCCCCTTGTCTGAAAACTCGCTTTTGGGGTGTTCTGTCTGCGCTGAGGCTGCCAGTCCAGCGCGCACACGCGCCCGGTTGAGCGGTGAGGTGCAAAGCGCCTCGGCGCGATTTATCCGTGGACTTAGCGCCCCGTAGGGGTCGAGGCGCGAAGCGCCGAAGAGGGCGGCCGACTTGTCGGCCGGGCCGCTTAGACGGACTGTTGCACCGATCTGACAGGCAGCGCCAAGGTAGAAAGCCTCCCGTAGGGGCATTTTGGGCTGTTGCTTTGCTTTTGCTGTTGCTTTTCTTGCGATGTGTCAGGCAGATCGCTGATGGTGCGGCTTGCACGCAAGGTAGAGAGAGGCCGCCGTGGCGGCCAGCATTATTAAGACGTGCATGGATGCACGTCGAAGGCCGCCGAAGGCGGGGCGAAGCCAGGGATGGCGGAGGGTAGGCGCTGAGGTTCGACGCGCGCGGAGGTTGAGCTTATCCACGGAATCATGGGCATAATCTATCAGGGCTCTTCTCTTTATAAGGTTCTTCTAACTACGGGTAAAGCTATAGGGTGGAACCGCTGTTTTCGGGCTGAAAAGCCCGTGCGGCGCGGGTTTGAGGGCTGTGGAAAAGCTGTGCATGTGGGAGTTGTTCTCACGGGTTCTGAGAGTTGTTCTCCGGGGCCGTGGGAGTTGTTCTCACCCTCCTCTGTGGAAAAGCTCGCAAGCCATTGTAAATAAAGGGATTTTTCTTGGGAGTTGTTCATCACGGATAACTTTCGTTCTCCACTAAGTTGTCCACCGCGCAGCGGGCCGCCGTGGCGGCCGTGCGAGCTGCTGCAGGCGGTCGCCCAGGACGTGGCCACCGGCCGCGCCGGCAGCAACAGCTCGGCGCCGGCAGCGCCGTAGATGAAAGTTTCGGCCGCTACGAATGCCCGGAAAACCTTAGCGTACGATTTTTTCCGTTTTCTGCGGCCTCCCCTAGATGGCCAACTGCAGTACAACCCCTCGCCGGGGGGCAGAGGGCAGGGGGGCAGAGCTTCCCCCTGTCCTCTGCACAGTAGGGTCTGGAAGGCCTCTGGCGGCGTCCAAGCGCGCTCCGCTCGCCACCGGCACCCGGTCCACGCCCTCCAGCGCCTGCGGCGCCTCCAGGCGCGGCTGCGGCCTTGGATGGCGGCCTTGACTCCACCAGCGGCAAACACAACATCTTGCGTGGATCTGCCAACGATCGGACACAACATATGGGATCGGTGGTGGCGGAAACGAAACCGCCCGTGAGAGTTGTTCATCACGGGCGGCGAGTAGGATGGTCGGCGAGCGCGGCGTCACAGAAGGACAGTAGGAGGGGGGGGAACGCCTGGGCGAATCCGGGGAGGACTCCAGCCCGCCACCGACCGAAAGGGGTAGGCGTGCGATTCTATCGCAGCGCCTGGACGTGAGGGGAGCCCTCCAAGCGTATGAGCTGCGCAACGCGCTGCAGGTACGCGAGTCCGTCAAGGATTGGCGAGCAGGAGTGCATCGCGTAGGCCACGCGCAGCGACGTTTCCTGATGCTCCATCACTGGCCCCCGAAGGTCAGTTCGCCCTGGGCGAAATACTGGCGAGATACGTGGGTGGGGGAGGGCAGCAGGACAAGCCCCTTGTCCGTGACCTCGATGCGCGCATTGGGGTACGTCACCAGTACCAGCTTGAGGGCTTTCAGGAATCCTTTCTTGAAGTCCAACACCGCGCGCGGGCTGGAATAGTTGCTGCCGAACTGGCCCATCAGGGCTTCCCACGGGATCGGCCGCGTCTTCTTGTTCACGTAGAACATCCGGTACGTGAGCCAGGTGTAGATATCCATCGCCAGGGGTGCCCGGCGCAGCGCTCTGTATGCGCGCATGTCGATGGGTACGGGCCGGTCAATGCACTCGTCGTAGAAGTTCTGCGTCAGCTTCACATAGCTGCGCCAGGCGCCGGCCGTGTCCGTGGCCTGCGGCGTCCATAGCATGGTCTCGCTCTCGCCGGCAGGCGGATCGGGCGGGAGCTGCAGCGCAGTGTCGCCGAGGTCCAGAGGCATGGCCGGATCGCGCAGCGGCTGGCCATCTGCCCCGACAAGGCTGAGGGCATTAGGCCGTGGCCGCTCGAAATCGAAGTCGCTTGAATCGAACTCCGCGTCGTCGGCGATGGTGACGTTTTTCAGCTTGAAGCGGCGGCCCGTGCTCTCGGCCGAGGACGAGACGTTGACCATTGAGCCGAACAGCCTTTTCATCTGCTCGGCTACGCGCGTGCTGCTGCCGCGCTGGCCACCGCCGCGCTGAACCTCCAGCACCTCGCGCAGGAAGTAAGATAGCGAGTCGCCCAGCTCGACCACGCGCGAGCGCGTGCGAACGGCCTCGGTCGTTATCCATGCCATCAGCAGCCGCGGATAAACGCCGTAGGGGATACCGCCCGAATAGCCTGCGATGATGCGCAGCGAAATATCGCCGTTCTTGCGCGTGAAAACGTCCGTTTTCGGGTCTTTGTAGGGCATGGTCGCAATGACCAGGGCGCGGGTCATGAAGCCCAGAGCGCCTGCACTCTTTGCGTCCTCGGCTTCGATGGCAAGGTTGGCCTCGATCACCTCTTTAACCCATGCCGGCGTCCGGGCGCGGGTGTAGTCGCTGATGACTTCGCGGCGCTGTGCGTTGAGGTCTAACTGCCCCTGCTCTGCGGTCTGATCTGTCATTTATGGCCCTCCCTCGCTGTACTTGTCCCCACGTAAGGGGGCTCTGGTTGAAACTTGCTTATATTGACATTTAACTCCGGCCGCGAAAGCGTGGACGCAAAGGTTTGCCGGCGCCGGTTTTAAGGCTTAGCGTACGACTTTTTTCCGAATTCTGCGGGATCCCCAAAAGAGCTTATAGCCATTAAAAATGGGTCATTGCGGCCCATTCAGACAAACCAACTGCCAACTCATAGTTATGAATTGGCAGTTGGTAATAGTGAATTACGAAACGATATACCCTTTGGCCTCAAGAGCGTCGCGCACGATAGCAGACACAGTCTTGAGGCCTCCGTTCTCCCGCTTATTCCTAAGCGCAGCATCCTCCAGTTGCTCGATCATTGAAGGTGGCAAGCTGATGGTGACAGGCTTCGCCTTCTGCTTAGCGGGCTGCTTCGAGCCATATGGACGCCCCGCCAGCTCTCGCGTCAGAGCCTCGATTTCGGCGGGGGCAGGGGTCTGCTTAGCAGGTTTGGTGTTCCTACTGTCTGCAATCACCGGCTGCTCAGCTCCGGCTTTCTTAGCAGCGGCAGTTTGGCTACGCGGTTTAGCCACCGAACACCTCCTTGGCGAGTTGTGCGATCTCAGCAGCTGCCTGAGCGTTGTCGCCCTCCAGTACTGACTGACCATTCGAAATCGCATCCCGGTACGCCTTCCTATAGAAGCCGACAGCCTCAAGACTCTCGATCGATGGGAACTCCTGCAGGTAGTTTAGAAATTCCTTTCGCTCCGTCTCTTTGACGGCTGGATTGGTGCTCGCCATGCTGTGGTAAGCAAGCACACGAAGCTCAGGGTTCAGCACTCGTACCCGCTCAAACTGCTCCTGGAGTTCCTCCATGGTGTCGAGGTCCAGCTGGCTGCACTGATGGGGAGCGATGATGACGTCCGCAACGGTTGCACCTGAGATAAGTTCAATCGAGTTACGGCCCGCTACGTCAACCAACACATAATCGAACTTTGCGTCCAAAGTCTTGAGCGTGCTTGCGATGTTCTCGCGCTTCTCTACCAGAGTGATCATCGGCAGAATCTGCGACTCCTCACGCTCAGCATGCCACTTTGCACTTGAGCGCTGAGGATCCGCATCGACCAAGCAAACCTCTTTGCCTTCCCGGCGGGCGAGAGCTACAGCAAGATTCAGAACGGTCGTAGTCTTCCCCGATCCGCCTTTGTTGCCACCGACAATGACGATCATGACGCCTCCATGTAAGCGTGTAAGGTTGGTAATTCATAATTATGAATTACCAACCTTGTGTCAACACCTCTGGAGCAAGCTTGCGTCAGTCAGGCTCGGGGCCAGTCTCCTCGATCTCCAGCACCTCCACCTCGGCAGGAGCACTTGCGGACAGATCCTGATCGCGCTCGGCCTCTCCTTCCTTCCACTCTCTGAACTCCGCCCGTTTCTCCTTCGAAGACAACTGCTCGAAACGTTCTGGGTCAGCGGCCAACTGCTCCTTGGACCACTGCTTGAACTCGCGCTCGGTCGCGCGCCTGGCGATGTTCTTGTCGTGCTTCGCCTGCAGGTCCGGTAGAACCTCCGGGCTCGCCTGCTGCTCTGCTGCGCGTTCCTTCGGCGTGAGCGCTGATTGCCGCTCTTCGTCACGGGTAACAGGCGTAGGGGAGGGCGCTTCGCTGGCCATCTGTGCTTCGAACGCTCGGTCCTGGGCTTCGATCGCTGCGATCGCAGCATCCACATCGATCCAGTCGGTTTCCTGGCGCTGCCGCTCTTGGTCCTCCAGCTGAGCCTTCTGTGCTTCCTGCACAGCGTCCGGGACTGCACCATAGCGCTGCTCCGCCTGCTCTATGAGCGACCGGGCCAGTGCGTAGCCAGGCGAGACCAGCAGCTCTTCGCGCAACACCGGGTTCAGGCGCTCGGTACGGTCACGTACCACCTGTTGGAAGGTTGCCCGGTAAGCCTCATGCTCCATCAAGGATGCCACCCGCTCGCGGCCGGCCTCGCTTCCATCCTCGCCAAAGAGCACCTGCACTGCATGCTCCTCTGCGCGCATGCCCAGCATCGCCGGAGCCGTGCCCACCTCGGCCATCGATAGCCCACTGTTTCGCTCCCAGCGCGCCTCGCGCGCCAGGATCGCAGAGCCTTCCCCAGCATCCACGGCATGTGCGGCTTCCGGCGTGACCACCTTCCCGGGCTCCCGCTCGACCTGTCCCGCCTCTGCGGCCACCTCTGGCGCCGAACGCGCCACCGGCTCCGCCGCCCATCCTCGCCGCTGCACCTCGCGCTCCAGCTCCAGCCCCGTGCGCTCGTCCCGGGTACGCACCAACACCGGGACAGTGCCCATGTCCTTCAGGCGAATCGCCTGGCCCAGCCTGAAGTCTTGTGCCTCCATCGCGTCCTTCAGGCCGACGCCCCAGTACATCTTCTCGCCGGCCGCCGTCATCAGCCGCACGTAGTAGCTCATGTTCTGCTTCGGATCGTGCTTGTAGGGGGCGTCCCCATGGTCCAGCAGTACACCCTTGATCACGCTGGGGTCGTCCACTTCAGCTTCGGCCGAGGCTGAAGTCTGCTCCGGCCCGACAGGCTCCGGCTGGTCCAAGTCCGCAGCGGTGATAGTCGCCCCCTCCCGTTCGGCCTCGATCTCGGCGCGGCGTTCAGACAGCAGCTGGTTCATACCCTTGTCGGCGAAGTGCACGTCCAACCCGTTCTTCGCAACCGTCTCGACGACCAGGCGCTTGAACTCTTCGCTACCCTTGATCGTCAAGGTGCTGCCGAAGCGTTCCTTGGCCAGCTCCAGGGCGACTTTCACCGCGGATTCGCTCATCGCTTCGCGCCTCAACGTGATCGCCTTGCCGGTGTCGACGAACAACGTCTTGTCGGACTGCTTGTCGAGGTAATGCACGTTCTGGCTGAACCTCGCCCGCTTGGTGTAGAGGTCGGCAGCGCTAAGCTCCCTCGCTCGCTCGCGCTGTTTCTCGGTGCTCACATCTTGCTTCATCCGCTCCATCAGGCGCTGCATGCGCTCTCTTGCCGGGGCTGAACTACGCCCCCCGCTGATGGAGTTCTCCGGCGCGTCGTCGTTCGCGCTCAGCAACGCGCGAATCTCTTTACTACCCATACTGCGGTCCTCTTCTGGTGGTTGAGCCAACGTCGGCTCCTCGATCCGCTGACGCGCCTTCATACGCTCGAACGCCAACACCGCCAGGAGCTGCTGTTTCTCCTGGCGGCTGAAACGTTCGTCGGCAAAAAGGGCGCGGCGGGTTTCATGAAACTGCTGGTCGACCCGCCACAGCGCCCGGCGCTGCGCAGGTCCGATCTGGTTCTCTTCGTGGCAGCGTAGGAAGTACCCCGCCACAGTCGACGCCGCCTTCCCTTGAGCCCTCCAGGTTTGTTTGCCTCCAGCTCGCCGGACTGCCATAGGTAACGGGGCCGATTCCACGCCCGCACTTCCGAACAAGCGGCTCGCGCGCTGCTCCAGCGCCTTGATTGAGGCGCTGCGCAGCGGATTGACGTAGGGGGGAGGGGAGGGGAACCTCAAAGCCAGGCCAGGACCGGGCTTCCACTCGAAGTTCTTTCTGTCTCGGCTGGGTCGGCCGGGTCGGCTGGGCCGTCCACCAGGTGGTCGCCGGCGAGCAGAACTCGCCGTAACGGTAGAACCGGCCCCCGCGCCAGAGGAGAGTTCGGCCGAGCGCTGCTGCAACGCGAGCATCGACGTGTCACGCTCTGGCCCGCCGGTGGAAACGGGAGGAGGAAAGGGGAACGTCAGTCCTCGTCCTGCAGACGTTCGATCTCGCCCTGGGGCTTTTCCCTCAGTCCGCGAAGGAACGGGGGCAGATCGTCGCTGCGATCCTCCTCGTCCTCCAGTCCTTCCTCCTGCTCTTCCGTGGCGTACAGCATGTCGCAGTCCAGGATCTCCTCCTGGTTCTTGCTGTCCCAGGTGAACGTATGCATCGTGCGGCAGTAGCAGCGAGCGGTCACCTTCGCCGTATCCCTCCCTGTGATCTGCCACATCGCGGCCGGACAGGTCTTGCAGGCCAGCGGCAGATCTGGAAGTGCTTTCTCTTCCAGCTTCAACAGGACTTCGCTGATGACTTCCCGCTCGTTCGGAAGTATGTAAGCCATACTGTTCTCCATGTTTTAAATAGAACTGTGATTCACGCTGCGCCAGTAGGTCGTGACGTTGCGCAGGTGATGCTTGGTTGTAAAGTTTTCTAAATGAAGGGGTGGCCTTGCTTACGTACTTGATTTCTTTGGCTCGCTCCGGCCAGGCTCGCAGGCGCTCGTTAATTACATGTCTCTCCAACGGCGGCTTCTTCAGTTCACGATGGACGATGAAGCTGTCGTGAAAAATAGTGTCCTTCAGATTGGTGAACTTAGCGTCACCGGGTAGCTTTACAGCAAGGTATTCATTCTCCTTTCCTTCATTGCGCACGCGAGTTTCCCCGAACTCAGCCACCAGGTTATGGAACTGCTCGCGAGTGCGCACATCCCGCTCAACGATCAGTGCAACCAGTTTTTCTTTGAAATCTCTGTTTTTGCCGCGAAAGTCGTCTCCTTTGTACCTGGACAAGATACTCGAAGCATCCGTTGGATCAATGCGTATGCGATCCCGCGGGGAGGTAAGTTGATACTTCTGGTTTATGTATTCTTGAAAGGCCTCGAAATAAGCAACATGAGAATCGTACATTCCTCTTGGGTTCATTTCCCTGTCAGAAAGTAAATTACGCCGTGGAATGACGACGTGAATATGAGGCTTCCGAACTTCCATTTCGCCCGTCGCCTTGTTCTTTATTTCCTTTAGCCTAGGCAGATGAGCCTCGGCGTAAAAGTTGTATTCCTCCTTTCTGTACGCAACCATTAAGAACGATTCAAACTCTTCAGTTATCGCCTGTAGTGTTTCCCGCGGAATGTCGTCCTCCGCAAAAGACAGGGTGAAAGTCACATAGCGCTCTTGCCCTTCATCTTCAATGGACTGGTATATCCGCTGGGTTAAATCCAGGTCTCCACTAAGAATTACGCGCTCATCCAGTTCTTCGCGCGAATAATCGCGCCCGGCCTTATTCCCTTCCTCTAAATACTCCTTGACTCCGTTGTTATAACCGCTAACCCGAATCAGCATCGTCCACCCCCGATAAAAGTAGGGCATGAATTGCCGCAAGGGAATTCATGAGTTTGAGGTATAATCTTTCGGAGACAATTTCAGACTTGTAGGCCAGGTGAACCCGATGTGCTAATTGGTTAAGGTTGTTGCTCGCCTTGTTGTACAGAAAGAGTAACTTAGCATTGTCCTTGGATGGAGCAACGATAGTGACTTGATCCAGCCTCTCTAAGAGCAGCTTCCTAAAGAAATCGGACTTACTGATGCCCAGTTCCTTGAGCTTCTGTTCATAAGGGGCGAACTTTTCGTCCGGCACGCGAAAAGCCACGACCTGGCTACGGGCCGCCTTCTTGTCCGACATGTGATGACTCCGACGATGACTGACTCGACCGACTGGCCGCTTGCTTCGCAGCGTTACGCTGCGCGGGGTTTCAAAGGGGTGTCCCCTTTGGCACGTCGATTGTTGGAAGGGGCTTGCCCCTGTAAACAATCGGTCACGTGCCTCTGTTTTTCCTGGCGATATTCGCCACTAGACATACAGTAGGCAGAACATGGCATTGCATAGACACTCTCAAATCATTACATCCTGCAATCTAGACATTACCTGCCGATTCATGGCATACAACGGACAGTTCATAGACAGGTGATAGACAATGAGCCGATCCAGCCTGCAAGAAACCCTCCGTGCTCTCTCCTCCGGCACCGCCAATCGATCTCAGACAGCCCGCCTGAACGAGGTCTTTGATGATGTTGAGCGGGCACTGAAAGCGGGCGTTAGCAGGAAGGCTGTGCATAAAGCCCTTCTCGACGATGGTTTCACCATGAGCTTCGCCACGTTCGAAAATAGCCTTCACCGCATTCGTAAGCGCCGGGTTAAGTCAACGTGCAGCACGCCACTCGAAGCCCCCCTGCACGAGCCTGAACCGGAGAAACCACTGTGAAAGACGAAGACCTCCCAACCATCTTGGAGCCTGTCATTCAGGCCCTACGCTGCTCGATCAGTAAGCAGAAAGCCATCAACAACAACCTGCCGTTGCTGGAAAGCCTTCGGACCTATGGCTACTCCCATGCACTGATCGCCGGGATTCTCTCCAAAGAGTCCGAGAACGGGATTACTCCCGCGCTTCTGGCCTCGATGATGTATCGAGCGAGAAAGCGCAAAACTCATATGAAAGGGAGTAAACACCTTCCAGCAGCACCCGTTGAAGCTCCGGCAGCAAGTACAGGCTTCCGGTTTGGCCAGGGAAAGGTTGACCCTAACGCACCAATCCGAAGAAACACCTTCGAATGGGACTCGGTACCCAACAAAGAAAAGCTCTACGGTAAAAAGGAATAGCGCCTCCTAGAGGCGCTATCTTCACTTCTTGGATGCCTTATATTGGGTGTACCAGTAGTTGGCGTCCTTCATCGCATCCTTCACCGCGAAGTATGAGTACCCACCAACCCCCAATGTGGTTGAAGCAAAGAAGAAACACAGGGCCATCACGATAGAGAACTTGGTGTGGCTGACACCTTTGCTCCCCTCCAGGCTTTCCCGAACCACTTTCACCAGTTTCTTGGCCTCGGTATCTCGCACTTCGACAAGGGCGGTTTTCCCCTCCTCAACCAATCGCTCAACAGTCTGCTCGGCATCTTCGACGGCGCTCGCGATTTTCTCAATGCTGATCCCCATTTCACCAGGTATCTGCTTCACCGCGAGCACCAGCGGCTCCGTCATCCGTTCAAGCACTGCCTCAGTAGCAAACACTACGCTGAATATTGGGTCCTCTCGGGACACCTTTATATTCAGTTCAGCTAGGGCCCGCTTGCGAACCTCGTCCAGCACATCCGCCTGGCGTTCACTCATCGTCGATCACCTCCCTGCCGAATACCTTGTCCAGCTCGGTGAAGATATCGTTATACACTCGGCAAATTCGGCTCTTCGCAATAACTCCGAAGTCCTCGGACTGCTTAACCTCCTGTAACGTCAAATGTGCCTCTAGAACATTACGAATGTCTGCCGTGAAGGCGTCGCTGTTCCTGTCAATGACAGGACATATTCCTTGGATTATGTCTGAATTGCCCAAGATCAGCTCTGTCTTATCAAGTGGCTTCCCATCAAAAACGGGAACTCCCCAAAATTCATTCTGCCAGACCACCACTTTAGTGTTACTTTGCTCGGCGCGTATCATTTCAATGAGACGCTCCAGGCCATTAAAAGTATCATCCTTCGCTTGGCCAGCCGTAATAACAGTGTGGATATATAGCTGCTTACCTGCATCCTGGAGCGCCGACAACATACAGTTGTCACTGATGAACTTGAGCATCGGAATGAAAGTAGATGCGCCGTTATCAACGATGCAAACATCATCCGTGGATAAAAGCTCTTCAAACAGCGGATCAAAGAGCTTTTGAGAAATCACACCACCTTCCATGATCTTTAGCAAGCTGACATTAAGCGCCGCGAATTGGTAGAACGAACTGTTCACCGGATCAGTATCAGCACATGCCACGTTATATCCGCGCTCGATAAAGTACTGCGCCAAAGCGCTAGCGCTAAAAGACTTGCCGACGCCGCCCTTACCTTGAAGAACAAGATGAGAAGTATTTTTCATTGGATAATCCACTATAAATAACGGCGACCTTAGCCGCCGCACAGTTGAAGTTATTCAGTTTTCGCCAAGGTGACCGCTAGAACGGAATGTCGTCGTCGAAGCTGTCGTTGTCCTGGGCAGGCGGCGGCGGAGGGGAGGTCTTTCCTTTGCCCTTGTCGTAAGTCCCTCTCGCTGGTGGCGAGGGTGATGTTGGTCACCGCATTGCCGTTGGGCATGTAGCGGGTTTCCGGGTCACCACCGACGTTGCCAACCAGGATCACTTTGTTAACTCCACGTGCCATCTGTATTACCTCTCTCGTTCAAATCGATAGAAAGGGCGCGCATGGGTCTGTCCTGCATCAGCCCCCAATCGCGCCCAGCTGTCATCGTTGTTCCACTCGGCCACAACTTCTTCGAGGGAATGGCCGCTCACCATTGCCATGCGACACTCCTGCACCCGGCATTCAATCGAGTGCGTGAGATCTCCTGCGCCGCCAGGCAGAGTCCTGACGGTTGGTCGTTGGTGGCATACCGGGCACCCCTTGATACGGTCCTGTTTCATGGATGAAGTCCCAAAGTCGTAGGGCTCTGCCCTACTACCCGCTCTCGCCGTCGAGGACTCGGGAGCATGGGCGATGAAGCTGCCCTTGCTCCCGGTCGAAGGCTGTTTCTTTCCAGTTGGCGTCAAGTGTTCGCTGCGCCCGTGCCTCCGTTCAGCGGGTCGATGAAGCCGACCCGCCGAGCCGGGGGCGCGGCACCTGACGCGGTTGCTGATGTTTTTGAGGGGGGGGGGGAGGGCAGAGCGTTACGCGTAACGCTTCCCGTTGGTCTTGCTGGCCTTGCTGGTCTTCGGAAAATCGAACGCAACCTTTCCTTGGCCATCGAGGCGCAGGGCGGCGTCGAAGGCCTTGCCCTCTTTGTTCTTGAAGCCTTTGATCAAGCTGGTCTTGCCCTTGCTGAGTAGGCTTTCGAGGTGACTGGTGGTCAGCTCTTTCCCAGCGATGCTCGGGTACATGCGAAACTCGCACCCCTTGCACCCCACCACCTTTGCCGTCCTTACCAGCTCGCCACCGCACATGGGGCAGCGCGCCGCCAGCGGCTCGACCCCAGCACGTCCGGCAATGGGCATGTCGCCGAGATCGATCGTGCTGATCTGCTCACCGATGAAGGCCTCCAGCTCGTCCAGGAAGGCATCGACGGACAGCTCGCCACGCTCGATCATCACCTGCTGCTCATGCCACAGCGCCGTCATGTCGGGGGTCGTTGCGATCCGCGGTAGCGCCTGGATGAAGGCCACTCCGAGGGCCGTCGGAACCAGCTTCTTCTTCTCGATCGTGTAGAAACCGCGCTCCTGCAGCTTGCCCAACATCGCCGCCCGGGTGGCAGGGGTGCCGATGCCGCCACGCTCTCCAGCCTTGCCATCGTCGCGGTCCAGCAGCAGCGCCTTGATGCGAGGATCCTGCACGTATTTGGCCACCTGCTTCAGGTCTTTCAGCAAGGTCGCCTCGGTATACAGCGGTAACGGCTTGGTCTTCGCCTTGGAAACCGATACATCCAGGCAATGGCCTTGCTCCCCTCCAGCGAGAGCCGACAGTTCCTCGAACTGCGTAGCCTCCACCTCGCCCTCGCCCTCATCCTCTTCGCCGGCCTGGCTCGCCTCATCGGCTACCTCGCGCAGCAACTGGGTCCAGCCCGGCGCTGTAGTCTTGGTCGCGCTGGCCTCAAACACATGACCCTGCACATCAAACAGCGCCTTCACGGCCAAATACCGCTTCTCGCTCATGAACTGCACCAGGTACTGCCTGACGATCGCCAGGTAGACCGCTTGCTCGTCGGCGCTCAGCGCCTTCATGTCCACCACTACCGCGGTCGGGATGATCGCGGTATGCGCCGACACCTTCGAATCGTTGAAAGCCCGTCCCTTACGTCCTGGGTCAAGCTGCTCGAAGGTCGTCCGCAGCTCCGGTAGTGCTTGCGATAGCGCCGCCAGCGTTCCCGGCGCCTCGGCATGCTGCTCGGTGGACAAGTAGTTGCAGTCCGAGCGGTTGTACGTGATCGCCTTGTGCTTCTCGCGCAGCACTTGGGTGATCGCCAAGGTCTTTTCCGCATTGATCCCATGTTCACGGCTCATCTGCGCCTGCAGGTCCAGCAGCGAAAATGGCAACGGTGCGACCTGCGATTTCTCTTCCTGGACGACCGACACGACTAGGCCCGGCTGGCCGCGACACGCGTTCGCGATGCTGTTGGCATAACTCTCTTCGAGGATCCGCCCCTTTTCGTCAGTCGGCGCGTCATCCGCGACCAGCAGGCGCCCCCGGATCCGCCCCTTAAAGTCCAGCGCTGCCGATACGTTGTAGTAGAAAGAGCCCTTGTGAGCCGTGTGTGCGAGATATCGACTCACGATCAGGCCCAGGATCGGCGTCTGCACCCGCCCCACCGACAACACTCCTCGGCCCCCCCGCGCCTGAACCGCCAGGCTGTACGCCCGCGTCATGTTGAAGCCGTAAAGCTGGTCTGCGATGCTCCGCGCCTGGCCTCGCAACGACAGCCCAAGGAACTCGCTGTTGTCGCGTAGATTACCCAGCGCCTTCCGTGCCGCGGCGGCGTTCAGGTCGTTGATCAGGATCCGCTTCACCGGTCGACTGTTGCCGAAGTAGGCCAACACCTCGTCCACCAGCAACTGCCCCTCTTCATCCGGATCACCGGCATGCACGATCTCATCGGCCTGGGCGATCAGCTGGCCGACCACATCCAACTGGTCAGCTGTTCCAGGAATTGGCTGATATTTCACCGGCCGCAGCTTCAGCGGCAAATCCTCCGCATTCCACTTCGCGTACGCCGGGTTGTGCACTTCCGGCGGGGCCAGTTCGAGTAGGTGCCCAACGCACCAGGTCACCACGTCCTGACCACACTGGATACTGCCGCCTCGACGTTGACCGCCGCCCAGCGCTTCGGCGATCACCTGGCCCAGCTGGGGTTTCTCCGCTATGAACAACCGCATATAACCTCCTTAGTCTCCATCCTGCCCCTGGCCGAACAACGCGCAGCCGGCCCCGCGGTACGCCGCGAGGGCTACCGGTGAAGCGGTCCAGGGGGGATGACGTAGAACGAATCAGCCGGGGACGCGGCCGTACTTGTTGAGGATCTTCGACTTCGCGGCCGGGTCAGCGCCGAGTGCGCGAGCAGCTGCATCGGGGTCAGCCTCGGAACAACCGTTCAGGTACTGTTTGCGCTTCTCGAACGTCGGGTTCGGCTTGAACTTGCCTTTCTTCCTGACCTGGATGCTGAAGAACTTCTTCTCCGCCGCCCGACACTCACTGCCCCCACTGTTGCCGGTCGTCTTGCCGTACATGCACAACGCCACTTCGCAGGCGCTCATCGCCTGGGCCCCCGAGGAGAGTCCCACTGCTCCCGCGAGGGTCAGCGTTACCAGTAACTTTTTCATGGTCACCATCCTTTCACGACGCCGAACGACGCGCCCGACACCGCTTTGCTGGTCCCGATAGCGCCGCGGAACGTGACCACGGTCGAGTCGTTCACGTAGTGGTTCAAGCCGATGGCCATCGCCGAAGCGCTCTGCACCGTCCCCATGCCGAAACCGAACTGCGAGCGGCCGAGATCTTTTGGCCCAATGCCTATCGCCGCGGTGGCCATGGCCAGCGCGCCGATCGCACGGTACTCCTGCCGCATCTGCTGGTTCTCTTTGCGGACATAGTTGTAGGCGCCGGCGAGTGCATCGTTGAACGAGTTGTCGAGTGCATCGATGCGCTGGTCGGTGTAGTGATTCGCACTGTTCAGCGTGTTCACGTCGCCGGCGTACATGTCCTGCCGGATTGCCACTTCCCGGCTGTCTGTGTACTGGTTTGCGCTGTTGAGCGTCTGCAAGTCAGCGGCCTGCATCTGCGAGAGATTCACGGCGTCGGTGGCGGCCGTGCCGGCACGAACGTTCGTGATCTGCCGCTCGCCGCCGGCGGCGCCGACAGACACGGTGTTCGCGCGATCGGCAACCGACCCCGCACCGAGCGCAACGGATCCTGCAGCGGTCGCGCTCGATCCTTTGCCTACAGCGACCGAGCCGTCCCCGGCCTCTACTCCGCGCGCGACCGAGTAATCCTCAGTATGGCTCTTGGCGCTGGCCAACGTCGCGGCGTCACCATCCGCCCGCGCCTGGGCCTCGGCATCGACGCGCTGGTTGGTGTGGTCCTTCGCGCTGGCCAACGTCGCGGCGTCACCTTCCGCCCGTGCCTGGGCCTCGGCGTCGACGCGCTGGTTGGTGTGGTCCTTCGCGCTGGCCAACGTCGCGGCGTCACCTTCCGCCCGTGCCTGGGCCTCGGCGTCGACACGGCTGTTGGTGTGGTCCTTCGCGCTGGCCAATGTCGCAGCGTCGCCATCCGCCCGCGCCTGAGCCTCGGCGTCAACACGGCTGTTGGTGTGGTCCTTCGCGCTGGCCAACGTCGCGGCGTCACCATCCGCCCGCGCCTGGGCCTCGGCGTCGACACGCTGGTTGGTGTGGTCCTTCGCGCTGGCCAACGTCGCGGCGTCACCATCCGCCCGCGCCTGAGCCTCGGCGTCGACACGGCTGTTGGTGTGGTCCTTCGCGCTGGCCAACGTCGCGGCGTCACCATCCGCCCGCGCCTGAGCCTCGGCGTCGACACGGCTGTTGGTGTGGTCCTTCGCGCTGGCCAACGTCGCGGCGTCACCTTCCGCCCGCGCCTGGGCCTCGGCGTCGACACGGCTGTTGGTGTGGTCCTTCGCGCTGGCCAATGTCGCAGCGTCGCCATCCGCCCGCGCCTGAGCCTCGGCGTCAACACGGCTGTTGGTGTGGTCCTTCGCGCTGGCCAACGTCGCGGCGTCGCCATCCGCACGCGCCTGGGCCTCGGCGTCGACGCGCTGGTTGGTGTGGTCCTTCGCG